>JBAWXQ010000167.1:0-6540 GCA_037144015.1 bacterium
TCCGCCTTGAGCGCTTTGCGGAGTTCGCCACGGAAGACGGCAAAATCGAGCGTCCACCATTCGGTCAGCCGGGTGTTGAGCGTCTGCGCTGGCGATGGGAAGTCCGCAAGCAGACGATGACGAACCGTGCCGTGCAGGGCGTAACGTTCGCGGGCCAGGGCCGTCGCCGACTGCGCCAACTGGGTCAGTGCGGCGCGGTCCTGTTCTGGTACCGTAGGGATCGGCAGGCGCGCCATGAACTGTTGAATGCAACGAAACTGCCAGAGTCCACCGCGCAGGCGCAACGGCGTCGAGATCTGGCTTATGCAGAACCAAAGCACGCGCGATTTCAGTATGCAGAGCATCCATGGTTCGGTCGGCAGGATGTAACCGGTATTGTTGACGTAGGCACCTTCATCGTCCCATGAGAACCGAGGTAACTTGGAGATGTCGGGCCAGAGAATCTTGGGTTGATCGAAAGCCGGATAGTAGTCGCAGGAACGCAGTTCCCACCAGAACTCGCCCTGGTCGGTGCGTTTGCGGGCGGCATCCGTGAATGGTGCCAGATGCGCAGTCAGGGCGGGGTATCGCTGGGATAACCGGGTCCACGCTTGCGCTTCATCCGCCTGGCCGAACGCTTGTCGCGTGAAACCGTTGGGCATGACGATTAGCCAGTTGCCTTCGTTCTCTTGATACCACGGGCGCAGGTCTTGGCCGCGCAGCATCTTGCGCAGGAGCGGGGCGCAGCCGGGATCGGCGGCGACCAAGCGATCGCGGGTGGATTGATCGACGATGAAGGCTTCGTTGAGTCCGGTCAGGACGCCGCGGTAGATGCGGCCGCCGACAACTTCGTCCAATGGCCGACCGGAAGCCATGAGCCGGTCGAAGAGCGCGGTGACGGCGGGGGCCTGGAAGCGCCATTCGGGCCGGGCGAAGACCGTCGCGTCGCAGTCGATGCCATCGGCGACCACGGCGTCGGCAATCGAGTCCGGGATGTTGCCGCGCATGAAGTAGGCGCGGAAAGAAGAGTTGCCCGGATTGGCAGCCGGTGTTTTCTCCAGAATCGAAATGGTGGGGAAGACCATCTCTGCGTCGGCGAAGGGCTGGTTCTCACCGAAGTTGACGAGGCTGAGATACCGGGCGGCGGTTGGTAGCCAGGCGCGGAAGGGAGCGGCGAAGTTGGCGCTGGTGAACGTGCCCGAGGTGATGAACCCGAGCCGCCCGCCCGGCCGCAACACGTCCAAACCGCGCTCGATGAAGTAGAGATAGGCGTCCGCCGTGCCCGCGTAGCAGCGGAACTCGCGTTCGAAGGAGGGCTTGCAGGGGCCGAGCCACTCCTGACGGATGTAGGGCGGGTTGCCGATCACGCAGTCGAAACCGCCTGCCGCGAAGACCTCCGGGAAGGCGGCGCGCCAATCGAAGGCCGCCTCGGCGACGGCGGGGGGCAGGTCGGGGGCCGGGGAGACGAGTGAATTGCCGCGGCGCAGGTTGGCGTCGAGGTCGTTCAGGGGGCGATCCGTACGGGCGGTCTTCAACCACAGGGCGAGTTTGGCGATCTCGACTGATTCGGGGCTGATATCGACGCCGAAAAGGTTGTGGGTGAGAATGTGGCGGTCGAGGTCGAAGAGTTCGGGCTGATTGCCGCGCAACGCGGCCAGTTGCTGGTTCGCGCGGGCATACTCGGCCTGCAGGTAATCGAAGGCGGCAACGAGAAAGGCACCGGAGCCGCAGGCCGGATCGAGCACTTTCAGGTGGCGCAGCACGTCCTGGTAGGCTTCCCAGAGCGCCAGGCGGGCGTCGCGCCGGCGGGGTTCGGTCTTCTGGGTCTCCGGGGAGAGGCGTAATTCCAATTCGTCGAAGCGGTTCTTGAGCCAGCCGCCGATGGTCTCGGCGACGATGTACTGCGTGATGTTCTCCGGCGTGTAGAAGATGCCGCCCAGTTTGCGGCTGGACTTCGTCAGGTCAATGGTTTCCTGGCGGATGTCGGCCCGGAGGCGTTCCAGGTCGGTAATGGACTGCTCGAAGATGTGGCCGAGGATGTTGACGTTGAGGTCGGTGGCGAAGTCATAACCGGCGAGGCGCAGGCAGCCTTCGAGGGTGGCGTCGGAGATCGCGAGGCGGTCCAGCGCCGGGTCAGGCCGGAAGAGGCCGCCGTTGTAGGCGTTGATCTTCACGGCCGGGTTGCCGCGGTCCACGGACGCGAACAGCCCCTGCAACTGCTGCCAGCGGGTGGTACGCACAAACCCCTGCCCGGCGGCTTCGAGGGCCTGGCGGATGACGCCGCGCGGGAGAAGGCCGGTGTCCTCGCAGAAACAGATGAAGAGGATGCGGTCGAGCAGTTTCTGGGTCAAGGCAAGGAGGCCGACGCGGTGTTCCGCCGGATCGGCCCCGGCGGGCGGCGAATTGTCGCGGCACATTGCGCCGAAAAGATCGCTGCGGACCGCGGTGAAGAGCGCGTAGAAATCGTGGGTAATGGTCTGTTCCTTGGCGCAGGATTCATCGAGCAGGAGGTCGATTGCGCTGGCCTGGGGAGGCGGGGCGATCAAGCGGTCGCGTCCGAGCAGGAACAGAAAGAGCCGGATCGAATCCGGTTTGGCGAGATCCGCAACATCGAACGCGTGAGCGCAGACCTGACCGCGACGCTTGCTGTAGAGCCGGACGGTGGTGAAGTTGGAAACGATCACCCAGCGACAGTCGTCAAACTTGGCGAGGTAACCGAAGGCCTGTTCGACGGGCGTCAGGTTGCCGTAGGCGCTCTGCCTGGCATCGAGGTCGGCGCCGGGAGCCTTGAGTTCGACGACCACGCGGGTGGTGTCTTTTTCGGGGCCAAAGAAACCGAGGCGGGCATCAGGGGTACGGCTGCCCTGGGTCTCGGTGGAAGCGGATTCCGGTTTCAGATGGTAGGCATCGAGATGGCCGACGGCCGGGGTATAGCCGAGCAGCCGCGCGAAGATGTCCGTCAGGAACTGACCTTGCAGGGGTTTCTCGTTCAACTGCAGAAACGCCGGATCAGCAACCGTGCGCGCCCATTCGCTGGCCAGGGCCGTGAGTTCCGGGGGCAAGGCAGGGTCGAATCCGGCTGCGCGGCCGGTCAGGAGCCTGGGGTTGAACAATGGCTTAAACAGGGGCGGCATTGGGAAGCGGTTCCTCGGGTGGGCCAGCGATCAGTAAACAGTGAGCAGTATTCAGTGAGCAGTATTCAGTGAGCAATGAACAGTACGCAGTGAAGACGATACTCCGAAAGTAACGGGAGGGCAAGAGAACGGCGCGATCGCGCGCCATTGGCGGCTGCGCCGCGTCATTGGGCATGGGGTCTTGGTGGAGGGTGGAAGGTGGGAGGAGGGAGGAGGCTGCCTCGCTAGCAGCCTGTCGGATTTAGGATCAATCTTTGCAATAGGCGATATCACACTTCGCGCTGCGGGGCAGCGCTCCTACAATCTTCCATGCCCCCATCCAAATGTAGGAGCGCTGCCCCGCAGCGCGATACGCCTACAATCTTCCACGCCCCCGTCCACATGTAGGAGCGCTGCCCCGCAGCGCGATACGCCTGGGGCACCTGCTATTCCTCCGGCTCTGCCGGCAGATGCAGCTCCGCGCGCAGGCGCTTGATGATCTCGTCCGCCTCGCGCGTGGTGGGCACGTTGGTGACCACGGTCAGGCGGCTGAACAGGCGGCGCAGCGGATGCCGGCCGAAGCTCGACGCTGCGTTGCACTCGATATCGATGTCGTACCAGGTCTTTCCCCCGCTGGAGGAACTGCCGCCAATATTCACCCCGGAGATGCGACTGCACGGCACGCGCCGTGACCAGGGGATGCCGAACAGGCGCGCCTGCTGGTGCAGCATGCCGTCGCGGATCCAGGTGCGCCGGGAAATAAAGGCGTGCAGGCCGATGTACAGCATCAGCAGCCCGAACAGGCTGAACACGGCCATGATCAGGCAGATCCCTGCGGCCATCACCAGCGGGAACAGCCGGAACAGGTTGTACCACCCCTCGGCCTTCTTGAAGACTTCCTTCAGCAGATCCGGCAGGGCATTTACCGGAACCAGCACGCCCACGGTCAGAAAGACCAGCCCGAAAATCGCCGGCACCACGGCCACGCCCTGCTTCATTCCCCGGGCATCACAGATGTAGGTTTGCACGCCCTGCACGTTCTCGACCCGCAGCCGCCGCTGCTCGCCCGTGTCGCGCAGGAACGCGTCGAGGCCCTTCTCTTCGCCGGTTTCGCCCCTGACCGCCGGGTCGCTCGCCGGCGTCCGGAAGACCGGCACGCGGTAGGTGATGTCCAGGTCCGGCCCGTCGATCCGCGCAAACACCCGCAGCTTCCACTGGACCGCCACGCGCGTCCGTTCTTCCGTGCGCGCATCGGTCTCGTCCGGAAGCCCGTACGGCACCACGAAGTCGAAGGGAATCGTGCAGCGGCCGCCCTGGCTGTAGGCCGCATTGACGGACACGCGGAGGGTCTGCGCCCAGTCGCGGCTGACGGACACGCTGTCGTGGTCGTCGCTCTTCCGACCCGGCGTCGTGCGGGTGGTCTCGCAGACCAGCTCCAGGCGCACGTCCGTGTCCGGCGGGAAGTTCTCCGGCAGCAGGGCCTCGCCGCGAAAGCGCCCGCCGATCACGCCCGGCACGGTGCGCAGGCGCACCACGCACCGGCCAAACCGCAGCCATCGCGCCGTGGCAATCAGCGCGGCAATCAGGAATGCCAGGCCCACGGCCGCAAAGCCGAACGGGAACAGGACCTCCCAGTGCGCACGCGAAAAATGGAGCATGTGCGGCGCCTTGTACGCGATCCCCGCGGCCACGCCGCCGAACAGCAGCAGCATCACCCAGAGCATCACGGTCTTGCCGCCCAGCCCGGGCCGGCAGACGCCATCGCGCCAGAGGCGCTTGTCCCAAGGGTTTTTTACAGGTGTCATCGATTGCACCAAAAAGGGGCGGGCAAATCCGCCCGCCCCAAACGGATTTGCGGTATCCCGGAAATCAGACCAGCCGGCGCCGGATCATCTCCTCGGCGATCTGCACGGCGTTGAGCGCCGCGCCCTTGCGGATGTTATCGCCCACGGCGAAGAGCGCCAGGCCGTTTTCGACGCTCGGATCGTCGCGGATGCGCCCGACCACGGTGTCGTCCGTGTGCGCCAGCGGCAGCGGCATCGGGTACTTGCCGGCGGCAAGGTCGTCCAGCACCTGCACGCCCGGCGCCTTTTCCAGGATGGCGCGGGCGCGCTCCGGCGACATCGGCCCGGAGAACTCGATGTGCACGGCGATCGAATGCGCATAGAATACCGGCACGCGCACGCAGGTGGCGGCCACGCGGATGTCCGGCGCGCCCAGGATCTTGCGCGTCTCGAAGAGCATCTTGGCCTCCTCGGTCGTGAACCCCGGCATCTCCTTCTTGGCGCTGCCGATCTGCGGGATCAGGTTGAAGGCGATCTGGTGCGGATAGGCCTTCACTTCCATCGCGCCGCCCGTGGCCCAGGCCCGGGCCTGCTGCTCCAGCTCATCGATGGCCGCGCGGCCGGTGCCGCTGACCGACTGGTAGGTGCAGGCGACAAAGCGCCGGATCGGCACCACACGGTGCAGCGGCGCCAGCCCCATCAGCGTGATGATGGTGCTGCAGTTCGGGTTGGCAATGAGCCCCTGGTGCCGGTCCAGCGCCTCGCCGTTGATCTCGGGGACCACCAGCGGCACGCGGTCATCCATGCGGAAGTCGTCGCCGTTGTCGATCACCACGCAGCCGCGCTTGACCGCCTCCCAGCCAAAGAGTTTGGACGCGCCCTTCGACCCCTCGGTCCCGGCGAACAGCGCAAAATCCAGGCCGTCAAAGGCCTCCGGCTTTGCCTCGTGCACGCGGAACGTCTCGCCCGCCACGACCTCGTCGCGCTCGGAGCGCGCCAGGATGCGAATCTCGCTGGCCGGAAAGTTGCGCTGCCGCAGCACCTTCACCATCTCGGTGCCCACGGCCCCGATCCCCACCAACCCCACCCGATACTGCTTCATGATGTCCTGGCTTTCATCTCCGCATGCCGCAGGTCAGGCGTCCCGTCCTCGGCTCCCCGGAACTCCCGGGAATGCCTCGGCAGCCTCCACCGATTGCGGACTGGAGATGGGCGGAACTTTACGGAAAAAGGCGGGGCAATGCAACCGCGGGGATGGCGCAACGGCCAGGACACAGAGGGCACCGAGATTTAATGAGCGCACAGAGCCAATTTCTGGTTGCCTTGGCCGGGAAGGGGCACTCGCAGCGGCGAGACGCCGCTGCCACTTTTCTTCCGCCAGCTGAATTTGCCGGAACGGCAAATTCAGCGGATCTTGATCAGCAGCACGAAGAGCAGCGGCGTGAGGAAGGCCTGGAGCAGGACGAAGCGCATCAGCACCTGCGCGTTGCTCCACTGCATGTTCTTGCGGCAGTGGTCATGCAGCGGGAACCGGATGGCGTGCAGCGCGCGCACGATCACGTGCTGTTCGGCGGCGGCCGCGGGCGTGACCTTGCCCGGGGGCGTAACGTCGAACCCGACGCGCTTGAGCAGGCGCAGCAGGATCAGCTTCAGCAGGCCGGTGC
>JBAWXQ010000168.1:0-6526 GCA_037144015.1 bacterium
AACGCGGCCATGCTCCGCCGGCCGAAACCGTCCCTGGCGAGGTCTGGCACGGGGTACTGATCGACGACCGGCGAACCGCAGATTGACGAATGTCCAGTGCCGATTTTTGAAGTCACCGCCGGCTGAACCCCGAACCCCGAATCCTTTCGCCCCTTGCCCGCGTGGCATTGCGGACAGCCTGCGTCGCGCGCTTGACGCCATGCACGCGCCCCCTTACTCTTATGCGCACATGGGATCGAGCGCCAAACCTGACCGGACATTGCCCGACCGCACGGCACGCATACACGTGACGCCGACGTCGGAGGTGACGCGCCCGCCGCCTCCGGCCGATCCGTACGAAAAGACCGTGCTGCTGCGCGAAGTGGCCCCCGGGCGGGAGCGTGCTGCCGCTCCGGCTGGCGAGGCGCCCCAGGAGAGCCTCTTTCAGTACTACACGATCCTCGGCAAGATCGGTGACGGCGGCATGGGCGTCGTCTACCTCGCCAAGGACAAGCGGCTCGGCCGCTTCGTATCCATCAAGCGCCTAAACGCCCAGGGGCAGCGCGTGCCTTCGCTGCGACAGCGCTTCCTGCAGGAAGCGCGCGCCGTGGCCGCGCTGACGCACATCCACATCGTGCACATCTATGCGCTCGGCGAGGACCCGGACGGCGCGTACATCGTGATGGAATACATCGCCGGCCCGGACGACAAGTCCGCCAGCCGGACGGCGGACCTGGACCGCCCCACCCCGCCGCTGACGCTCGACCAGCTGGTCGTGCGCAACGGCCAGTTGCCCGTGGCCGAGGCGGTGGAACTGCTCATCAAGGTCGGCCGCGCTGTGGCGTACGCCCACTCCTGCGGCGTGATACATCGCGACCTCAAGCCCGGGAACGTGCTGCTGGACAAGTCCAACGAGCCGAAGATCGTGGATTTCGGCCTGGCCCGCCTCATGCGCAGCGAAGAGAGCAAGCTCACCGTCCCCGGCGAGAAGCTCCTGTCGCTCGGCTATGGCGCGCCCGAGCAGGAGCAGGACGCCAGCCTCTCGGACGAGCGGGCCGACGTCTACGGGCTCGGCGCGCTGCTCTATTTTGCCCTCACCGGGCAGAATCCGCGCTACTTCCGCGAGCAGGACATCCCGGTGCCGTTCCGCGACGTGCTGGTCAAGGCGCTGGCCACCGACCGCGAGCAGCGGTTCCCCTCGGCCGCGGCCTTCACCGAGGCGCTGCAGGCCACGCAGAACCGGACGCACGTGCAGGTCCCGACCGTCAAGACGACCTGGCGCTGCAAATGGTGCGACACCATCAACCCGCTTTCGCTGCGCTACTGTGCCGAATGCGGCTGGGATGGCGGCGAGGCCTGCCCCGAGTGCGGCGTGGAAACGTTTGTCGGCGTGCAGTTCTGCGGCACCTGCGGCGCCGACGCCCGGTCCTACGAATCGCTGCTGCACGTGCTGCAGCGCATGCGCACGGCCATGGAGCAACGCCTGTTCGAGCGCGTGCTTTCCCTCGGGGGGCGCGTGCACGGCTTCGAGGCGGCCGGCCCGTCCGGCCGCCGCCTGCAGCAGGAGGCGCAGGAACTGCGCGAGCAGTCCGAGCGCAACCTGGCGCGCCGCAACGAGCTGCGCGAACAGATCCCCCTTGAAATGCGCGCGGAGAACTTCGAGCGCGCCCTGGCCTTCATCCGCGAGATCCGCACGCTCGACGAGAACCAGCAGCTCTACAACGACGAGGAGCGGCGGATACCCGAGCTGACCCTGGCCCGCGATCTGGGGCGGGCCCGGCGCGCCGTCCGCTCCCGCGACTGGGAGACCGCCTCGCGCATCTGCGACGAAATTCTGCGCCGCTTCTCGCCTGACAACCCCGAGGGGTTGCGCCTGCGCCGGAGCATTGCCGTCCACCACGGCCTGGTTCAGGCCGGCCGGATTGCCGCAGCCGCAACCGGGCTGGCCGTGCTGTATCTTCTCAGCCTGCCGCCCATCGCCGGGGGCATGCGCGCGCCGCTGACGTTTGTGCTCCGCGGCCTGTACCGGCCTGCCTGGAACTGCTATGCCGACGGCCCGTTCGCCGGCGTCCTCGGGCACTACAACGCCCTGTGGGGAAGCCCGGACCTCGCCGCCTGCTTCGCGATCACCGCACCTCCGCCGGAGACAACCCAGCCGGCGCCGTTCGCCGAGTTGCAGGATCGGCAAGCTTCCTTCAGCCAGCAGATCCACCTGATCGCGGCCGATCAGCGGCGCGATGCCGACAAGTGGCCCCTGGAATTCATCCGGGAACTCGCCGCGCTGGCCGAACGACGCCGCACCGCCGGAGACTTCGACGGCTGGTCCGTCACCACGGCCACGCTCAAGCAGTTCAACATCAGCCGCCAGATCGGCGATGCCCCCGCCGGAGCCGATTTCCCCGAACTCACGCTGCTCATCCGCAAGTACCGCGAAATCGTCACCGGGCAGCGCCTCGACCGCTGCCGGCGGCTGGTCAGCACCACCCGGAAGTACGTCACCGACCTGGCCGAGCTGCAGCGCACGCTGACCCGCGAAGGGAAGATGGCCGCCGCGGCCGCGGTCAACGCCGAGATCCGCCGCGTGCAGGGCGGCGTGGATCTGCGCGATGCCGAGGCGGAGCTGGCCGCCACGGCAGGGCCGGCCACGCCCGCGACCGGCACGGTGCTGTCAAAGCCCGAGCCGGAAAAGATCGCGGCCATGGCGCCGCTGCGCGCCCGCTACCAGGAGCAGCTCGACGGCATCGCCGCAGACTACGAGACCAAGCTCAAGCTCTGGCCCGCCAAGTACAAGACGGCCCTGGAAGACCTGATGGCACAGTTCCAGAAACAAGGGAGCTACGACGACTGGCAAAAGGCCAAGAACGAGCTCGACCGGTTCGATGCCGAACAGCTGATGCAGGCCAAAGACGTCGTCCCGCAGCCGCCCCGGCTGGCCAAGCTCCAGCAGGATCACCTCGCCCTGCTGTCCGAGCACCGCAAGGTGCGCGCCACCAGCATAATCAAGGCCGCGGAGGAGCTCATCGCAAAACTGGAAGCCATGCAGAAGAAGCACACGCTGGAAGGGAGCATGGAGGTTGCGGCAGCCGTCAACGCCGAGATCAAGCAGGTTCGCAGCAACCCCGAATACACCGCCGCAAAACAGGACCTGGAGCCGCCGCCACCCGCAACCACCAACCGGCCGCCGGCAGCAGCCACGGGAAACGGGGGCGGCAAGTGAACGACATCATCGCACATGTTTTGGACCAGGAAACACTGAACGCCGACTACCGCTGCCTGGTGCTGGACGCGCCAGCCATCGCGCCGGCGGCGCGGCCGGGGCAGTTTGTGCACCTGCGCGTCACCGGCCTGGAGCTGTCGGCGCTGCGCCGGCCGTTCAGCATCTATCGGGCGGCAGGCAGCCGGCTCTCCATTCTCTACAAGACCGTGGGGCGCGGCACCGAGCAGCTCGCGCGCCTGCGCGCCGGCGACACGCTCTCCGCCATGGGGCCGCTCGGCAACGGCTTTCCGCTCGGAACCGAAGGGCAGCTGCCCATCCTCGTGGCGGGCGGATTCGGCGTGGCGCCGCTGGCCTTCCTCGCCCGCAGCCTGCCGATGCGGGGAATCCTGATGGTCGGCGGCCGCACCGCCGACGACATTCTCTGCACCCGTGATTTTACGGACCTCGGCTGGGAGGTTCAGGCGGCCACGCTGGACGGCAGCCGCGGCGCCAGCGGCCTGGTCACCGTGCTGCTCGACGCCTGGCTGGCCGCACACGCCATGCAGCCGGTCGAGTTTTACGCGTGCGGCCCCTATGGCATGCTGCGGGCCGTGGCCGAGCGCGCGGCACGCGCCGGCTCGCGCGCGTGGGTTTCGCTGGACAAGCACATGGTCTGCGGCGTCGGCGCCTGCCTCGCCTGCGTGCAGCGCCTGCGCCGCCCGGATGGCACCACCTGGATCGCACGCGTCTGCCGCGACGGACCGGTGTTCGAGGGGGGCGAAATCGTCTGGGAGGAGCCGAAATGAGCGTGCGCCCGGACCTCTCCGTCAACCTCGCCGGCATCCGGATGAAGAACCCGGTGACCGTGGCCTCCGGCACCTTCGGCTATGGCAAGGAGTATGCCCACCTGGTGGACCTGCGGGCGCTGGGCGCCATCACCGTGAAGGGGATCCGGCTGCAGCCGTGCGACGGCAACCCCCTGCCCCGCCATGTCGAGGTGCCAGGCGGCATGGTCAACGCCATCGGCCTGCAGGGGCCCGGCGTGGAAGGCTTCATTCGCGACTACCTGCCGTTCCTGCGGGAAACCGGCGTGCCGGCAATCGTGAACATCTGGGGAACCACGCAGGACGAATACGCCGAGGTGGCGGCGCGCCTGAGCGACGTCGCGGGAGTCGCCGGGCTCGAAGTCAACATCTCCTGCCCGAACGTGAAAGAGGGCGGCGCCACATTCGGGGCAGACCCGCGCACCGTGTCAGCGCTGGTTGCCGCTGTGCGCCGGCGCACGCGCCTGCCGCTGATTCCCAAGCTCGCACCCAACGTGCCGAACATCAAGCCGTTTGCCGTGGCCGCCGCCGAGGCCGGCGCGGATGCGCTCTCCCTGATCAACACCATCCCCGCCATGGTGATCGACATCGAGACGCGCCGCCCCGTGCTGGCAAACAAGGTCGGCGGCCTCTCCGGCCCGGCCATCCACCCCGTGGCCGTGAAGCTGGTCTGGGACGCGGCGCAGGCCGTGCGCATCCCGATCATCGCCATGGGCGGCATCACCGGGCCGGAGCAGGCCATCGAATTCATGATCGCCGGCGCCACGGCCGTGGCCGTCGGCACCGCGACATTCATCGACCCGGGCACGGTGCTGCGGGTGATCGCCGGCATCGAGGCCTATCTCGTGCGGCATCAAATGACGCGTGTGAAGGAACTGACGGGGTCATTGCGGGTGTGAGAAGAAGTCATTGGTCATTCGTCATTCGTCATTGGGGAGATGGAAACATGATATTGACGCGGCGAATCCGTGTCCCCAATGACCAATGGCGAATGACTACTGACTACTGACCCATGTCCCCTGTCGTCCCCTCCCATCTGTCGCCCTTCAAGGAACCTCTACATGAACTGGTACTGCATCATTGACGGCGCCCAGCGCGGCCCCATTCCGGCCGACGAGGTGCGGGCGCTGATCCAGCGTGGCACGGCGAAGCCGGAGGACTACGTCTGGACCGAATCCTTCGGCGCCCAGTGGCGGCGAGTTCGCGACGTGCCGGAGCTGGCGATGCCGGCCGCCGTGCCTGCGGCCATGCCCGGTGAAGGGATTCCAGGCGCCACGCTGCCGGAATCCGGAGCTGCAGGCATGCCAACGCCTCACCCCGTGAACCGCACACCGCTGACCGGCGTCCGCGGTAGCGCCCCCAGCTTTACCCTTGCCATGCAGCAGGGGTGGGACCACATGCTGCACCTTCTCTTTCGCCCCGCCCGTGTGGCGCGTTGGATGGGAATGGCCTTCTGCGTCTGGATCTCCATCGCCGGGATTTATGAGCCCAGCCTGGTCTCCGAAGTCCTGACCAGCCCGGACCCGGCGCAGCTGAACCGGCTCCGGACAGCCACCTCGCCGGACGCCATGGTGGCCGCATATCAGGAACTGGTCGTCCAGATGGTGAATCATGTCCGGAGCATCCTGACGCCGCTGGTGGTCAAGACCGCCCTGGCCTTCTGGCTGGCCCTGTCGCTGTTTAGCTGCTGGCTGCGGGCACGCGGCACGTTCATGGTCGTGCACCGCTGGTATCATCCGGATGCAAGCATCGCGCAAAGCTGGGCGTCCGGCCGCGAAACCGGCCGCGCGCTGTTTCTGTTCCGGCTGGGGTTCGGCGCACTCCTGTTCGCGCTGACCGCAGCGATGGGGTTTGTCTTTTACCTGCACGTCCTGCTGCCGCTGCAGTCCGGCGCCCTGTTTGAAGGCGCGCTGGCAACCCGCGCGTTTGTGCTGGTGCTGGGGCTCAGCCTGCTGGTTACCGTATGGACCACGGCGTCCATCCTGGTCAACCACTTCGTCGTGCCGGTCATGTACTGGCGCCGTGTGGGGCTGGCAGCGGCCAGCCGCGTGGTGGTGGAGTTCTGCAATGAGCGCCCCGGCGCCCTGACCCTCTATTTCACCCTGTACATTCTCCTGCTGCACGTGCTGCTGGCGGCGCTGGTTCTCATGATGTGCTGCACGTGCTGCTGCGCGAGCTACCTGCTCATCCTGCCATTCGTCAACGGCATCCTGCTCCTGCCCGCAACCATCTTCCTGCGCGGGATCGGAATCAGCTTCCTGCGCCAGTGGCGGCCGGACCTGGAAACGGCTGGATGCTAAGTACACACGGTGGAAAGTTCGGTGACGTATGGTCGTCCTCGTCCGTCGTCCTCGAAAAAACCCGCCGCGGCATGCGGGCACCCCTTCGGCGGAGGGGATTTCGAGGACGATGGACGAGGACGACGGACGAGGACGAACTAACGATGCGTCATCGTATTTGCGACGGCGTGTACTAAGGGTCCGCGCAAGAATAAGTTCACGGATTTAGGCGCAATTCTAACATGATC
>JBAWXQ010000169.1:0-6487 GCA_037144015.1 bacterium
TCGACCTCCTTCTCCATGGCGGCGTCGGACTTGAGTTCCCGGTCGATCGCCAGCTTGTGAATGGCGTCTTCAATCAGCGGCCGGCTGTAAATCACTTTCCGGAACGACCCCAGGCGGTTCATTTCGGTCATCGACACGGCCATGTCGAAGCGCACCAGCGGGTTGAGGATCTCATTCTTCCCCAGCAGGATGGTGATCGACGACATGTACATGGATTTGATGAACTGGCTGGCCAGAATGCACAGGATGGGGGTGAAAACCATCGTCAGCAGCAGCGTGCGCTTGCGCCGGAACACGATCTCGCACAGGTAGCGAAGGCTGAAGTCGCCGGCAATGGGCGATTCAACCGCCTGAGCGGATTGCCGGCGTCGTGGAACCTGAATGCTCATGTGCGTCCCAAGCCTATTTGCCGGTGCTGTTGTTTTTCAGGGATTGCAGTGTGGCGCCCAGCATGATCGTGTTCATCGACGGCGTAATCTGGTTCAGGTAGTAGTTGAACGTGGCAATGCCCTTGCGCGGCACCCAGATGATGTCTCCGGAGGTGATGGGCGGGCTGTCGACGTTGTGGGCGTATTGGATCGCGTCCACGTCCACTTCCAGCGACGAGGCCTGCCCGTTCCTGTCCCGCCGCACGATGTGGACCCTGCTCAGAGACGCGTCGCGCGTCTCGCCGCCGGCCTCGGCAATGGCACGCACGACGTCCTCATCCTGCCCGAGCTTGAAGACACCGGGGTGGTTCACCTCGCCGAGCACAATGAACGTGTGCTCCTCGTCCGCCCGGACAAACACCGCGTCATCCGGCAGCAGCGGAATGTTGAGCGTGCGGTCGCCTTTGCGCAGCAGGTCGTAGAGATCGATCTCGATCACCATGCCGTCGCCGCGCACCACGGTGCAGCCGTGCATGTCGGCCTTGTCCGTCAGCCCCTTCGCTTTTGCCAGGGCATCCAGCAGCAGGGTCCGACCGGGAAAATTATACAGCCCGGGCCACTGCACCTCGCCCAGCACGGCGACGCGGTTGTTGTTGTATTCCTGGACCAGCAGATTCACATGGGGCTGCCGGTAGGCGGTCAGCAGGCCCTCGATCTTCTTCTCCGCCTGATCGCGCGTCAGTCCGTCCAGCGTCACCACGCCCACGCCCGGCACGGTCAGCTTGCCATCCGGCCCGAGGACGTACTTGCGGTCCAACTCCGGAACATCCATGCAATAGAGCTCCAGCACATCGCCCGCGCCCAGCCGGTAATCGCCCACCGCGACCTCGAGCTGCTGGAGTTGCTCCGGGGTCAGGCTTTTGCTGGGTTTCGGCACATCCGCCGCCTTGTCGGCATCCGGCGGCGGACGCGGGGGGGTGCCGCAGGCGCCAGCCAACAACAGGAGAACCAGGCAGGCATTTCGCTTCATGGTTTTTCCGGGAAGCGCACGTGAGAGATGCTGCGGGGCGCAAGCACCAGGTGCGCCTCGTCTTCCTGCACTACCGGTGCATGGGCCATCGGTTGTATGCCATTGGTGTGGGCGTCGATAGAATAGCTTTTCCCCGTCGTGATGGCAATGCCCTTGCACGTCAGGCGCACGGTCCGCGGCAGGGCCGATTGGTTCAGCGCCATCACGGTGACGACCTGCCTGGCCGTGTCCCGCGCGGCATAGATCGCCACATGCTCCCGCAGATCTGCCGGTCCGCTCCAGGTCACGTCCAGGACGGAGTCGCCGAACGCGGCCCCGGCGCCATCGGCGTTGCGGTAGAGCGCATAGGCCAGCGAGGCCAGCGACCCGGGCTTCGGATAGGTCCAGTAGCAGGCCAGATCCAGGCCCTCCCGGCCAAAAACCCCCAGGATGTTTGCCAGCGCCAGCGCGCCGCTGATGTCCTCCTCGCCGCCCCAGTTATACTCGGTGATTCCGACCTTCAGGCCGGGGTAGCATTGCGCCACCCAGCGCTTGAGGCGCGGGATCAGCTCCACGCGCGCATGGATCCAGGACGGATCCCGGTAGGCCGGGTCGTACAGGGAGCGCACGGTCTCGAGCCGCAGGGCCGTGGTTTTCGGATCGATTTCCGGGGAGTTGACCCCTTCGGCCTGCGGGTAATAATGGACGGTGACCACATCCAGCAGCCGCTCCCCCGTCCGCGTCTCATGCGCCTTCAGCTGCTTCAGGAACCACGGCAGGAAATCCTGACCGCCATGCCGGTCACGGTCGCGCGTGGCATGCGTGTCGCGATCCAGGGCGGACTGGGTATAGGCGGGCCACCCCCAAAGCTCCGGGCCGACGATCAGGACGCCGGGCGCCACCTGCCGGACGGCCTGCGCCATGGCCACGAACCGGCTGAGATATTCGTCGTAGGAGACGGGCTCGGGATGAACATCCCGGTGCGTCACGTTCCAGAGCATGGGCTCGTTGCCGAGCGCAAACAGGATGCGCTGTTCCGCAAAGAGGCGCGGAAAGTCCTGCTGCATCTGCTTCACCCACGCGGCCACAAAGGCCGGATCCGCCACGATGGAGGTCTCGGCACGGTTGTTGCCGGTGATTGGCTTCCCGTCCGGCCGCAGCCCGTTGCCGGCATCCGGGCGCCACGCATCGGTCTTCTGCTGGGGACCGTACCTGCCCACCGAAAAACCATGCGACTGCGTATCCTTCGCCACATAGCCAATCAGGGGCAGCGTCACCAGCGCCCGGCTGCCAGACCGGTCCGCCCGGGAGAGGAATCCCTGCCAGGCGTCACGTTCAATGGCCACATTCTCGAAGAACCAGTCGTTGCCGGTGTTCCAGGCATTTCCCAGCCGCCAGTTGTAGCGACAGGCCGTGTTCCCCCCCCACCGATTCAGCGGCACACACGCATTGGTCAGCAGATCCATTGGGACTGCAGCCAGACCGTAGATCTCCGGGGGGATCCGCCGCGGCGTCGCCGGAACGCGGATGCTGCATTCCGCCATCCGGGCGGGCGGTCCGGGCGCATCCGCAACATCCGCAGCAGCCGGACACGGCCGGAAGGCCGCAAGGCCGGCCAAAACCGCGCCCATCCATGCCCCTAGCCTTGCCTTCCGTCGACTCATGCGGTCTCCAATGCCCGAACCACACGCGCCGGGACGCCGGCAGCCAGCACGTTGGGCGGGATGTCCCGGGTCACCACCGCGCCCGCGCCAACCACCGCGCCCGCGCCAACCGTGATGCCAGGCAGCAGGGTGACCCGCGCCCCCAGCCACGCGCCGCGCCCCACCCGCACATCACGCCGCTGCGTGCGGCCGGCCCGGAAATCGGGCCCGCCCGGCTCATGCGTGACCGTCAGGAAGAGGCATTCCATCCCCACCGACACGCCGTCTTCCAGGACAACATCTCCACCCAGATTGAATGAAACCCGCTCGTTGATGTAACAGTTCGCCCCGATGCGCAGCCGCTCCGCCGGGTGGCCGCTGCCGCACATGTGCAGGCTGCCCGACAGCACGGTGCCGCGACCGATGCGCAAACCTGCCAGCCGATACGCTCGCGTCCGAAGCCGCAGACCGGTCCCGGAGGGAATCAGCCTCACCAGCGCCTGCAGGATCCGCCAGCCGAAATGCAGCCCGCCAAGCTCTTCACGCATCACCTGCCGCAGATGCCCGGCAAGCGGCCGGGGAGGACTTTCCCCGCTTCCTGAATAACCTTCCATGGGGAACGTTTATAGCGTAAAGTATAGGGATTGTCAAATTTATCAGCCGTCAACCACCTCCATGCCTGTTGCCATGGCAAGCCACAAAGAACACATTCCGTCGCTTGACGGCTTGCGTGCTGTTTCCATCCTGCTCGTCTTTGTATCCCACTGCAATCTGGAGCATCTGGTTCCCGGCGGCCTGGGCGTCACGCTCTTTTTCTTTCTGAGCGGCTTCCTGATCACCACGCTCTTGCGCCAGGAATTCGAAAGCCGCGGCCGGATCAGCTTGCGGAACTTCTACCTCCGGCGCATCTTCCGCATCTGGCCCCCGTTTTATCTCGTCCTGCTGGTCAGCGCAGCGCTGACGCTGCTGGGCGTGCTGCCCGGGCACGTTTCCTGTGCCGGGCTGACGGCGCAGCTGCTCCATTTCGCAAACTACAACCTGATCTGGTTCCAGAATGCCATCCCGGTCGGCACGGGCGTCTACTGGTCCCTGGCCATTGAAGAGCATTTCTACCTGTTGTTCCCGATGCTGTACATTCTGCTGTGTTCGCGTGGGGTTTCCGTCCGGCGGCAGGCAGCCATCCTGGCGGCCATTTGCGGGGCCATCCTGGTTTGGCGGTGCTGGCTGGTGTTTGGCCTGCACGTGGCCAACGCGCGCACGTACTACGCCTCCGACACGCGATTCGACAACATCCTGTACGGCTGCCTCCTGGCCATTGCCGCCAATCCGGTCATGGACCGGCAGATTGTCGCGGACAAGTGGATGAAATACGTGTTTTTCCCTGCCGGCATCGGGCTCCTGCTGGTGACGTTGCTTGTGCGCAACGATTCCTTTCGCGAAACGCTGCGCTATTCCCTGCAGGGTGTTGCCATGGTGCCCATTCTGGTTGCGGCCATCCGTTTTCCCGAATGGACGGTGTTCCGCTGGCTGAACTACCGGTGGATCAGCTTTCTGGGAGTCATCTCCTATTCGCTCTACCTGGTGCATCAGACGGTGATCATCACCGTGCAGCAAAGGCTCCCGCTGCATCCGGCGCTTCAGGGGTTGATCGCCTTTCTGCTGGCCATCTCCATCACCATCGCCCTGCATGCTGCCGTCGAACGCCCCTTTGCCAAGCTGCGCAAGCGCTTTCGCTGACAACAGGAACCGCCTGGATGGGTGCGCGACGTTTCCCCCGGAAGGATTGCTCATGCAACAGGAAGCGCCATCGCTGTCGCCGGTTTTTTGCCGCCTGCTGGTCCTGTGTTCCGCCCTGCTGGTGGCTGGCTATGGCGTTTTCCTGGGTGCGGGGTCGAACACCGGCTTCCCGGACAGCGCACGCTTTGCCAGCCGGATGCCCTATCTTTCGGACAACCCGCTGGGCGAAGACGCGTTCTACATGATGCACGTCGCCTGGAATCTTGCCTCCGGCAACGGTCCGGTGTGCAACGAGGGCAGCGTGGTCACCGGCATCCAACCGCTGACCACGCTGGTGTATGCGGGCCTGGCGTGGGTGGATCTGCGCGCCGGGGGAGACAAGTGGGGCTTCCTGCGGCTGGTGCTGCTGCTCAACGTGCTGCTGGTGCTGACCTTTGCACACCTTGTCGGCCGCATCGCCGCCGCGATCAGCACGCAGCGGAAAATCCCGGCGTACGGCCTGGGGTTCCTGCTTTCGGCGTTCGGGTTTACGCTCTTCCGTCATTTTGCCTATGGCCTGGAAACCGGCATGTACCTGAACGCCTTTGCGGCCATCATCCTGTTCTCCCTGCGGCACATCCCCTTTCCGCGGCAGCGGGATGTGGTTCTATTCGGGATGCTGGGCGGGCTGTGCGGCTGGTGCCGGATCGACTTCGGCCTGTGCTTCGCGGTTTTTCTGCTGTCGATGCTGCTCGCCCGCGTGCTGACGCTGAAGCAGTGCCTGATCAGCGGCAGCGTGGCCCTGCTCGTCCTGGCACCCTGGTTCTCCTGGGTTTACAGCGTTTCCGGGTCTCCCATGCCCTCCTCCGGCATGGCTGAATCCCGCCTGTTTCCGCTTCCTTCATCCGGCACCGCGCTGTTCGGCATGCTGAGCCACAGCGACCGGCCCTTTTTGCGGCTGGCGGTGATGTCCATGGCCGTGGTGGACAACCTCGTGCCCTGCCTGGACACGGCAGGCCGGTGGCCCCTGGTGATTGCCAAAGGGGTGGTGTTCACGGTCTGTCTGGGCGCATTGGCCGCATGGCGCCGGGAGATACGCGCCGCCCTCTGCGGCGGCCGGGTGTGGCTGGGGTGGGTGCTGGCCATCTTTGCACTGGTGCCGGTCTACCTGGTGTTCTTCTGCTCCGTCTGGTTTTACTTCCGGTACACGGCGCCGCTGCTGATCCTGACCTATGCCTTCTTTGCCGCCGCGGGAGTGAACCTTGCGCCTGGCTACCTTGCCCGCCCAAAGGGGCTGGTCATGCTCGGGGGGGTGCTATGCTGCCTGTTTGCCGTTCTGGCGGTTGACTCCATCCACAGTGGCCGCTCCTGGTACGGCTATTCGGTCACGGCCGGTTTTGTGCAGCGCAATTTGGCGCACATCAAAAAAGTGGGCGCCTTCCAATGCGGGAAGATCGGCTTTTTCTGCCCCAATGTCATCAACCTGGACGGCAAGGTCAATGCCGCGGTGCTGCCGTTCATCCCGGGCGGCCGGGTGGCCGAGTACCTGGATCAGGAGAAAATCGGCATGCTTGTCGACTGGCCGTCCTGCATCCTGGATTACATCCCGGCTTCCCGATTGCAGGCGGACTGGCAGCGCTCGCCGCAGAAGCCCGACACGTTTCCGGCAACGGAGTGCTACCTTCGCATCGCCGGAGCTGCAAAACCAGGCGCGTCCGCCATCCCGCCAACACCGGCAGGACCTTGAAAAA
>JBAWXQ010000170.1:0-6429 GCA_037144015.1 bacterium
TGGTCCTCATTCGGGAATGTGGTTCGTGTTCCCGTTGGGGCATTGCTTTCCTTTTTCGCCGGGCGATCTATTCTTGCATTCGGCTATAAATGTCGTGGCTGCGGGGAAGGTTTTCTGGCATGACCGTCCGCGACTACGGGCCGCAGAGGCAAGCGTAGGTCACGGTCAGCCATCAGCTTCACGACGACACCGGCCCGTTTACGGCGCGCATCATCGCCGCAGCGGCGGGGGCAGGGGACGGCGCGGGTGGTTGCGGTCGTTGCCGGCGTAGAGGCCGTCGTCGGGCCGGCGGCGCCAGGCGAAGAACCCGGCCACGCCGAGGGCGCCGAGCAGAACTCCGCCCAGCACGATCCCGGCCGTGCGCCAGTTGGAGGGGGCTTTTGGCGCCGGCTCGGGCGCGGGCGGCATGGCGGCCGCCACATCCGGCAGCGGCACGTTGGTCACCGCCGGCGGGGGCGGCGGGGGGGGCGGCGGCGGGAGCGCGACAAAGGCGCGGTTCAGCGCCTCGGTGGCTGCCTTGTCGCGCACCCGGCCGTAAATCCCCTGGCTGCCGGCAACCACCACGAACACGCGCCGGCCGTTGCGCAGGGCCGTGACCACGGTGGAGTAGCCGGCAGCCTCGAAGTAGCCGGTCTTGAGCCCGTCCAGCCCCGCCACCGCGGTCAGCATGCGCACGTTGTGGTTCCGCATCACAAACAGCTTCGGCGCCGGCCGGAAGGTGCGTGTCCGGGTCGAGGTGTACTGCAGCACCTCCGGGTGGCTGGTCACCAGCGCCCGTCCCAGCATGGCCAGCTCGCGCGGCGTGGAGACGTCCACCTCCTGTGACTTGCGCGGCGGCGTGGGCGGCAGGCCGTGGCAGGAGAAGAAGCGGGTGCGGGTCAGCCCCAGCGCCTGGGCCTTCTGGTTCATGAGTTCGACGAACGCTGCCGGCGAGCCGGCCACGTGGATCGCCAGCGCCGTGGCGGCATCGTTGGCCGACTGCACCATGAGCGCGTAGATCAGCTCCTCCACGGTGAAGCTCTCCTTCGGGTCCAGGTAGACCTGCGAGCCGCCGACGCCGGCCATCTCCGGGGTCACGGCCACCGGATCGGTCAGGTGCACCGTGCCCTGCTGGACGCGGTCCAGGACCACGAACAAGTTCATCAGCTTGATCACGCTGGCGGGATAGACAGCCACATCGGCGTTCTCCTCGATGAGCGCCTTGCCCGTGGCGCCGTCGATGGCGATCAGGCCGAGATAGGGGTCGCGGGAGATCACCGGCACGCCGCGGATGGAAGTTGGCCGGGCCGCGGTCGGCTTGGCTGCCGCGGCCTTTTTCACAGCCGGCTGCGGCTGCGCGCCTGCCGGAACACCTGCTGCCAGAAGAAAAAACACCAGAAGGGCAAAAGCTGTTCTCATGCGTAACCTGGTTCCATCCTGCCTGCGCGGCGGTATGCCGTGCAATGGCGCCGTATGTTTGCGCTTCTGGAAGCCGGAGTCAAGAAAGGGTGTGCGCCTCACGGATGCATATTGAGAATTGCCTAAATCCTGACTTTATTGTATACACATAGACGTAATTTGTTGTAAGGAAAAACGACAATGCAAGCGAATCGCGCGCTAAGCCGAACAAAATTTTCCTCTCTGGCACGGTGGTCTTTTGCGGCCATCGCGCTGGGCGCCTGGGTTGGCTTGCCGGGGTTGCCCCTCCCCGCCTCGGCTGTCACCATCACGCGAACGTCGGACAGCGTGTTCTACACGGATATCCCCAAAGGGCTATCGTGCGGCTACGCCTCGTACGTCATCAGCAATGACACCGCCAGCACCACCTACTCCAACATCTGGGTGAAGGTGGACACCTTCAGCGGGACCGTTGTGAAGCCGGGCGGGGGAGACCCCGGGATCTACTCGCTCGACAACCTGGCGCCCGGCCAGATCAAGATGGCCTTTACCTACCTGCTGGCCACCAGCACCACAAGCGTAGCCCAGAGTCATACGGTGCGCGTGTATGAAGGCTATCCGGGCACAGGGGGCACGGCGCTGACCAATGTGACGTTCTCGCTAACCGTCAAGTCGACGCTCGAGAACAACTCCAGCAAAGTCAACTCCGTCACGTACAGTCCCAATCCGCCGATTCTCGGCGGCTTGGTGCAGATCAATGTGCTTGGCGATTGCGGCAATGTGCAAAACAACGACGCGATCGATTTTACGCCGGCGGCCTTTACCAACTGGAATGCGGCCGCCTTTGAGATGGTGGGCGTCAGCCTGACGCTGACCAACAACCATTAAGCCCCGCTGCTTACAAGGGAAAAAGAGTCCGTGCCAGAATGTATTTGCATCCTGGTTCTGAGGAACTCTGAACGATGGTCTCCGTCTTGAATTCTGATAGCGGGTCTTCCGACCAAGCAACCATGCGGGCTCAATAGAGATGAAGCCAGACTCGACAGGCACCGTTGCAAAGGCAGCGTTGCCTGCGTCTGTCCAACTGGTCTCGCAGCCGACGCATCAGACGCACGCCGGCGGCCCAGAAACTATTGCGGTTCGCCCTGGCCCCACCCATTCATGACGGAAGGCGGGCTTGTCCGGCATCGAGGTCGGACTCCCAGTTATTGGCGGGCTCGGGTCAGGGGCGGATGACCTCATCATTCAAAGCGATTTGAAGCGCCCGAGGCGGAGAGTCCTATTCAAGGCAAGTTGGACTGGCCTGCTTCCCTACGAGAAGATTCCGGACTCTACGGCCCATGGTGTTGTCTTCTCGGTCATAGAGGGTAGCGTGTCGGCTTCCCAGTTGGAATTCAGGGTTCATCTCCGTCCGGGCAAAATTCGTTCTGTCACAGCGATGTGGCGATCAGTTTTTCGGCATCGAAGACCGTTCCTTTCTGCAGCATGAAGTAGACGGCGCGCGCCAACTTCGCGGCCAGGATGGCATTGCCTTTGAACTTTCCTCGTTTGGCGATCAGACGATCTGCGTATAGCGTTATCAGCGGATGGTAGCGCTTGCAGCTCACGGCCGCCTCACCGAAGGCCCAGCGTAGGTAGGCGTTGCCCATCTTGCCGCCGGTCAACCCTTTGATCTTGCCGGCGCTGGCAACCGAACCCTTGACCAAGCGAGCGTAACTGAGGAAGTTCTTCACCGTGGGGAAGCGCTCGATGGCGTCGATTTCAAAGAGAATGGTTATGGCCAGGACCTGTCCGATGCCCGTGACGGTATTCAGCAAATGATAATCCCGGCCTTCATGCCGTTTGGCCTGCCGGACGATCTCGTCTTCCAAGGTTTGGATTTGTGTATCGTAGGCGCGGATCACATCCATCTCACAGGTCACCGCCATACGGTGCAGGGGGTTTTCATACTGGGCCAGAATCCGTTCCACCCAGACATCGCGATTGATGCCACCCTTGGCCGCGGGCACGAGTCCTTCCGCCGTCTGATTCATTGACACGTGGGTCAGCAAGGCGGATCTCTGCCAGACGTAATTCATGCGCTGACGCAGGAGCGCGCGGATCGGCCGCCGCTCGGCCGGATACACGTAGGCCGGGGGGATCAGGTTCGCCCGCAACAGGTGCGCCAGTTTCTCCGAGTCGATCCGGTCGTTCTTGTTTTTCCCGCCGTGAATGTGCTTCAGGTAGAGCGCATGCGCCAAGACGAACGGCAACTTCGCTTCGTAGCAGGCGTCTGCCAGCCAGTACCAGTTGAACGTGCTCTCGCAGACCACCGTCAGCGAATGACGATAAGGCTCGATCCTCTTCAGGAAGAAGTCCCAGTCGTTGCCCTGAATGTTTGTGTGGACCAGTTTGTTCCCCTGTCGATCCATTACACACACGTACATCACGCGTGCGTGCAGATCGATTCCGCAGTTGAATTCCGTTGTCGATGTGTAATACTTCATCTCGCTCCTCCTCGGCATGCGTGCATTGTTGGGACATGCCGCCCCGTGCGGCGCGAACCCGGGCCATTATTGCACCGGGGAGGAGCGTTCGCCTCTCCCAATAGGGCTTAGAGGAGATTCAAGGCCGGCGCGACCACCAACATTGCAAACTACCTGAAGCTTCCCGCTGCCCTGTCGGTCTGGGCAGGCGGAAGCATCACGTACGGGGCGCAGTACCTGTTTCACGCCATCGCCGTCACCGCAATCAATACGCCGGTCAGCCCCATCACCTATGCCAGCCAGGGGCAGTCGAGTTCGCACACCATCACCACCACATACGGCAGTTTTGCGCCCGTCGAGTCCCCCACCAACACGACCCTGCTGGCCAAATTCACCAGCGTCAGCCAGCTTTACACGAACGAGGCGCTGACCTATACCGTGCGCATCACCAACAGCAGCGCCACCAGCGTCCTGCTGGATCTGATCGTTGACACCTTGCCGGCCGGATTTACTTATGTGGCGGGGAGTTCCCGGTACAACGGCGCCGTCATCCTGGACCCCAATGTGTCGGGGAGCGTGCTGACCTGGTCCGACAACTACACCAATCCGCCGGCCAGCAGCCGGGACCTGACCTTTCAGGCGATCCCAACAGCGGGCGGCTATGCCACGAATTCCGTCGTGGCCTATTCCGGCAGCACCCTGATTGACACGACCCTGCTCACCTCCGACAACGCGCCCGCAAAGGCCGGCGTGCGTGCGCTGCTGGCGCCGACCGCCGTCAGCGACAGCGGCACCACGCTTGAGGACACCGCTTTGACGGTTCCCGCCTCCGGCGTGCTGGTCAACGACGTCGAGCCCAACGGGTTCGCCATCTCGGTCGTGAGCTACACCCAGCCGGCCCACGGTAGCGTCACCGTGAACGCCAACGGCTCCTATGCGTACCAGCCGGCCACCAACTACAACGGCAGCGACAGCTTCACTTACACCTTGACCAACGGGAACGGCCGCTCGGCCACGGCGACCGTGACCCTGACGGTCACCGCGGTCAACGATCCGCCAAGCTTCACCGCGGGCACCAACCAGACGGTGCTGATGAACGCAGGGGCGCAAACCAGCACAAGCTGGGCCACGAGCATCACCCCGGGCCCGGCCAACGAATCCAGCCAGACCAATGCCTTCCGCGTTTCCAACAACAACACCAATCTCTTTGCGGTTCAGCCCTCCATCTCCAGCAACGGCACGCTGACCTATACGCCAGCCGCCAATACCAGCGGCCTGGCTACGGTCACGGTCTACCTGCAGGACAGCGGCGGTACGGCCAACGGCGGCAGTGACGTCAGCGCCTCGCAGACCTTCACCATTCTGGTCGTGGCGTACAGCCTCGGCAACCGCGTGTTCGACGACCTGAACAACGACGGGGACATGGACGCCGGCGAATCCGGCATCAGCGGTGTGCAGTTGGCGCTGTTTGCCGCCAACGGGGCGGGCAGTCCAACAGGGAGCGTGCTGGCAACAACCGTCAGCGACCTGAGCGGCGACTATCGCTTCGACAATCTGGCGGCAGGTGCCTATGTGGTGGTGGTGAATCAGGCTGCTTCCGCGACGCTATCCGGATATGTGAGCAGCACCGGGAACAGCACGAACGTGGATCTCGGCAGCGACATGAAAGATCACGGCAAGGACACGCCGGTGAGCGTGGGGACGGTGACAAATGGAATCGTGAGCGTGGCGGTGACAGTCGGGCCGGGGCTGCAGCCGTTTAACGAAGTTGTCGCCAATCCGGCCGGCGCAGGGCAGCATGGCCCCTGCGGCGACCTCTACGACAACCTGGCGATGGATTTTGGCTTCACGCCGACGTACAGCCTCGGCAACCGCGTGTTCTCGGATGCGAACAACAACGGCATCCGGGACGTCGGCGACAGCGGCATCAGCGGAGTCCGCATGGCGCTGTTCAGCGCGGACGGATCAGGCAACCCGACCGGCAGCGCGCTGGCCTTCACCAACACCGACACCAGCGGCTATTACCGGTTCGACAGCCTGGTCGCCGGAACCTACGCGGTGATGGTGGACAAGGCCGGCTCCTCCAGCCTGAATCAATACTGGAACAGCGTCGGCGCCAGCACGAACACGTCCCTGTCAGGGGATGAGACCGATCACGGCCGGGACACGCCCATGACCGTGGGGACAGTCACCAACGGCATTGCGGGCAATGCCGTTACGCTGGGCGCAGGCCTGCAGCCGGCCGGCGAAGCCACGAACACAGTCGCCGGCGCGCACGGGCCCAACGGCGATGCCAGCGACAACCTGACCATGGACTTCGGGTTCACGCCCACGTTCAGCATTGGCAACCGGGTGTTCAACGACAACGGCCAGGGCTCCGGCGGCGTGACCAACGATGGCGTCCTGAACGGCACGGAGCCGGGCATCACCAATGTGCTGGTGAAGCTCTTTGCCGCGGACGGGAGCGGCACCCCGACTGGCAGCGCTTTGGCCAGCACGAACACCGACGCCAGCGGCTATTACCGGTTTGACACCCTGGCGGCCGGCACGTTTGTGGTGGTGGTGGATGTGGCAGGCTCCAGCGCGG
>JBAWXQ010000171.1:0-6406 GCA_037144015.1 bacterium
CGCTAGATTTCTCGTACCGGGAAACGCAAGGCGGGCGTCAGCCCGCAACCCAACGAATGAATAAGCTAAGGACACGGGGAGCACAGAGAGGAACAGAGACCACAGAGAAATTCATGCTGCGGCCAGCGTGCCGGCCGCAGCATGATTTTCTCTGTGTGTCCTTCCACTTGGATGCGCCAAGATATACACAGCGTCATAAGTCTACCGCAGACGGCCAAGTAGGTCGGGCATTCTTGCCCGACCGGGTCGGCCAAGAATGGCCGACCTACTTACCGGCGTGCGCATTCACTTATGACGCTGTGTATAGAATGTGTTGGCGACAGGGGGCGGCGGGAGGCAGGTCGGGAGAGAGAGGTAACCGCAAAACCGCAGAACCGCAGATTTTTGATTTTTGATGTGGGGGCGGCAGTTCCGCGCAAGGAGCATTCGTCGTCTACGCTTCGTCGCAAGACTTCGTCGGGCCTATTCTCGGCCAGCCGCATCTCGACATAACAAGGACCTTCGCCTGTCCCTGCTGAATGGACATCCTTTCGCTCACCCTCGCACGAAACCGCCGCCCCCTGTCGCCGCCCATTACGTCAAGATACACACAAAATCGTGTATGTTGACCGGAAAGATTCTAAACTGTTCACTGATCACCGATCACCGATCACCGATCACCGATCACCGATCACCGATCACCGATCACCACTCCACCCATCACCTTCCACCCTCCACCGTTGCACCCATGCCCACCCCCCCCACACCCTCCAGGCTCCGCGCCTTCGTCCGCACGCTGGGGCATTCCCTGCTGCTGGTGTGGCGCAGTTCGCCGCGCCTGACCGTGGGGAATGCTTTGGTGGCAGGTGTGCAGGCGCTGCTGCCGCTGGTTGCGCTGGTCGCGCTCAAGCGCGCTGTGGATGCCGCGGCTGGCGCGATCCACCAGCTTGCGGCCGGCGGCGGCGCGGCCGGCGGCCTGTGGGAAATGCTGCAGCATGACGCCGCCAGCCGCGAGGTGGCCTTCTGGTTTGTGGTTGGCGCTGCCGTCATGGGCGCAACCGCCGTGCTGCGCGTGGTGGCCTCCTGGCTGGGCGAACTGCATGCCATGGCCGTGAGCGATCACGTGCACGCCCTGCTGCACCGCAAGATGCTGCAGGTGGATCTCGCCTTCTTCGAGGATTCGGCCGAGCAGAACCGGCTGCACCTGGCCCAGGAGCAGGCCATGACGCGCCCCATCGGCGTGCTGCACAGCCTGTTCCAGCTCCTGCAGGGGGTGGTCGGCTTCGTGGGCGTGCTGATCCTGCTGGCCGCGCTGCATCCGCTCGTGGCCGGCGTGCTGGCGCTGGCCGGCCTGCCGGCCCTGCTGCTGCGCCTGCACCGCAGCCGGCGCCTGTTTGAATGGCAGCGCAGCCTGGCGCCCATGGAGCGCGAGGCCGGCTATTTTCACCACCTGCAGACCTCCGGCGAGTTTGCCAAGGAGGCGCGCCTGCAGGGGCACGGCGATTTCTGCCGGCAGCGGTTTGAGGCGGTGCGGCTGCGCCTGCGCGCGGCCCGGCTGACGTGGCGGCGCATGGTGCTGTCGCAGGAGCTGGCCGTGCAGTTCTTCACCCTCGGCGTGGTGGCGGTGCTGCTGCTCTGGATGACCGGCCGCCTGCTGTCCGGCGCCATCACGCTCGGCGCGCTGGTCATGTATGCGCAGGCGGTGCAGCGCGGGCAGGGGGTGCTGGGCATGGCCGTGTCCGCGGTCGTGGACCTCTACCAGTCCTCGCTTTTCCTGCAGGCGTTTGACGAGCTCATGCAGCTGCCCGCCCGCGTCCAGCCCCCGGCGGTTCCGCGCGCCGTGCCGACGCCGCTGCGGCAGGGGATCGTGTTCGAGCGCGTCGGCTTCACCTACCCCGGCACGGACCGCCCCGTGCTCCACGATCTTTCATTCGCCCTGGCGCCGGGCGAGGCGCTGGCGATGGTCGGCGCAAACGGCGCCGGCAAGTCCACCGTCGTCAAGCTGCTCTGCCGCCTCTACGATCCCGCGGCCGGGCGCATTCTCGTTGACGGCGTGGACCTGCGCGAGCTTGATCCGGCTGCGTGGCGCGCGCGCATCGGCGCGCTCTTCCAGGACTTTGCCCACTATCAGCTCACGGCTGCGGAAAACATCTGGATCGGCGATCCGCGCGGCGATGCCGGCGATCCGCGCATCGCTGCGGCCGTGGGGCGGGCCGGGCTCGACGAAACCGTGCGCAGCTGGACGCAGGGGCTGCAGACGCCGCTGGGGCGCTGGCTGCATCCGGGCGGCGTGGAGCCGAGCGTGGGGCAGTGGCAGCGCGTGGCGCTGGCGCGCGCGATGCTGCGGCCGGCCGACCTGCTGATTCTGGACGAGCCCACCAGCGCGCTCGACGCGCGCACGCAGCACGAGGTGATCCGCATGCTGCGCGCCGCGGCGGCCGGACGCATGGCGCTGGTTGTGAGCCACCGCCCGGAGATGCTGGAATTGGCCAGCCGTGTTATTGTGCTCCGCGACGGCACGGTCGTGGAGCAAGGCACACCTGCCACACTGCGCGCCGCCAGCGGAGAGTTTGTCAAGCTGTTCGAGTAGCCTCCCATTGCCCCATTGCCCCATGCGTCCCATGCATCCCATACGTCCCATAGGTCCTATAGGTCCCATCCATCCCATGCCACCCCTTCCCCTCCTCGCCGCCCTGCTGCTCGCCCTTTCCGGCGCCTGTTCCGCCAAACCGTCCGCTGCCAACCCGGAGGAGATCCCCATGACCCCGACACCCGTGAACACCAATGACTGGCGCACGCTCACCCCCGCGGAGGAGGCGGTGATCGTGCACAAGGGCACCGAGCGCCCCGGCAGCGGCCTTTACGAGAAGCAGAAGGAGCCAGGCACCTTTGTCTGCCGCCGCTGCGGCGCGGCGCTCTACCGCGCGGAGGACAAGTTCGACGCCGGATGCGGCTGGCCGAGCTTCGACGCGGAGGTGCCGGGCGCGGTCCGGCGCCTGCCCGATGCTGACGGCCAGCGCACGGAAATCCTCTGCGCCACCTGCGGCGGGCACCTCGGGCATGTGTTCACGGGGGAGCGCCTGACCGCGCGCAACACGCGCCACTGCGTCAATTCCGTCTCGCTTGATTTCGTGCCGCTGGCCCTGGATACCAGCCGCTTTGAGCGCGCCATTTTCGCGGGCGGCTGCTTCTGGGGCGTGCAGTCGCTGCTGCAGCCGGCGCGCGGCGTGATCCGCTCCATGGTCGGCTACACCGGCGGCCACACGGAGCACCCCGGCTACGAAGAGGTCTGCGCGCACACCACCGGGCATGCCGAGGCGACCGAGGTGATCTTCGACCCCCGGCAGACCACCTTTGAGGCCGTCGCGCGGCTCTTCTTTGAGATCCATGACCCTACGCAGCGCGACCGGCAGGGGCCTGACATCGGCGACCAGTACCGCTCGGCCGTCTTCTACACCAGCGAGAAGCAGAAGGAGATCACGCTGCGCCTGATCGGGGAGCTCCGCAAAAAGAACCTCGATGTGGCCACGCAGGTGGTTCCGGCTGCCACCTTCTGGCAGGCCGAGGCGTATCACCAGGACTACTACCGCAGGACCGGCAAGGCGCCGTACTGCCACCGCCGCGTGCCGCGCTTCGATCCGCCCGATCCGCGAGGCGTGCACACCCTGGCAATCCCGCCTTGAACTTGGGGGCGCATGTCCGAGTCACCTGCGGGCTACTCGCCCATGGCCACGCAGTCATTGACCACCGCCTGCAGCCAGGCCGTCAACCGCTGTTTTTTTGCAGGCGTCAGGGCCCGCACCCAGGAGAGATAGTCGGTCTCCGCGGCTCGCGGTGACGTTCGCCCTTCCGCTTCCGGCAGATCGTCAACAGGTCGTGCGGCCGCTGTCCGCGCCGAGATGCGCGCGTGCAGCTTCGTGCGCATCGCCGGCCAGGCGGCGAGAAATGCGCGCTGGCTGGCGCACGCAGGAGCATCCGCCACGACGGTGAGCGACAGCGCCACCTTCTCCGCAAACGGGTCCATCCGCCGCATCCGCTCCGCGAGCATTTCGTCCAGCCGCAGCAGCGCGCCCGCGTGGCAGTGGCGCTGCCACTCTTCGCGGGCGAAGCGGACGCGCACCGCGCGCCACCAGGCGTCGAGCGCCAGCAGGTTGCCGAGGTAGTGGAGATTGTTGGTCACGCGGCGGTCGACCCTGCCCATGACGCGCGGATCGTAGGGGCGGTCGATGGCCGCGGGTGCGGCTGCACAGACCAGGCGCCCGGGGGTCAGGATGTCCTGCCGGCAGATCTGGCCGGCGGCGAGCACGGTGCCATAGGCGATGCGGCAGGGGCCGACCAGCCCGCCCTGGCCGCCGAGGAAGATCGGCGGCTGGTCCAGCATTACGCCGCGCGGCACGTCGCCAATCAGCGAGGCCGTGGCCTTCTCCTGGTGCGGGGTGAAGTTGAAGTGCACGTAGGAGGAGCCCACCTCCGAGTGATTCTCCGCGCCGGTGCCGCCGCCCATGAGGCAGTCGCAAAAGTTGATCAGACTCCCCAGGGTCATGTGCGGCAGCAGCACGGTCTGCTTGAGGCCGACGCTGTGGCCGAATGCGACGTGCTCCTCGAGCAGCGTGCCGGGGCGGACATGCGCACCGGATCCGGCCTCGACGTCATCCAGCAGGGTCGCGCCATCGAACGAGCCGCCGCGCAACCGCACGCGTGCGCCGAGCTGGCAGTCGCGGAGGGTGACCGGCCCTTCTTCGCCCAGCACGCACCCCGGGCCGATGGCCAGAGCGGCGCCGTGGAGGCGGCAGCCGGGGTGAAGGGTTACGCCGGAAGCGATGCGCGCGGCATTAACCTCCGGTCCCGCGAAGAGGGTTTCCGGGGCGACCAGTGTGACACCGCGATTCCGCAAGGCCGCAAGTTGTACAGGAAGGGTCATGGCACCTCTTCACAGGCGATGGTAACGCTAGCAGCCTGGTCGGCAGACGGTTTGTGTCTTTACAAGGCTAAGTCCGACAGGCTGCTAGGCGACCGTGCGACACGGGAAAGGCAGTTTGCTCGTGATGGCTCAGTTAGTTACGGATCTGTCCGCTGCCGCGCACGAGGTACTTGTAGGTGGTCAGCTCCTCGAGCCCCATGGGGCCGCGGGCGTGGAGCTTGTCGGTGCTGATTCCCATCTCCGCGCCCAGGCCGAACTCGTAGCCGTCGTGCAGCCGCGTGGAGGCGTTGACAAAGACCGCGGCGGAGTCCACTTCTTTCAGAAACTTCCTGGCGCTGCGCTCGTCCTGCGTGATGATGGCGTCGGAATGGCGCGAGCCATACTTGTTGATGTGGGCGATGGCGGCGCGCAGGTCCTTGACGACGCGCACCGCGAGAATCAGGTCCAAATACTCGGCGTACCAGTCTGCCTCGGTTGCGGCAGCGAACGCGGGGATAACCTGGCGGGCGGCCTCGTCGGCACGGACCGCGACCGTGCGGCGGGCGCACATCTCCGCGAGGCGCGGCAGAAACGCGGCTGCGACATCGGCATGCACGAGCAGCGTCTCGGCGGCGTTGCACGTGCCGGGGCGCTGGCACTTGGCGTTTTCGATGATCTGGAGCGCCATGTCGAGGCTGGCCGCGGCATCCACAAAGACGTGGCAGACACCCTTGTAGTGCTTGAGCACGGGGACGCGGGACTGCTCCACCACGGCGCGGATCAGCGACTCGCCGCCGCGGGGGATGACCACGTCCACGCAGTCGTCCATCTGCACCAGCGCGCGCACGGCCTCGCGGTCCGTGGTGGCTACCAGCTGCACGGCGTGCCGGGGGAGCCCGGCGCGCTGGCCGCCGGCGGCCAGCGCCGCGGCAACGGCCTGGTTCGAATGGAAGGCTTCCTTGCCGCCGCGCAGGATCACGGCATTGGAGGACTTGATGCAGAGCACGGCGGCGTCCGCGGTGACGTTCGGGCGCGACTCGTAGATGATGGCGACCACGCCGATGGGAACGCGGCGCTTCTCGATGATGATGCCGTTGGGACGCACGCGCCTGGCCAGGCGCCTGCCGACCGGGTCCGGGAGCGCCGCCACCTCGCGGATGCCACGGATCATGGCGTCGATGCGGGCGTCGGTGAGCGTGAGGCGGTCAATCAGCGCAGGGGAGAGGCCGGCGGCGCCGGCCTCGGCCACATCTTGCACATTGGCCGCCTGAATGGCGGCGCGGCAGGCGGCAATTTCCTGCGCCATGGCTTCGAGAATGGCGTTTTTGCGGCGCGCGGAGAGGCTGACCATGCGGCGGCTGGCCGCAAGCGCCTGGTCGCCGAGCAGGCGGATTTCATCATGAAGGCTCATGCTTGGCAAGTCTGGCGTGCGCAGGAGCGGGAGTCAAGCCCCCGTTCTGCGGAAAACGGAAAGTTGGCGGAAAGAGAAAGACAAAGGGAAACGGATAAAATCGGGGTCGGGGTCGG
>JBAWXQ010000172.1:0-6403 GCA_037144015.1 bacterium
TGTTTTCCGGCGCTTGGCGGTTGCGTCCCCCAAACTAGCAGCTTGGTCGGCACAACGTTTGTGAAGGTACAGCGCTAAATCCGATAAGCTGCTAGCCCTGCGAAAGCAGGGCTAGCTTGACTTTCCGCCCCGCAGGCTGGACACTTTCGCCTGCATGCCCCTTCATGAAACAGCAGTTCACGAGCGCGCCGTGCTGGTGCAGGTGATCCATGGCCGGATGGATGTGGCCGAGGCTGCGGATTCGCTGCTGGAGCTGGAACGCCTGGCCGACACCGCCGGCATCGAGGTGGTGGGGCAGGTGACCCAGCGACGCCCCCGCCCGGACGTCGCCCACCTGCTGGGCAAGGGGAAGGTTGAGGATCTGCGCGCCGTCTGCGCCGAGCGCCAGGCCAACCAGATCCTGTTCGACAACGAGCTGACCTCCGTGCAGGCCTACAACCTGAACAAGGACCTCGACGTGCGCGTGCTCGACCGCACCGAGGTGATTTTGCAGATCTTTGCGCGCCGCGCCCGCTCCGCCGAGGCCCAGGCGCAGGTCGAGCTGGCCCAGCTGCAGTTCCTGCTCGCGCGCATCCCCGTGCTCGAGGCGCAGCAGCGCTTCAAGGGCGGCATCGGCATGAAGGGGCCGGGCGAAAGCCGCCTCCAGCTCCGCAATGCCCCCATGCGGCGCCGCATCGCGGAGCTGCGCAAAAAGCTCGAGCTGATCCAGGCGCGGCAGACCCGCCAGCGCGGCAAGCGCCAGTGGCCCGTGGTCTCGCTGGTGGGCTACACCAACGCCGGCAAGTCCACGCTGCTCAACCGCCTCACGGACGCCGACGCCTACGTAGACGACCGCCTCTTTGCCACGCTCGACACCCGGACGCGCCAGTTGCGCATTGCCGCCCACCGCATCATGCTTACGGACACGGTCGGGTTCATCCGCCACCTACCGCACGGGCTGGTGGCGTCGTTCCGCTCGACGCTCGACGTGGCCGTGCAGGCTGACCTGCTCCTGATCGTGGTGGATGCCTCGCATCCGCGCCTGCAGGACCACCTCGACGTCTGCCGCGAAACACTCGCCGGGATCGGCGCCGGCCACGTGCCCTCGCTGCTGGTCCTGAACAAGTGCGACCTGCCCGGCGCATCCGTGGCCATCGAGCATGCGGCCGAACGCGTGCCGCATGCCATTCCCGTGTCGGCTCATTCCGGTCTGGGCTTGGATACCCTGCGCCTGGCCATTGTGGAGGAACTGAAGCGATGCTGCACGTTGTGGCAACTCCCATCGGCAACCTCGGCGACCTGACGCCCCGCGCGCTGGAGGCGCTGCGCACCGCCGATCTGATCGCCTGCGAGGACACGCGCCGCACCTGGGCCCTGCTCACGGCCCACAGTCTGCCGCGCCCGGAGATGATCTCGTACCGGCAGGGCAACGAGGAGCGCGCCGGCGAGCAGCTCGTGAACGCGGTGCGCGCCGGGCGCAGCGTGGTGCTCTGCTCCGACGGCGGCTACCCCGGCATCAGCGACCCCGGCTACCGGCTGCTGCGGCGCGCGGCGCAGGAAGGGGTGCCGTTCGACGTGCTCCCCGGCGCCTCGGCCGTGGACGTGGCGCTGCTCCTCTCGGGGCTGCCGACATCGAGTTACACCTTCAAGGGGTTTCCGCCGCGCCGGCCCGGCGTGCTGCGGCGATTCTTTGCGGACGAGCGCGAGGCGCCGCACACGCTGGTGGTCTTCGAGTCGCCCTTTCGCGTGGGGGCCACGCTGCAGGCGGCGCTCGAGGCGCTGGGCGACCGCGAGGCCGCGGTTTGCGTGGAGCTGACCAAGCAGCACGAGCGCGTGTCGCGCGGCTTCCTCTCCGAGCTGGCCAGGCAGTTCGCCGGCAAGCCGGTCCGGGGCGAGGTCACCCTCGTGATCGCCGGCGGCAACCCGAAATTTGCCCGCACGGAGGAAGAGGCCGCGGGGGATGCGGCGGACGAGACCGGCGGCGCGGAAACAGACGGATGCGGAGGGTGATGCTGTGGAACGGGTGCCGAGCCGAACAGATCCATGTGTGCATGAAAGCGGTCCAGCCGGCCGCCATCGCCGGCGCGGGCGCGGGCGCGAATCCGCACGGCGGCGGGTGCTGCGCAAAGTCCGCGAACACCGTGTGGTGCCTTTCCTGCTCGTGCTGCTGGTGCTGGTGGTCGCGTTTGTGCTCTGGCGGGTGCTGCGCGACTACAACACCTTCACCCCCTGGTACGACTCGCCGAGCGCAATCCCGCCGGAATGATCCGGCCGCGCACCGCCGCAAAAAAGATCTTCGGCACGGAGACGCTACGCCAGCATCACCTGGCCGCCGGTCACGGGAAGCGCCTGGCCGGTCTCGTAGCGCTGCTCCATCAGGTAGTAGATGGCGCGCATCACATCCGGCGTGGTGCAGCCGCGCCCCATGGGGACCTTGGCCTCGTAGAAGCGCCGGACCTCCGCCACGGTCTTCGCCCCCGGCACCTTGCCCGTGCGCAGGTATTGCGCGAACAGGCCGTTCTGCGGGTCGGACCAGAGCGGGCCGTCGAAGAAATTTCCCGGGCAGATGGCGTTGACCTTGATTCCGTCGTCGACCAGTTCCATCGCGAAGCTCTGCGTGAGCCCGACGCCGCCGAACTTGCTCCCCGCATAGGCGCCGTTGCGGTTTGACCCCTGCAGGCCGGACTTGCTGTTGATCTGGACAATGTCGGACCACGCCTCGGGGCAGGCGAGGTGCTGCAAGGCCATGGCTGGTGCCACGGCCTGCACGCAGAGAAAATACCCCTTGTAGTTCACGCTGGTGACAAAGTCGAAATCCGCCGCCGGCAGCGTCTTGACGCTTCCCGCGCGGAGCACGCCGGCGTTTGCCACGAGCAGGTCGATGCCGCCGAACTGGCTGACGACCGCCGTCACGCACGCCTTGACCGCTGCCGGGTCTGTGACGTTGATGGCCACGCCGATTGCCGCCTCGCGCCCGCAGGTCGCGTTGATGCGCTGCGCGGCGGCCGCGGCTCCGGCCTCGTTGACGTCGGCCAGCGCCACCCAGGCCCCCTGCGCCGCCAGATCAGCCGCGATCTCGCACCCGAACCCCTGTGCGGCGCCTGTCACCAGTGCAATTTTTCCCGCCGCGCGCCCGGGCAGGTCGGAATATTCCGCCGTGATGGAGCCAACCCCGTCCAGGCACACCTGCCGCGCGCCAGCCGGCACGCCGGCGCGCAGGGCCACCACCAGCGCGGCCGGTGTCTCCCAGGCCGGCACGCGCAGCGCGGCTGCACCGGCAGGTGCCGCCGCGACACGCAGCCGCGGCAGCCGCCCATCCGATGTCATCACGCCACGCAATGCAGGAAGTATCGTGATCATTTTGAAATACCTCGTGGTTTCGGGGTCGCAGCCGGGTTGACGCCGCACAGGGGTTACGATACTATAACCCGCTCTCTGACCGGAAGTCCCCTTTAACAGGAGTTGCAGTTCTCATGGCGACAAGCAAGTCCACCAAGCCCGGCAAGGCGGGCAAGAACGTCAAGCCCGCCGTCAAGCCCGTCGCCAAACCGCTCTCCCGGGTGGCGAAGCTGGCCAAGATTGCAGCCTCGCTTCCGGCGCGCAAGGCCGTGATGGCACCTCCGGCTGCAAAAAAGCAGGCGGCTCCTGCGGTCGCGGCTTCGAAGCCGATTCCCCGGACGCATCGTTTCAGCGACAAGGATCTCCAGGTTTTTCGCAAGGAGCTGCAGGTTCTTCGCGACCGCCTGACCGGCCAGGTGGCCCGGATGCGGCAGGACTCTCTGAAGCGCGATGACGAGGTCAATCCGGAGGAAGATGGCACCGACGCCTTCGACCGGTTGTTCGCGCTGGAGCGCGCCGGCAGCGACCAGGACATGATCTTCACGATTGACGAGTCCATCCGCGCCATCGACGAAGGCAAGTACGGCGTGTGCGAAGGTTGCGCCAGCCTGATCGAAAAGCCCCGTCTGCAAGCGCTGCCGTTTGCGAAGAACTGCATCAAGTGCCAGTCGGAGATGGAGCGCGGCCGCAACAATGGCGGGGTGCGCCGCCGGGTTCCCTGAGCATGCAGATCCATCGCATGCGCCCTGTGGCGGTTGCCGGCGCCGTGGTTGTGCTGGACCAGGCGACCAAGTGGCTTGTCCGGCAGACGTTTCCGTACGAGGGCGCCGGGCGTGAAGTCATTCCCGGCCTGCTCAATCTCTGCTACATCCGCAACACCGGCGCGGCCTGGGGCCTGCTCTCCGGCTGGCAGACGTTCCTGGTCGTTTTCTCGCTGTCCGCGATGGCGTTGCTGGTCTGGCGGCGCCATGCGCTGCTGGGCGACCTGCCCTGGCGCTGGCTGGTTCTCGGGTTGCTCCTCGGCGGCATTTGCGGCAACCTGATTGATCGCGTCTGGCTCCGCTATGTCGTGGACTTCATCGATTTCTATTATGGGCGGGCGCACTTCCCGGCCTTCAACGTGGCGGACGCGTCCATTTGTGTCGGCGTGGGGCTTTTCATGCTCCTGCAGTGGCGCGAGGAGCGGCGGCGGAAGCGCCAGCCCGTGAACATAGAACCGTGAACCGTTAGAAATCGTATGGCCGCAGGCGAATCGGACACGAAGGACGCGAAGGGTTCACGAAGGTCACGAAGTGGGGCATGGGTGCCTCCTTGCGGCGGCGAAAGCCATCTCTCCCCGGCCGCCTGGTTCCTCGTGGGCGCCACCGCAGTCGGCAAGACGGCCGTGGCGCAAGCCCTGGCGGAGCGCACGGGCGCAGCCATCCTTTCCGCCGATTCCATGCTCGTGTACCGCGGCATGGACATTGGCACGGCCAAGCCGCCGGCAGCCGAGCGTGGCCGCGTGCGCTATTTCGGCATTGACCTGGCCGGCCCGGACGAGCCGTTCAGCGCCGGAACCTGGCTGGCGCAGGTTCGCGCGCAGCTGCGCGCCGCGGGAATGCCGCAGGCCGGGGCGTCTGCGGGCGGCGGCCTGATCGTGGCCGGCGGCACGGGGCTTTATGTCCGTGCGCTGGTGCAGGGGCTCGACGCCGCCGCGGCGGATCCGGCGCGGCGGCGCCACTGGCAGGAGCGGCTCGCGCGCGAAGGGCTGGACGCGCTGCGCCGCGAACTGGCCGACCGCGCGCCGCAGGCGGTTGCCTCGCTGGCCGATCCGGACAATCCGCGCCGCGTCATCCGGGCGCTGGAGCATGTCGAGGTCCACGGTGCGCTGCCGGATGGATGGCAGGCCGCGCCGCCGCCGCGGCTGGTCGGGTTGCACCTGCCACGGCCCGTGCTGCACGCCCGCATCGCGGCGCGCGTCGAGAAGATGTTCGCCGCCGGCTTCCTCGATGAAGTTGCCGCCCTGCGCGCCCGGTTTCCCGCCTGGGGGAGCGATTCTCACACCTCTAGAGGTGTGAGAATCGCAGCCGCGACCCGCCCGGCCTCGTGCACCTCCGGAGATGGCGGCGGGGAAACGGCTTCGCCGGTGGCGGCCACGGCGCGACAGGCCATCGGCTATGCCGAGGCCTGCGATCTGCTTGACAATCGCATCACCCGCGAGCAAGCTATCACGCAAATCGTGACGCGCACCCGGCAGCTTGCCAAGCGGCAGGAGACCTGGTTCCGCCACCAGGCGGAGGTGACCTGGATCGAAATTGCGGCGGACGAGCCCGCGCCCGCCATGGCAATGCGCGTGCTCGCGGCATGGAGAGAACATGGCCCGACCCCCATCCGGCTGTCGTGAGGAAGGCGCGCCCTATCCTGCCGCGCCGCTGACCGTGCGGGAAATGCTCCCCGGCCTGCGCCCGCGCGAGGCCCTGGCGCTTCGCGGCGCAGCGCAGCTCCCGGACGACGCCCTGCTGGCCATCCTGCTGCGCAGCGGCCGGCGCGGACGCAACGTCGCCGAGCTCGCGCGCGATGTGCTCCAGGCCTTCGAAGGACTGCCCCGGCTTGCGCACGCCTCGTTCGAGGAGATCACGGCCCGCCACATCTCCGGCCTCGGGAAGGTCAAGGCCATGGAGATCGCGGCGGCGTTTGAACTCGGGCGCCGTGTCGCCGCACAGGCCGCGGTTGCGGAAGCCCCGGTGGTCCGCGATCCCGCCAGCGTGGCGGACCAGCTGCGGCCGCTGTCCGGCGGCCTGCGGCAGGAGGTCTTCTGGGCGCTGCTGCTCGATGCCCGCAACCGCCTCATCGGCCGCCCGCTGGAGATCTCCCGCGGCCTGCTCGACTCCAGCCCGGTGCACCCGCGCGAGGTCTTCTCCAAGGCCATCAGCTATGCCGCTGCCGCCGTGATCCTGGCGCACAACCACCCCTCTGGCGACCCCACGCCTTCGATTGAAGACCTGCGCGTCACGCGCCAGCTCGTCGAGGCGTCGCGCATCCTCGGCATCCGCGTGCTCGACCACGTCATCGTCGGCCGCGAGACCGATCTGCGCCCGGGCCACCT
>JBAWXQ010000173.1:0-6371 GCA_037144015.1 bacterium
GTCGGATTTAGGCTTTGGATCGATCCGGCACCTTCTGCCGACAGGTTCCTAGTTGAGCCACTCACAGTTTGGGTTCTGCCCTCGCACTGGCACCGTGCGGCCCGGTCTGGTATAAAGGGACGGTCCGGCGAATGCGATGGAGGTGCGGTCATGGCCAAGGGCGCTGGTGCGGTCAATGGGAACGACATCCGGGAGGTGGCGGAGCTGTTTGCCGGCGTATCGGACCGGCAGGAGATGCTCCGGCTGCTGGACGAGATCCTCACGCCGGCCGAGCTGCACGACCTCGCGCTGCGCTGGCGGCTCGTGCAGCGGCTGCATGCCGGCGTGCCCCAGCGCCGCATTGCCGGGGAGCTCGGGATCAGCCTCTGCAAGATCACGCGCGGCTCGCGCATCCTCAAGCAGCCGAATGGCGTGATCCGGGGGATCCTCGAACGGAGAGGCAAGGGACCGGCCGGCCTTCCGGCGCACACGCCAGACGCAAGGCACACGGCACGGACACCGAGAGCACAGAGAAGCGCAGAGGCCACAGAGAGAATCCCGACTGCTGCTGGCGAGCCGGCAGCAACAGCATGAAAATTGAGCGGCACGTGTCGCGAAGGTGTATGGACGTATGAATGGAGTTGTCAACGACGGCATCCGCAGCCAGATGGCCAACGCCTCCTGGATCCGCCGGATGTTCGAGACGGGGATCGAGCTCAAGCAGCGCCTGGGCGCGGAGCGCGTGTTCGATTTCAGCCTGGGCAACCCGGATGTGCCGCCTCCGGCTGCCGTGACAGACGTGCTCCACGCCCTCGCATCCCGGGCGGCCCGGCCGCTGGGGCTGGGGTATGTGCCGAATGCGGGGATCCCCTCGCTCCGTGCGAAGCTGGCACGCAAGCTCGCCGCCGAACAGCAGGTCGAGCTGGAGGCGAAGCACGTGCTGGTGACGTGCGGGGCAGCCGGCGCCATCACGTCCTTCTTCCGGGCCGTGCTCGACCCCGGCGACGAGGTGGTCTGCCCGGCGCCGTACTTTGTCGAGTATGGCTCCTACTGCGGCCATTTCGGCGGGGTGCTCAAGCCGGTCCGGTCGACGCCGCCGGATTTCCAGCCGGATCTGGCCGGCCTCGAGCAGGCCATCGGCCCCCGGACCCGCGTGCTGCTGGTCAATTCGCCCAACAACCCGGCCGGGTGCATCTACAGCCCGGCCACGCTGCTCGCGCTTGGCGCGCTGCTGGCGCGTCACAATGCCGGCCGCGAGCGGCCGATCTTCCTGGTGTCCGATGAGCCCTACCGTTTCCTCGCCTACGATGGCGTGGCTGTGCCGCCGGTGCTGCCGCTGTCGCCCTTCGCCGTGGCGGTGGGGTCGTTCTCCAAGAGCCTGTCGCTGGCCGGGGAGCGCGTCGGCTATCTGACCGTGAACCCCGCCATGCCGGGAGCCCAGCTGCTCCTGGACGCCGTGACCCTGGCCAACCGCACGCTGGGGTTTGTGAATGCGCCGGTGCTCGGCCAGGCCCTGGCCGAGGCGCTGCTGGACACCGGCGTGGACCTGGATATCTATGATCGCCGCCGCCGCGCCATGGCCCGGGTCCTGGCTGATGCCGGCATTGAATTCGCCCTGCCGCAGGGGGCATTCTATTTCTTCCCGGCCGCGCCCGGTGGCGATGACCAGACCTTTGTGCAGGAGCTGCTGGCGGAAAACATCCTGGCCGTGCCGGGGCGCGGCTTTGGATTCCCCGGCTATTTCCGCCTGACGTTCTGCGTGGATGAGGCGGTGATCGGCCGCGCGGCACAAGGTTTCAAAGATGCCGCGGCGCGGAAACGTATATAGGCTGACTGACGCTCGCAACCCAACGGACGCACACGTCAAGGACACCGAGAGCACAGAGAGGAGCAGAGATCACAGAGAAATGTCTGATTGCGGCCGGCGAGCCCCGGCCGCCGCCGCGAGTGTTTCTCTCTGTGCTCTCTTTCTCTGTGTCCGCACCGGATTTCTTCGCACTCGACTCTCGCAGAACGGGGCCTGACGCCTGCCGCCTGATAGGAGCGCCAACGATGACCACCTGCCATATCTGCTGCGTACTGACCGTGTTCGGGCTCATGGCCCTGTCGCCAGCCGCCGCGGAGCCGAAGCCCTGGCGCGCCGGCAACGAGCGTGCCGTGGATGCCTGGACGCTGGCCCAGCAGAAGCAGCAGGGGGGCAACACCAATGTCTGGGTCGCCCGCGGCCTGGTGGCAGACCGCGGTGCGCAGGCGGTTGATGTCGTGGTCGAGGCTACGGGTCTCGAAGCCGGGGGCATTGCCGAGTTTTTGGCCGTGGGCGAAAAGAGCGAAAAGGACTACGAGGCCCTGAGCGTCTCGTTTGCGCGGGCGGCCGACATCTGCCGTGCGCTGGAGTTCGTGGGCCTGCCGCGCGGCCGGCCGGTTAAGCCGTCCGCCTGTCAGTTCTGGCCCAGGGGCGAGCGCGCCCGGGCCGCGGTCCGCCCGTTCGGCCGCGACGCAAAGGACGGCCTGCCGCTGTTCAACTGCCTGCGCGACAAGCGCCCCGGCGCGTGTGCGCCCCGGAACTTCGTCTATGTCGGGTCGTGCTGGAGCGGCGACGTGTGCCGGGCGGACGACCCTTCGCCCGGCGCCCTGATCTCCACCTACAACGAGCCCGCCGTGGTCCTGGATGTGCCGAACCGGTGGGCGCAGGGCGAGGTCTACGGCAACCTGGTGCTCTCCCCGGAGGGGAGCTTCGAAGGGGGGGCGCTGCTGATGGTGCGGCTGACGCCGGACCCGCTTTCCAACGGCGTGCCGCGCGTGGTGGACATCGCCTTGGATGCGCGCCGTCGCGCCGATGCTGCCGGCGACGGGCTGGCCGGCCTGGCCTGTGTCACCCGCGGCGCGGAGCCGGATTTGGGAACAGCCACAAACGATGTCAAAGGCGCGCTGGAGCGGATCGCCGCGCTGGCCAGGGCTGGCCGCGATCCGTTTGTCCGCGTCACCCTCGACGACAGCCTGACCCTCGGGGCAGCCGGCGAACTGGCGCGCGTGCTGGCCATGGTCGAGGGCGTGGACGGCCTGCGCATCGAGGCGCCGCCCGCGGGGCAGCTCTACTACAAGGCCTTTCTCCCGGACGAGCGGTGGCGCCCGCGCATCGATCGCCCGACGCAGCCGTGGGAGCTGCGCATCACCCGCGGCCGGGCGGGCGCCTGGAACTGCACGCTGGTGCAGATTCTGGAGGACTGGAGCAAGGAGGGACAGTTCACCCCGGACCTGACACCGACGGAGTTTCCGCTGGACCGCCCGGAGGATCTGCCGGGCAGGATCCGGGAGCGGATCGACGCCCAGGTCGCGGATGTGAAGCAGAAGTTCGCCCGGGCCGGCAAGCCGGCTGATGCCGACCGTGTGGACCAGCTGGCCACGCTGAAGCGCATCAACACGCTCTTCGTGTTTGCGCCGCCGGATGCGCCGCTGGGTGCCTTCATGCCGGCCGTGCGGCTGATGCGCGATCAATTGCCGCAGGTGCATGTGTTTGTGGACTAGCAGCCTGGTCGGACGTAGGTTTTGCGCCGGCATAAATTTTGTACCGACCCGGCTGCTAGCACTTTTTCGCTGCCACCTTCGCCTTCTTTCTGCGAAAATCGAGGCATGGGTGAGGTGCAGGAAAAAATGGCGGGCGACTGGTGCCATGGCTTTCTGCTGACGCAGGAGTGGCAGGACACCGCCGGCGGCTGCTTCGCCACGTTCTGGGGAAAGGGCGACGAGGGCCCCTTTGCCTTGCGCGTCAACGTGCGGCCGGTGCTTTTTGTGACGCAGGGAATCGCGCTGCCGGAAGGGCTCCCCATGGCGGAGCGCCGCTCGCTGCCACTGCGCAACTTCCAGCGCCATCCGGTCGAGGCGCTCTACTTCCTGCGGCAGCACGACCTGTTCGAGGCGCGCGACCGGCTGCGCAACCGGGGCATGTCCATGTTCGAGAGCGACATCGCCCCCTCTGATCGCCACCTGATGGAGCGGTTCATCCACGCCTCCTGCGCATTTTCCGGAACTCCGCAGGCCGCGGATGGCTACCGGCTGTACGACCAGCCGCGCATGCAGCGCGCCGAATACCGCCCCCGCCTCTCGCGCCTGGCCTTCGACATCGAAACCGGCTCGGCCGACCAGCTTTACTGCATCGGATGCCACTTCAAGGACGGCGCGCGCGAGGAGCGCCACGTGTTCGTGGCCGCGCACGGCCGCCATCACAAGGACTCGCACGTGCACTATTGCCACGACACGCCCGGCGCACTGGCGGCATTTCTCGAGCTGGTATGCCGGCTCGACCCGGACCTGCTCTGTGGCTGGAACATCATCGGCTTCGACCTGCCCTTCCTGCAGGACCGCTGCAACGAGCTGGAGATGCCCTTCACGCTCGGACGCGGCCGGGGCGCGCTGCGCCTCTCCGAGGGCGCCGGTCGCGGGAATGCGCACGTGCCCGGGCGGGTGGTGGTGGACGGCATCCCCGCGCTCAAGGGCTCATTTTTCGACTTCGCCGACTTCCGGCTCGAGACCGTGGCGCACGCGGTGCTGGGCGAAGGGAAGACGCTGTCGTTCGAGCGGGTTGACAAGCAGGCGGAGATCGACCGTCTGTTCCGCGAGGACAAGGAGAAGCTGGCCGCGTACAACCTGCGCGACGCAGAGCTGGTGAACGCCATTTTCGACCGGACCGGGCTGGTGGCCCTGCTCGTGAGCCGCAGCCTCGTGAGCGGCCTGCTGCTCGACCGGCTGGGGCGCTCGGTGGCCGCGTTCGACCATTTCTTCCTGCCGCGCCTGCACCGCAAAGGGTTTGTCGCGCCCGACCGGGATGCCGTGGAGGCCGGCGACTCGCTGCCCGGCGGCTTGGTGCTCCCCTCGCAGCCCGGGCTGCACGAACATGTCGTGATCCTCGACTTCCGCAGCCTGTACCCGTCGATCATCCGCACGTTCAAGATCTGCCCTTATGCCTGGCTGATGTCGGAAAAAGACCCGGTGCGCACGCCCACGGGCGCAACCTTCTCCGCCACCGAGCACATCCTGCCGGATTACATCGAGGAGCTGACCGCGGTGCGGGCCCGGGCAAAAACCGGGGGGCACCCCGAGCTGGCGCAGGCCGTGAAGATCCTGATGAACAGCTTCTACGGCGTGATGGGCGCGCCCGGTTGCCGCTTCTACAACCCGGTGCTGCCGGTCGGCATCACGGCCACGGGCCAGTGGGTGCTGCGCACGGCGCGCGAGCACCTCGAGCAGCAGGGCTACCGCGTGCTCTACGGCGACACCGACAGCCTGTTTGTGCAACTGCCGCCCGGCGACGCCGCCGCGCCGCACGCGGCGGGCGAGCGCCTGGCCGGCATTGTCAACGCCTTCCTGGCGGACAAGCTGCAGCGCGAATTTCATGTGGTCTCCGCGCTGGACCTTGAATTTCAGCGCTACTGCCGCCACTTCTACCTTCCTGCCGCGCGCAACGCCCACGCGTCGCATGCGGACGACGCCGACGGCGACAGCCGCCACGACGGCGCGGCCAAGCGGTACGCCGGGCTGGTGGTGCTGCCGGACGGGCGCACCGAGCTGCTGGTGACCGGGCTCGAGTGCGTGCGCTCGGACTGGACGCCGCTGGCGCAGCGCGTGCAGCGCGAGGTGCTGTCGCGAATCTTCCGCGGCGAGCCATTCGAGGAGTGGCTGCGACAGCAGGTGCGGGAGCTGCGCGCCGGCCGCCTCGATGCGGAGCTGGTGTACCGGCGCCGCCTGCGCAAGCCGCCGGCCGCCTACACGCACAACCATCCGCCGCACGTGCGGGCGGCGCTGCTGCTGCCGCCGGAGCAGCAGAGCGGCACCATCGCCTACGTGATGACGCGCCGCGGGCCCGTGCCGGCCGGGCTGCCGCACGCCGACATGGACTACGAGCACTATGAGGATAAGCAGCTGCGGCCGGTGGTGGAGGACGTCCTGGAGATGAAGGGGCGGACCTTTGCCGGCGTGGTCAGCGGCGAGGAGCAGCTGAGGCTGTTTTAGATTTTCCGTCCCGGAAAAGCTTGGGCCGGGCGAGGAGACAGAGGGCGCTACGAACATGACTGCACGCACAACCACCCCCTTCCAGCAGCGCGTCTATGATGCCATCCTCTGCGTGCCCGCGGGGCGCGTGACGACCTACGGCCTGCTGGCGCGCTATCTCGGCTGCCGGTCGGCGCAGGCCGTGGGGCAGGCGCTGCGCCGCAACCCGTTTGCGCCCGGGGTGCCGTGCCACCGCGTGATCGCCGCCGACCTGCGCATCGGCGGATTCAGCGGCGCGCGCGACGGCCCGCGGATCCGGCGCAAGCTGCAGTTGCTGGCAGAGGAGGGTGTGACGTTCGATGACCAGCGGCGGCTGGCGGATGGGCGGCGGGTGTTCCGCTTCTGAG
>JBAWXQ010000174.1:0-6331 GCA_037144015.1 bacterium
AATCATACGCACAAACGCCGACTGCCCCTCCTCGTGGTACGAGCTGCGCACCAGCGGCGCGCTGGCCACGAAGCCGAAGCCGATCTGCCGCGCCTGCGCGCCGATCTCCTCGAACTCTGCCGGCGTCAGGTAGCGCGCCACGGGCAGGTGCGCGCGCGTCGGCTGCAAGTACTGCCCGCAATACAGGATGCGCACGCCCGCGTCGTGGGCATCCTGTATTGTTCGTGCGACTTCGTCGCGGGTTTCGCCCATGCCCAGCATCAGGCTGGTCTTGGTGATCAGCCCGGCCGAGGCGGCAAAGCGCAGCACATCGAGCGAGCGCGGGTAACTGGCTTCCGGCCGCACTTCCGGGTAGAGGCGCGGCACGGTCTCGAGGTTGTGGCCGAAAACGGCCGGAGCGGCCGCGCACACCTGCCGCAGCGCCGCTTCGCTGCCGCCAAAGTCCGGCACCAGCACTTCGACCAGGATGTGGACAGTAGACGGCGTTGCGGACACCGAGAGCACAGAGGCCGACTGAGCACGCAGAGAATTCTGTAGCCGCGGCTGCTGGCCGCGATGGCCGGATTTTTCTGTGCCCTCTGTCTTTCTCTGTGCCCTCTGTGTCCCGCCCCCGTCTAGCTGGCTCACGCGCCGGATGGTTTCGGCCCAGAGCGCGGCGCCGCCGTCGGGCAGGTCATCGCGCGTGACCGACGTGAGCACCACCTCGCGCAGCCCGCTGGCCTGCACGGCCGCGGCCACGCGCGCCGGCTCGCCCGGGTCGGGCGGAAGCAGCACCTCGCGCTTGTCCACGTGGCAGAAGCGGCAGTGCCGCGTGCAGCGGTCACCCAGGATCAGGATCGTGGCGCGCCCGTGCGACCAGCAGTGGCCGCGGTTCGGGCAGAGCGCCTCTTCGCAGACCGTGTGCAGCCGGTGGGCGCGCAGGCGGGCCAGCGTCTGCGTGTAGGCTTCGCCTTCCGACACCCGCACCCGGATCCAGTGGGGTTTCGTGAGGGCGGCGGCGGCGCTGGTGTTGGTTCCTGACCGGATGGACATTGTTGACCCTGCTGTCAATGTGGTTGAAGCCATGGACTATCCGCCCGCGGCGGGTCTGTTTACGCTTCGCCACTCCACCGGAACCCCCGGCCTGATGTCGTCGAGGTCCAGCCAGCCGCAGGCCACTTCCAGTGCCCGCAGCCCGCGCCAACCGCCCCAAACCATCCAGCGGCCGGGCGGCACATGGCGGCAGATGCGGCGCACCTGCCACGCGCGGTCGAGGAAGATCACGTCGATCGGAAAGCGCATGCCGACCGTGTGCACTGCGCCGCACGCCTCCAGCAGCAACCCCTGCCCGGCAGGCAGGACGCGCCGCCCCAGCAGGCCGCGCATGCGCTGCCACCGCGTCGAGGCCACATCAACGTGCCTGATCCAGACCCTGCCGTTGCAGAGCAGCTGTCCACAGTTCAAGGCCATACTCTTCTAGCAGCCTGTCGGATTTAGCGTTGTGGAGGCACAAACTGTCTGCCGACCAGGCTGCTAGTCTAGCAGCTTTCCCGGCCCGATGGCTTCGTACTTCTTCCTGTGCCAGTCGCGCTTGCCGCCCTCGTACTGCAGCACGTCTGTGAACCCCAGGGTCATGAGCGTGCGCGTGGCATCGCGGCCCGACTCGCACGCCTCGTCCAGGCAGTAGACCACGATGCGGCGGTTGCGCGGCCAGTCCCGCACGGCCTGCGGCAGATCCGGCTCCGGGATGGACATGGCACCCTGGATGTGAAAATCGCGGTAGTACAGCGCAGGAGACACGTCGATCAGCACGAAGTCATTGGTCCGCTGCAGCATCGCGCGGAGCAGCTCGGCCCGGATAATGCGGCGGGGCTGCAGGTTGGTCACGGCCGCCGGCGGCAGAGGGGTTGCCGCCGCGCGCTCCTGCGCCTGCGCCTGCGCCAGCAGGCAGGCCAGCGACAACAGCAGGTATGGAACCAGCGCTTTCATGTGACCGGCATCATGGCTCTTCCGCGGCCGTCGCGTCAATCCGCAGCCGTTCCCGCAAACGGAATGGGTTGGCGACTGGGGGCGGGGTCGCGCTGGGCATGGTCGCCATATCGACAGTCGACAAAGCGGTTCGACGAAGCGTAGACGACAAAGCCTGGGACGAAGTGTGCGACGAAGTGTGAAAACTAGCGGTCCTGCCGGTTTCGAGTCCGGTCGTGTGCCGTTCTTGTTCTCGGCGCGAACCTTCCGCTCTCCCTTGCATGAAACCGCCGCCCGCCATCAAAAATCAAAACTCTGCGGTTCTGCGGTTTTGCGGTTCCCTCCCTCCCTCCCGACCTGCCTCCCCGCAAATCCCGCCGCTTTCTCCAGCCACACCGGCAGCTTCCTGCGCAGCACCGCCGGCTCCAGCCTGGCCTGGCACAGTTTTGACAGCGGCGTCCACTGGAACTCGATCCACGCCTCGCACGCCGGCGGCGGCGTGGCAGGTGTCAGGCCGGGGATGCGCAGCGCAAACAGCAGGTTGATCTCGGCATGCCACTTCCCCTTCTGGCGGAAGACGTGCTCCACGCACCCGAGGAAGCGTCCCGCCCTGGCCCGGCACCCCATTTCCTCGGCAATCTCGCGCTCCAGCGCGGCGCGCGCCGGCTCGCGGAACTCGACGTGGCCACCGGGCAGGTAGGTGTTTGCCGCGCCCTTGCTGTGGCAGAGCAGAAGCTGACCCCGCACCACGCAGACGCCGCGGGCCAGGATTTCGATCTGCGGTTCTTGGCGTTTCATGCGAAAAGCCTACCGCGCCTCGGTACCGGATACCAGCCGCAAAGTGGCAGCGGCGTCCCGCCAGGGGGCGGCGGTTTCGTGCGAGGGTGGGCGGAACCGCATTTTTCTGGGCGTTTTTTGAACAGGATGCAACAGAGAAAACAGAGCACATCAGACCTTCGTTCTCTCTGTTGCCTCCTGTTCAAATCCGATTGGGTCGCGGGCTGACGCCAGCGCCGGGGATTTTCAGGATTTGGGACGGCCGGGACTGGCAATCCTGTTTCAGCCTGTCCATCCTGTCAGAAATTCTCCCCCCTTCGTGTCCGCATGCATCCAGCCGCAGCCGGCCTGATTTCCTCGTCGGACCGCTTTGTCGGCTGTCAATCGCAAGGCAGCCCGGCTTGACGCCCCCGCGCTACGATGTTACGCTTATAATAATTCGTAACACAAAAACCATGAAACCATCCGCCTCCCTCTCCCGCTTCAGCCTCTCGATGCCTGCAGACCTGGCGTGCCAGCTCGACGCCATGGTCAAGGCCAAGGGGTATGCCAACCGCTCGCAGGCCGTGGCGGAGCTCGTGCGCAGCCGCCTGGTGGAGTGTGCTGCCGAGGCCGGCGACCAGGTGATTGCCGGCACGATCACGCTGGTCTATGACCACCACAAGCACAACATCCAGGGGCTGCTGACCGACATCCAGCACGACCATGCCGCGGTGCTGATCGCCACGCTGCACGTCCACCTTGACCACCACAACTGCATGGAGGTGCTGGCGGTGCGCGGCCGCGCGCGGGACGTGCGGCAGGTGGCGGACCAGCTCATCGCGGCCAAGGGTGTGCGGCATGGGCGGCTGACTGTAACCACCACCGGCGAGCACCTCCATGCACATGGCTGATGCCTTGGTCTCGCCGTCCGTGGGCGGCGCAATGTGGGCTGCGAGCGCCGGGGGCGTTGCCTGGTGCGCGCGCCGCGTGACCACGCGGCGCGATGATCGCCTGGCCCCGCTGATGGGCGTGCTGGGCGCCTTCGTGTTCACGGCGCAGATGATCAACGTGGCGATCCCCGGCACCGGCTCGAGCGGACACCTGGGCGGCGGCCTGCTCCTGGCCATCCTGCTCGGCCCGCACGCCGCGTTTCTCGTGATCGCCTCGGTCCTCGCGGTGCAGGCCCTGTTCTTTGCGGACGGCGGCCTGCTGGCGCTGGGATGCAACATCTTCAACCTCGGTGTTTTCCCGCTGTTTGTGGCCTATCCATTCATCTACCGTCCGATCGCGGGAAAACACGTGTTCGGCCGGCGGGCTGCCGTGGCGGCAATGCTGGCAGCCGTTGTCGGGCTGCAGCTCGGGGCTTTTGCCGTGGTGCTGGAAACGGCCTGCTCTGGCGTCTCGTCGCTGCCGTTCGTCCCGTTCGTGCTGCTGATGCAGCCGATCCACCTGGCCATCGGCGTGGGCGAAGGGCTGGCCACGGCGGCGCTGGTGGGCTTCCTGGCGCAGGCGCGCCCGGATGCCCTGCTCACCTACGCGACACCGGGTGCGGCGCGCCGTACGCTCCGGCCGGTCTTCCTCGGTCTGTTGATTGCGGCGGCGCTTCTGAGCGGCGTGATCAGCTGGTTTGCCTCCGCGCATCCGGACGGGCTGGAGTGGTCGATGGCAAAGATCACGGGAAGCGAGGGGTGTTCGGCACAACCGGACCGGGTGCCGCGCGCGGGAAAGTCGTGGGCCGGGCTGTCCGGCGGGGCGCTCGTGCTGGGGCTCGTTCTGCTCACCGGGTTGGTATTGCGGCGGAAGCCAGTGCATGGCGACGGATCACCTACGGTTTGAGGAGGATCGCGCCACGGGGTGGCGCTCCCACAAGAGGGGGAGGCACGTTTCCGTTTTGTGGGAGCGCCACCCCGTGGCGCGATGCGACAGGAAACGGCACGAACGGAAGACATGGCACTTGCCACACACTACCTTGAAGTCGGCCGGATGGATGAGCTGGGGCGCATGGACACCCCTGTTCACCGGCTTGACGCGCGCGCCCTGATTGTTGCCACCGCTGGCTTCCTGCTGACGGTGATGTCGTTCCCGCGCTACGAGATCTCGGCGCTGGTGCCGCTCTGCCTGTATCCGGCCGTGCTGATGGCGCGGGCGGGGCTGCCGGCCAGGTACCTGCTGCGCAAGGTCGCGATGGCCGCGCCGTTTGCGATCGTTCTCGGCATGTTCAACCCGCTGATGGACCGCCAGTCCATGCTGCAGTTCGGCCACCTGACGCTGTCCGGGGGGTGGATCTCCTTCTGCTCCATTCTGCTGCGGTTTGCTCTTACGGTGATGGCGGCGCTGATTCTCGTATCCTGCACCGGCATCCACCGGCTGTGCGCCGGGCTGGAGCAGCTGGGGCTGCCGCGCGTGCTGACGGTCCAGGTCCTCTTCCTGTACCGCTACTTCTTCGTCATCGGCGACGAGGCCATCCGCATGACGCGCAGCGTGGCCATGCGCTCCGGCGGCGCGCCGCCGCTGCCGTGGCGGCTCTTCGGCACGCTGGCCGGTCACCTGCTGCTCCGGGCCATGGACCGCGCCCAGCGCATCTACCGGGCCATGCTGTCGCGCGGATTCGACGGCGTCGTACGCGTGCTGCGGCCCACGATTTTCGACTGGCAGGAGGCGTGTTTTGTGATTGGCTGGGCAGCGTTCTTTGTGGTTGCCAGAACGTGGAATCTGGCGGAGCTGGCGGGAAGGCTATTAGACTGAAGCCCGCCGCGCGGCGGGCTTCAGCCTCTTTCAAAGGAACAGCACATGAGCCATCACCTGGTTGAAGTCAGAGACCTCCACTTTTCCTACCCCGACGGCACGGCGGCGCTGCGCGGCATTTCGCTCCGCATCACGCACGGCGAATCCGTCGCCATCATCGGCGGCAACGGCGCGGGCAAGTCCACGCTGCTGCAGCACCTCAACGGCTATCTGATGCCGCAGCGCGGCGAGGTGCGGATCGGCGATCTGCTGCTGACGCGGGCAACGGCCGGTGCCATTCGCCGCTCCGTGGGTGCGGTCTTCCAGGATCCCGACGACCAGCTCTTCATGTCCACGGTCTTCGAGGATGTGGCCTTCGGGCCGCTGAACCTCGGGGTGCCGTCCGCCGAGGTGGTGACGCGCAGCGAGGCCGCGCTGCAGCGCGTGGGCATGGCGCACCTGCGCGACCGCCCCCCCTACAAGCTCTCCGCCGGGGAGAAGCGCGCCGTGGCCATTGCCACGGTGCTGGCCGTGGCGCCGGATGTGCTGGTGATGGACGAGCCGTCCTCCCACCTCGACCCGCGCGGGCGGCGCCGCCTGATTGACCTGCTGCGGTCGTTCGAGCACACCAAGATCATTGCCACGCACGACCTCGAGCTCGTGGTGGAGGTCTGTCCGCGCGTGATCGTGCTCGATCGCGGCGTCATCGTGGCGCAGGGTCCGGCGCGCGAGCTGCTGCGCGACGAGGCGCTCATGCTCGCCCACGGCCTGGAGCGGCCGCACAGCCTGCGGCCCCCATGATCTTTTCCTCGGGGCGGTGGCCCGCGCGTTCCGCCGCGCGGGCAAAGCACCCGGCATGCGCCTGTTCAGCAACTTGCCCGTGCGGCGGAGCGCCCGGGCC
>JBAWXQ010000175.1:0-6246 GCA_037144015.1 bacterium
CCAAAGTCATCTGCCGGCTTTGCAGACAGTTAGGAAAGTGGAAGAGAGGATCATGATGGGCGGCCGGCAGGGTAAACACGGGGCTTGTGCGGCTGCCGCGCGACGACTATGCTCCAGCCTCATGACCAACACGCTGCTGACGGCCATCCTTGCGGGTGCGGTTGAGGGCATCACCGAGTTCCTGCCTGTTTCCTCCACCGGCCACCTGCTGCTGACCGAGGAGCTGCTGGACTGTCATCTCAGCGACCTGTTCAACATCGTGATCCAGTCCGGCGCGGTCCTGGCTGTGTTGCCGCTGTTCCGCGAGCGCCTGTGCGGGCTGGCGACGCACTGGCGCGAGCGTGCGTCGCAGGTGTATGTGGCCAAGCTGGCGCTGGCGTTCCTCGTTACGGTGGCCGGCGGCCTGGTGCTGGACCGGTGCGGGTTCAAGCTGCCGGAGAAGGCGCTCCCCGTGGCGCTGGCCCTGCTGGCGGGCGGCATCGGGTTTGTGGTGGTCGAATCCCTGATCCGGAAGCGGACGCTCACCCGCGATGTCACCTGGACCATCGCCCTGGCGGTGGGGGCGGCGCAGCTGCTGGCCGCGGTTTTTCCGGGCACCTCGCGCTCCGGCGCCACGATTCTGTTGGCGCTGCTGCTCGGGCTCGGGCGGGTGGAGGCCACGGAGTTCTCTTTTCTGGTCGGCATTCCGACCATGCTGGCGGCCGGCGGATGGAAGATCCTCCACGCCGTGCGGCACCCGGCCGCCAATGCGCTTCCGGAGGGATGGGGCGTGCTGGCCATCGGCCTGGTGGTGGCCGCCGCGGTCTCGTTTGTGGTGGTGAAGTGGTTGCTCGGATATGTGCGAACGCACACCTTCACCGCCTTTGGCTGGTATCGCATCGGCATGGCCGCCCTGATCCTCGGGCTGCTGGCGGGCGGTTTCATGGAATGAGAAAGGCGCACCGTCGTGAATGATCCGATCAACCGCGAGAAGGAGAGCCACGGCGCGCACTGGAATGCCGTGCACGAGGGTTATTTCTCCGACCCCGGCGTGGCCGCGCCCCTGGTCCGGAAGGTTCTGGAGGCGGCCCGCGCGTCGAAGCCCGGCACCCTTGTTGACCTGGGGGGCGGCACCGGGTTTCTGCTCTCCCGCCTTCGCGCCGAAGGGGTGGATCCGGGGATCCGGCTGGTTGACCTGGATGATTCACCCGCCCAGGTTGCGGCGGCAGAAACGGCCGGCATCTCCTGCCTGCTCAAGGCCGTGGATGCCTTCTCCCGGCGCGACATCGGGCCGGAAGACGGACGCTGCCTGTTCCTGATGCGCTCGGTTCTGCACTACTTCGGCAAGGACGGCCTGCGCCCCGTGCTGCGGCATCTGCGCGCCCAGATGCGGCCGGGGGAGTTTTTTGTGCACCAGACGGCTTCGTTTGCGCGGCAGCAGGATGCGGACTGCCTGAACACGCTATACCAGCTGATGCGAACAACGAAGTGGTACCCGGGCGTCGCGTTTCTGTGCGACTGCCTGCGCGAGGAGGGGTGGCAGGTGCTGGAGGTCTGTCCGGCTGCCGCGCTGCGGCTCCGGGACGACGACCTGGCGCAGCGCTACCAGCTTGCGCCGGCCGACATCCGGCGCATCCGCGACCAGCTTGCCGGCACGCCCGGCATCCCGGAAGATGTGGCCATCACCTCCGCGGCAGGGTTCTGCGCCTTCCTGCACTACTGGACCTACGTCTGCACGCCGGCGTCGCGCTACTTTGTCAGCAGCAGCACCACGGCCATGGCCGGGAAGGCGTAGAGCGTGCTGAGAACCACAATGGCGCCGGCCAGGTCCTTGTCCGCGCCCATCTGGTCGGCCATGACGTAGGACGCGACCGCCGTGGGACAGGCGAGGTAGAGCAGGACGATCGTGCGGAAGTCGCCGGTCAGGCCGATCCACGCGGTCAGCCCCAGGCCGATCAGCGGGCCGACCACCACGCGTGTGAGGGCCGAAGCGGTTGCGTGCAGGAAGTGCCCCCTGACGCGTTCGAACGTCAGGCTGGCGCCGAGCGCCAGCAGGGCGGTTGTCAGCCCGGCCTTGCCGAGCATCTCGAGGGTCTTGCCGATGGCCTGCGGCAGCGTCACCTGCCAGGTGAATGCGGCCAGCCCGAGCAGGCAGGAGATGATCAGCGGATTCATGGCGATGGCCGCCAGGGTCGGACGCCACCGCTGCCAGGTGCTGCCCCGGACGCCGCGTGGCACCAGCAGCAGGACGCCGACCACGTTGTAGAGCGGCGTGAGCGGCGCCATGATGAGCGCCGCGAGGCCGGCGGCATCCGTGTTCCGGGCGAGGGCGTAGGTGATCACCGGGATGCCGACATAGGCGAGGTTGCCGCGAAAAGCTCCCTGCAGGAAGACGCTGCGCGAGGCCGGCGCTGTTTTCAGCAGCCGCGCCAGCACCCAGGCGGCCAGCAGCGTGGGCGGCAGCGCCAGCGCAATGAGGCAGGTGGCTGTCAGCACCGTGCCGCCCGCGATGCGGCACCGGGCGATCTCGGTAAAGAGCATGCACGGCAGGCAGACCCAGAAGGCGAGCTGGTTCAGGCCGCCGAAGAAGCCATCCGGCAGAAAACGCAGCCGCCGCAGCAGCACGCCCACGGCCATGGTGAGGAACACCGGCGCCAGCGAATTGAGAACCACGCCAAACATGGGGCATACCATAGCGCAGCAGGGAAGGGCGCGTCATGCTCATTTGCGCCAATGCCCCACTTCGTGCCCTTCGTGAACCCTTCGTTTCTTTCGTGTCCGATTCACCTGCGGCCATACGATTTCTGAACTTGCTCTAAATCCCGCTCACGGTGACGGAGGTGGCCGGCGTCGGCGACCCGGAGAGGAACTCCGTGGCGCGGGCCCGGGCGGTTTCGAGGTCGGCGGACGACTGGATCTTGGCAAAGAACGTGTGACCGAAAAGAAAGTTGCGGGCAAAGTAGGGGGCGAGAAGCTTGATGCGCATCAGGGCCTGGCGGGCGGGAAAATCTTCGGCGATGTAGTCGCACAGCCGGTTCCACACGCCCGGGTAATCCACCACGAGGCCGGGGTTGTGCCACCGGGCAAAAAACCACGGCTGGGCTGCGGCCATGCGGCCGATCATGAGGCCGGCCGCGGGCGCCAGAAGGGCGGCCTGCGCGCGGGCGCAGTCGAGGCTGGTGATGTCGCCGCTGGCGATGATGGGCAGGCGGGTTGCGGCCGCGAACTCGGCGTACAGGGCGTGCCGCGCCGTGCGCTTGAGCTTCTCGCCGGCAAAGCGCGGGTGGAGGGTCAGCGCATCCACGCCCTCGTCCTCCAGCAGGTGCAGGCGGTCGAGCAGCTTTTCGCGCCACTCCGGCGTGTTGCGGCCGAGGCGCGTCTTGACCAGGAGCGGCCCGGCGAAGTTGCGCCGCAGCACGCGCACAATCTCCCGCAGGCGGCCGATTTCCTCGAAGAGGTCGGCGCCGCCGCGCTGCCGGCGGATGCTGGGGGCAGGGCAGGCGATGTTCAGGTCAAGGCCGTCGGGGCGCAGCACGGCCAGGCGGTCGATGGTTTCCGCCAGGCCGTTGCATTCGGTTGCCAGCAGCTGGTAGATCACGCGCCCTTCCTGCGGCCGGCGCCGGAGCCAGGAGGAGGCGAGCGCGTCTTCCTGGAGAATGTTCCGGGCGGAGAGCATCTCGGTCCAGAGCGCGCCGTAGCCGCCGAAGTCCGCCAGCAGCCGGCGGAAGGCGCTGTGCGTGATCCCGGCCATGGGCGCGCAGAAGAGCGCCGGCGAGAAGGTGACGCCGCGCAGGGTCATCGAGGCTGGCGGCAGCGTGGCGGTCATGGTCGTCTCGTTCTCCCCGGCGGTTGCGGTTCGAAACCGGAACGAAAGAGAACTGCCGCGCTCCAGTTGCGGATCCAATTTATTTTCGACCCCGATGGCGATTCCGACCCCGACGCCGATTGGTCTATGTGGGTGTAGGCCACCTGAATAAGTTACCCCAATGTTTGTTCGCGGCGCCGCCGCGCGGCTGGCTGTGTTCCCGGATAACAGCGCAATACGCAACCAAAAGAGCAGCCGGAACAATTTTTCTGTCTGTAATTGAGTCTTCGCCACCCGCTGGCAGCGGGTTGCTCAACTAGGAGACTGTCGGCAGAAGGCACTGGACCGATCCGAGGCCCAAGTCCGACAGTCTCCTAGAGGCGGACCTCGCGGCCGCTGGCCGAGGAGGCGTAGATGCCGTCCAGGATCTTCTGGACCACCAGCGACTGCTCCACGGTGCAGAGCGGCTTGTCCTTCCCGATGATGGCATCCAGCCAGTTGAACTGGCGGTTTTCGAAGCGGTGGGGAATCTTGACGTTCTGCGGGGCGACCACCTCGTATTCGCCCGGTTTGGCGGACTGTCGGAAGAGCTTGAGCGGCGCAAGCTCGGCGCCGGCGTCGGTGCCGAAGAGCTGCACGTTGTTGCGGTCCTTCTGCTCCTGGTGGATGACCCAGGAGATGTTGAGCTCCAGCGTCATGTCGTTGCGGAACTTGATCAGCGCGGTGGCGAAGTCATCCACGTCGAACACGAGCTTCTTGTTGCGGTCGGATTTGCCCCAGCCGCCTTCCCCGATGCCGCGGTTGCCGAACTTGGTGTAGACCTTGCCGCTGACAGAAGCCGGCTTCCAGTTGTCGACCAGGAAGAGCGCCAGGTCCAGGAAGTGCACGCCGATGTCCAGCATGCAGCCGCCGCCCGACAGCTTCTTGTTGACAAACCACGTGCCGAACTTGGGAGAGCCCATGCGGCGGTACCAGAACGCCTTGGCATGGTAGATTTCGCCGAGCTCCCCGCGCGCCACGATGGCCCGCATCATCTGCGCGTCCTCGCGATAGCGCTGGTTCATGCCGAGCATGAGCACGCGGCGGTTCTTTTTGGCGGCCGCCACCACTTCTTTGGCCTCGCGGTAGTTCAGGGCAAACGGCTTGTCGAGGAGGACATGCTTGCCGGCGCGGATGGCGGCCAGGCTCACGGGCGCATGCAGCGCGTTCGGCAGCGCGATCGCCACCGCGTCGATGTCCGGGTTGGCGACCAGGTCCTTCCACTGCTCGTAGACCTTGCCGATGGTGGGGAAGTTTTTTTTGAGGTCCTCGCCACGCTCGCGGCTGAGGTCAGCCACGGCCGTCACCTCGGCGCCCTTGTAGCGGTTGATGTTGTGGCAGTGGTCGTTGGCGATGGCGCCCGCGCCGATCATTCCTACCCGGATGGACATGGTGTTCTCCTTATTTGCTTTGATTAGCGACCCATTTTGCGGATGTTGCCGAGGCACTCACGGACGCTTTCGACTGGGCCGACCGTGTATTCCTCCTGCTCCACGACATACCAGGCAATGGCGGTCTCCTGCTCCAGGATGTCGAACAGCGGCGGCCATTTCACCGCGCCATCGCCCACGACCGCGCTGCGCCGGTCCGGGCTGAACTCCTTGACATGCACAGTTTCTATGCGTCGGGCATATTTCCGCAGGATCGCCGGCACATCCTGGGCGGCGGCCGTGGCCCACCCGATGTCCAGCTGCACCAAAAAGTCGGCCGGCGTGGCGGCGAAGATGCGGTCAAACTTGGTCTGGCCGTCCAGCAGGTCGAACTCCCGGGTGTGATTGTGGAACCCGAGGCGCATGCCGTGCTGCCGCGCCCTGACGTGGGCGGCATTCAGGCGCTCAATCGTCCGGTCCAGGTTTTCCAGGTCCACGCCGGGGACGATGAGCCGGTCGGTCCCCAGCGCCTGGTTCATGGCCACGGTCTTGTCAAACGCTTCGCCCTCCAGCGCATCCAGCCCCACGTGCGAGCCGGCGCAGCGCAGCTTGCAGTCATCGAGCATCCGGCGCAGCTGTTCGCCCGTCAGGTTGTAGTAGCCGGCAAGCTCCACGCCTTCGTAGCCCATGCCGGCCACGGCGCGCAATGTGCCCGGCACATCCTGGGGTGCCACAGTCCGCAGCGAATAGAGCTGAACAGCAACAGGTATCCTCTTGGCAGCCATGCGGGATCTTCCTTTCACGGGCTTTGCGGCCCGGTTGTGTTACGCGGACAAGTGCCGACACCGGCCTGATGTGTGGCGGCGGCAGGCATGGAAATATAGCGGCTGGCATCCGCATGCCGCAAGCGATTGTTCAGCGGCAGGTGTGATTGACCGTCAACTCGGACATGCGGCCGCGGTTCAGGCAGTGGTGCTGCGGGCGGCGACAAGCCCAGGTTCCCAAGGCGGGCGTCAGCCCGCAACCCAACGAATGAACACGTCAAGGACACCG
>JBAWXQ010000176.1:0-6129 GCA_037144015.1 bacterium
TGCTCCTTTCCCACGCGCTTCGTGGTGCTGACCGGCGGCGAGCCCATGACCGCCCCCGGCATCCGTGAGCTAGCCACGGCCCTGCAGGCACAGGGGCGGCACATCACCATCGAGACCAACGGGACCCTGCCGCCGGGCGGGATCACCTGCCACCTGGCCTCCATCAGCCCGAAGCTGCGCAACTCGGCGGCGGCGTCCGACGACGACGACGAGGCCCGCCGCATCAACCTGCCGGCGCTGGCTGCCTGGCTTGCCGCCTATGACGTCCAGCTCAAGTTCGTGGTATCGTTGCCGTCCGACGTGCTCGAAGTGCGCGACATCCTCGCGGGTATCGGTCGTCCGATCCCGCCGGAACGCGTGCTGCTCATGCCGGTGGGAACCGACCGCACGCTCCTGCGGCAGCGCGACGCGTGGCTGGTTGACGTGTGCAAGGAGCACGGCTACCGCTACTGCCGCCGGCTGCAGATCGAGCTGTTCGGCGCGCGGGCGGGCGTGTGAAATTTTTGAATGCTACTGAATCCTGAAAACCAGAAAGCCCCCAGCCATGCCGTACCGCATCTGCCGAGTGTTTGACGTCGAAAGCGGCCACCAGATCTCCAAGCACCCCGAGAAATGCCGCTTCCCGCACGGCCATTCGCGGCGCATCGAAGTCGTGCTGGAGGCCGACCAGCTTGACGGGGGTGACATGGTGTGCGACTTCTCCGTGGTCAAGGAGGCGGCGCGGCAGGTCGTGGATTCCCTCGACCATGCTCTTTGCGTGAACACGCGCGACCCGATGTTCGCCACCCTGAAAAAGGCCTATGGCGACAGCGTGATCGGATTCAAGAATCAGGATCCCACCACGGAGGTCGTGGCGCGCCTGATCTTCGAAAGCATTCGCGCCAGCCTGAAGGCGCAGGCAAAGACAAGGAACGCCCGCTACCCGCTGCGCCGCGGCGTGCGCCTCGTGCGCGTGCGGGTCTGGGAAACCGCGCGCGGCTGGGCGGAGTATGAGGGTTGCGCGCGCCTTCCGGCGCGATCATAGAGGGCCGCAGATCAACCCTTCCTTTGAGGACGGAAAAGCTGAGGGAAATCGGAATCGACTCCGATCCCGATTCCAATTTTGCTTGGGTTGCGGGCTGTCGCCCATCTTGAGATCTCCCGTTTGTCTCACACCTGCGCAGGTGTGATAATCGATTTGCGATGTTGTCACCCGCCCGCGGCTGCGGCTTCTTTCGTGCGAGAGTCTCCCGCGAGGGGTGACAAGGACGCGCGAACGAGCGGAAATGCCGGTCGGCGGAATCGACAGCAAAGGAGGCGACCCGAGAACAACGCGGGTGCTCGCCGCGATCCGCTGTTCGCTCACTCCGGGTGCTCGGCCGTGACCACGATGGCGATCCCGCCGCGGGAGGTGAAGCGGCCGGTGACCACGGCGCGGCGCGGGCGGCAGCAGGCCACTAGGTCGTCGAGAATGCGGTTGACGATCGTCTCGGCAAAGCACCCCTGGTTCCGGAACGAGCCGAGGTAGAGCTTCAGCGCCTTGCTCTCCACGCACTTCCGGCGCGGCCAGTAGTCAATGGTGATGCGCGCAAAATCGGGCTGGCCGGTCACCGGACAGAGCGAGGTGAACTCGGGGCAGTCGAAGGTGATCTGGTAGGCGCGCCCGGGGCTGGGGTTGGGGAAGGCCTCCAGCCGCGCCTGGTCAGGCGAGGGCGGGGTCGGCAGCGTGCCGCCCCCCAGCAGGGTCAGTCCACGGGTGGCAGGTGTGCGGCGGACGGGACGTTTCATGGGGGATGATTATCCTCGCATAGCGGCAGCCGTCAAGCCCATCGATTCCGAAAAAGGTCTGCCGGAGGGCAGCCGCTTTTCGGAATCGATTCAGGAATCGCTCTGCGGGTTGCAGTGTGTGGCAGATGCGGGTATGCTGGCCTGGTTGATCGGAAAAAGGGGTGCGCATATGGGCGATCTGTATTTGGGGCTGGATTCCAGCACGCAAAGCCTCTCTGCTGTGGTGGTTGATTTTTCCGCGCGGCGGATCCTGAAGGAGGCGTCGCTGAATTTCGACCAGGCCCTGCCTGGATATGAAACCCGCAATGGCGTGCTGCGGGGCGCGGACCCCGCCGTGGTACATGCCCCGCCGCTGATGTGGGCCGAGGCGCTCGACCGGATGATGGCGCTCCTGAAGGCAGAGGGCGTTCCCCTTGGCGATGTCCGGGCCATCTCGGGTTCCGGCCAGCAGCATGGCTCGGTCTACTGGAATGCCACCTTCCCGGCGGCGCTGGCCGGACTGGATCCCCGGCGCACCTTGAAGGACCAGCTGCGTGGCTGTTTCTCGCGGGACACGGCGCCCGTGTGGATGGACTCCTCCACGAGCGCGGAGTGCGCCGAGATCCAGGCGGAACTGGGTGGCGCCAGCGCCCTGGCAGAGGCCACAGGGTCGGCCGCGTTCGAGCGGTTCACGGGGCCCCAGATCCGCAAGTTTTTTAAGACGGAACCCGCCGCATATGGCGCGACCGCCGGGATCAGCCTGGTGAGCTCCTTCATGGCTTCGCTGCTGCTGGGCCGGGTGGCGCCGATCGATCACGGGGATGGGGCCGGCATGAACCTGATGGACATCCGCCGGCTCCAGTGGCATGACCGGGCGCTGAACGCGACCGCCCCGGGGCTGGCCGCAAAGCTGCCCCCGGTGGTACCACCGTGGACGCCCGCAGGGGCGATCAGCCCGTACTTCGTGAATAAATACGGGCTGCATCCGCAGGCTTCCGTGGTGGTGTGGTCGGGCGACAACCCCAGCAGCGCGATCGGAACCGGCCTGGTGGAGCCGGGCATGGTGGCCATCAGCCTGGGCACGAGCGACACCTACTTCGGGACCATGGCCGAGTGCCGCACCGACCCGCGCGGAGAAGGGCACGTGTTTGTTTCGCCGGCCGGCGGCTACATGACGCTGATCTGCTTCAAGAACGGATCGCTGGCGCGGGAACAGGTGAAGGACGCCTTCGGGCTGGACTGGAGTGGATTTGCCGCCGCGCTGGCCGCGACGCCGCCGGGAAACAACGGCGGAATCCTGCTGCCGTGGTTCGATCCGGAAATTGTCCCGCGCGTGCTCACGCCCGGCGTGCATCGGTTCAACCTGGCGTCGACAGATGCGCCGGCCAACTGCCGCGCCGTGGTGGAAGCGCAGATGATGAGCATGAAGCTGCATTCGCAGTGGATGGGCTTCCCGCGCTCCTCCATCCGGGCAACCGGCGGCGGCGCCAAAAGCCGCGAGATTTTGCAGGTGATGGCGGACGTGATGGGCTGCCCGGTGTATCCGTTTGAGGTGTCCAAAAGCGCGGCGCTGGGCGCGGCCCTCCGGGCGGTTCACGCCTGTCACAGGATGGCCGGGAAGCCGCCGGCCTGGGGCGAGGTGGCGGGTGCATTCACGCAGGTCGTCGCGGCCGAGGCCCTGCGCCCGGCCCCCGGCTCGGCGGCCGTCTACGAGGCGATGCTGCCTCGCTACGCCGAGTGCGAGAGCCGGGCGCTGGGAACCTGCCGGACGTAGGAGCAGAAACGCATGACCTCCCGGCCGGCCTCCCGCCCCAGCGTCATCCTGTTTCTCTCCGACGATCAGGGCGAGTGGGCCATGGGCTGCTCGGGCAACCGCGAGCTGCACACGCCCGGCCTCGACCGGCTGGCGGCCTCCGGCCTCCGGTTCGACCACTTCTTTTGCACCTCGCCGGTCTGCTCGCCGGCCCGCGCGTCCCTGCTCACCGGGCGCATCCCCTCCCGGCATGGCGTGCACGACTGGATCCGCGGCGGCAACACGCCGGGCGATCACAGCGGCAGCGGCGCGCCCATCGAGTACCTGGCAGGCCAGAGCGGCTACACCGATGTCCTCGCACAGCACGGCTACGCCTGCGGCCTCAGCGGCAAGTGGCACCTGGGTAATTCGCTGCGCCCCCAGAAAGGCCACACCTTCTGGGAAGTGCATGCCGGCGGCGGCGGGCCGTATTACCACGCGCCCATGATCCGCGACGGCCGGGTCTATGATGAGCCGCGCTACGTCACCGACGCCATCACCGACAACGCCATCGGGTTTCTGGAAACGCAGAAGGCGGCCGCGGCGCCGTTCTACCTCGGCGTCCACTACACCGCCCCGCACAGCCCCTGGGATCGCGAACACCACCCGGCGGAAATCTATGACGACTACTACCGGAACTGCCCGTTCGCCTCGGTCCCGCGCGAGACGCCGCACCCGTGGCAGATCAACTCCGCGCCGCTGGGACATACGGACGAGGCGCGCCGGGGCGTGCTGAGCGGCTACTTTGCCGCCATCACGGCCATGGATAGAAATGTCGGCCGCGTCCTCGACTGGCTCGAACGCGCCGGGATGCGCCAGAACACGCTGGTCATCTTCACCAGCGACAACGGCATGAACATGGGACACCACGGCCTCTACGGCAAGGGAAACGCCTCGTTTCCCTTCAACATGTTCGACACCTCCGTCAAGGTGCCCATGCTCATCTCCATGCCCGGCTGCGTGCCGGCCGGCGGCGTCTGCCACGACCTGCTCAGCCAGTACGATGTCCGGCCCACCCTGCTCGATTTCGCCGGCCTGCCCGACCCCGGGGCCCGGCAACTTCCCGGCCGGAGCTTTGCGCCGATCCTGCGCGGGCAGGTGCCAGGGGGCACCGACGCTCCCGTTGTGGTTTATGACGAGTATGGGCCGGTCCGGATGATTCGTGACCGGCACTGGAAATACGTGCACCGCTACCCGCAAGGCCCGCACGAGCTCTACAGCCTGGCAGACGATCCCGGTGAGACGCGCAACCTCTACGGCCAGCCGGGCCAGGAAGGCCGGGTCGAATTCCTGCGTGCGAGCCTCGGCGACTGGTTCGCCCGGCATGTGGATCCGGCGCGCGACGGCGCACGCGAAGGCGTCACCGGCCGGGGCCAACTCTGCCTCGCCGGAGTGGCATCAAGAGGGCAGTGCACCTACGCGGATGACTGGGCATACGTCTCCGGCCAGCCACGGGAGATCGCGCGCGTTCCGCCATCGTGACGGGGGTGCCGGGCCGTTGAGCCACTGGAATCGCACGAATCCAACTGTAGCGCGGCGCGGCGCGCCGCGAAAGCGCGAGTCCCGCGGCAGGCCGCGCCGCACAGCGGCGCGCTACAGTTGAGCCCGCAAGAGCCCCCTCTTGCCGCTGGCCGGAACCCTCCGGATGCGCGATAATAACCCTGTATTGTTATGAACGTCCTCCAGCGCCATGATGGACTCCTGCTGCGCACCGCCCTGGTTGCGCTCTGGCTGGGCATGGTGGCGTGGCTGGTGGTGCGCGAGGCCTACCCGCACCGCTTCACCGGCGTGGTGCGCGGCTACCGCGCGCTGCTGGGCGACGTGGTGGTGCGCGATGACTGGATGCGCATCCTCGTCTTTGGCAAGCCCGCAGGGTACAGCCACACGTCCGTCGAAAGCGGCGGCAACAACCCCGGCGAATTCACGTCCGTGCGCAATGAGCTGCGGATGCAGCTGAACATCATGGGGCGCCCGCAGGATCTCAGCGCCGACCTGACCGTGAACCTCGACGCCTGGCAGCAACTGCGCAGCTTCCTGTTCCGGCTCAGCACGGGGTCGTCGGTCACGACGGTCATCGGCCGCCGCGAACAGGGGACGCGGTTCGCCCTGCTGGTCTGCTCGGCATCGGGCTCCCAGCGTGTGCATGTCGAGATCCCGGACGATGCCGTCCTGAGCGCGGCCGCCGAGGAGCTGGCGGTGCGCGGGCTGCGGCCGGGGCAGAGCACGCGGCTGACGACGTTTGACCCGGCATCTCTGAGCGTGATGTCGGTCCGGATCGAGGCGCTGCGCCGGGAGAGCCTGGCCATCCGCGGTACAAACGTGCAGACCACGGTGCTGGCCTCAACGCTCTCCGGGCTGCGCACGCTGATCTGGGTGGATGTGAACGGGCGAACCCTGCGGGCCGACACGGGCATGGGGTGGACTCTGGAAGCCTGCACGCCAGGGGAAGCCTATGACGCCTTTCGTGCCGGCCGTCAGATGCCGCAGGAGGACATGCTGCAGCGCCTGTCCGTGACCTGCCAGCCGCCGCTGCGGCTGGCAGGCCCGGCGCGCCGCCTGAAGCTCCGGCTCTCCGGCGTGGCCATGACGCC
>JBAWXQ010000177.1:0-6119 GCA_037144015.1 bacterium
CGCAGCGTGTTGAAGGCAACGCATCACCTTCCCGCCGGCCCTGTCGCCGCCTCCCCTGTCGCCAACCCATTACGTCGCGCAGGGTTTGACTTTGCCGGCCAATTGAGCAACTGTTCCGGCGGGAGTTGTTGGCTATGAGCATCGGTATTGGCTTGTATGGCACGAACGGGCATCAGATTCATGGCTTGCTGGCCAGGCAGCCGCTGGCACGCCTGCAGGCAACGGCGGCGTTCACGCCGGTGGCCTTGCCGCCAGAAATCAGCGGGGCCGGGGATGTCAGGCACTACGCCACCCTGACGGAACTGCTGGCAGACCCGGCCGTGGAGCTGGTGTCGCTGTGCTCGCCCCGGCGCCGGGACCAGGCGGCGGATGCCATCGCCTGTCTGCAGGCCGGCAAGCACGTTTATGCCGAGAAGCCGTGCGCCATGACCGAGGCCGATCTGGATCGGATTTTGAGCACCGTCGCCGCTACCGGCCGGCAATTCCACGAAATGGCCGGGACCGCCTTCGAACAGCCGTACCTCGGCATGCGCCAAACCGTTCAGAGCGGGGCCATTGGCACGGTCGTACAGGTGCTGGCGCAAAAATCATACCCCTACCATGACGGGCGCGCCCAGGACGAGGATGAGGATGGGGGCCTGATCGGCCAGAACGCGATCCATGCCGTGCGTTTTGTCGAACACGTCTCCGGGATCAGGATCGCCAGCGTAACCGCCATTGAAACGCGCCTGGGAAATCCCCGGACCGCAGGTGGCCTGCGCATGGCCGCGGTCCTGATGTTCACCCTTGAAAACGGCGGCGTCGGCAGCATCGTGGCCAACTACCTGAACCCGCACCCGGCCTTTGGCTCCTGGGGCAATGAACACCTGCGCATTTTCGGCACGCGGGGCCTGATCGAATCCGTGGACGCCGGGCAGCGGACGCGCCTGGTTCTGGCTGATCGCGACGCCGGTGCGGTCGATACCACGGCCCCATCGCAGGATTACTTCGGACTGTTCCTGGCCGCACTGACGGGGGGAGGGGACATGCCATTGTCCCTGGCCGATGAAGTGCATCCCACCCGGGTGGTTATCCGTGCCAAAGCCGCTGCCGCCACCGCTGCGGCTCGTCGGGCCTGACTTGTGCGTGCCGCGTCAGCCGCGGTGTCAGCCGCCGATCGTGGCCATGATCTGCGGCTGCTGGAAGGTGTCGCGGATTTTCTTGCAGGCCAAAATGTCGCGCACGGCCTGCTTCAGTTGCCGTTCTCCCTCCGCTCCGGCCGCGAGCAGGGCGCGCACCGGAACGCCATGATCCGCGGCCAGGCAGCCGAGCAGGCGGCCGTCGGAGGTCAGCCGCAGCCGGTTGCAGTCTGCGCAGAACGGCTCGCTGCAGGCGCTGATAAAGCCGATCCGCCCGGGGCGGCAGGCGCCGTCCCGGACCTGGAAGCAGCGGCTCGTGGAGCCGCGGCTTCGGGTGATGGGCGTCAATGGATAGCGGCCCTCAACGGTTGCGATCACTTCTGCCGCGGGAACAAACCATTTCTGGTGGTGCGGCGCGGCTGTGCCGATGGGCATCACCTCGAGAAAGCGCACTTCCACGCCGCGCGCTAGGGCAAAGGCCACCATGTCCAGGATCTCGGCGTCATTCACGCCGCGCAGCACCACCATGTTCAGCTTCACGGGCGCAAGGCCGCAGCGCAGCGCCTCGTCGATCCCCTCGATTGTCCGCGCCAGCACGCCGTTGCCGGTCAGCTGCCGGTAGGTCTGTGCGTTCAGGCTGTCGAGGCTGATGTTGATGCGCGTCAGGCCGGCGGCGCGGAGCGGTCCGGCCAGGCCGGCCAGCAGCTGGCCGTTGGTTGTGAGCGCCAGTTCGGGAATGCCGAGCCGGGCCAGCAGGCCGACGAGTTTTTCGATTTCCGGCCGGATCAGCGGCTCGCCGCCGGTCAGGCGAACCTTGCCGAGCGGGACCACGCGGCCCAGCAATTGAACCAGGGCCGCAATCTCTTCGTAGCGCAGCACGTCTGCATGCGCGCGCAGCGGCACGCCCCCGGGCGGCATGCAGTAGGCGCAGCGGAACGGACAGCGGTCCGTGACTGAGACGCGCAGGGAATAATCGCGCCACGGGGTGGCGCTCCCACAATTGACAGGCAGTTTCATTTCTGTGGGAGCGCCACCCTGTGGCGCGATGCAGGGGTATTACGCTTCCAGATCATGCCATAGGTTCCCACGTTCGGAAATCGAGCCATTCGCCTGGCGCCACCAGCGCATCCGGCGGAACCACAACGAACCCGCTGGCCCGGCCGGCGCTGACCAGATCGGCGGAGCCATGCCCGGCAATCAGCCGGGCCTCGGGTCCGGTTGACGTCCAGGCCAGGTGTGCCGGCAGGAGGTGGTGCTGTCCCTTCCGCCCCCGGATCGCCTCCACGGCTTTAGCCCGCAGTCCGGGGCGGCAATCCGCCGGCCCAAATCCGCTGAGCTTGCGCAGGGCCGGCAGCACAAACTCCAGCAGGCCGACCATGACGCTGAGCGGATTTCCCGGCAGGCCGAAGATGTACTTGTCCGCGCCCAGCGTGGCCACGAGCTGCGGCTTGCCGGGGCGGACCGCCACGCCGTGCAGCTGCACGATGGCGCCCAGGCGCTGCAGGGCCCGCGGCACGAAGTCGTACTTTCCGACGGAGACGCCGCCGGTGATCAGCAGCACGTCGGCCGCGGCCAGCAGGCTTGTGACCGCCTCGGCAACGGCCTCTTCGCTGTCCCGGGCCCGCCGGACTGCGCCGGGATCAAAGCGGGCCGCCTGCAAGAGGGCCGAGATCATGGGGCCGTTGGAATCGCGCGTCTGGTGGGCGGCTGCCGCCGCGGACACATCGAGCAGTTCTTCGCCCGTGGTCAGCACCGCGATGCGGGGCCTGGGAATCACATCGAGCGAAGCGCAGCCGGCGGCGGCGCACAGGCCGATCTGAACCGGCGATAGCACCGCGCCCGGCTGCAGCAGTTCTGCTCCCTGCCGGGCATTCTCCCCCTGCCGCAGGATATTGGCCCCGCGCGCGGGCACGGTCTGAAGCCGCACGCGATTCTCCCCGGCATCTGCCGTGTCCTCCTGCATCACCACCGTGTCGGCGCCCTCCGGAATACAGGCACCGGTGAAGATGCGGGCGCATTCGCTCGGGCGCAGGGCGAATGCCGGGCAGACGCCGGCCGGGATCTCGCCGCGCACGTCGAGGCAGCGCGGGGTGGCGGGCGCGTCGCCCCGGAGAAAGGCATATCCGTCCATGGCGGAGCGGTGGCTGGGCGGAAGGTCACGGTCAGCCATGACCGGCGTGGCCAGAACCAGCTCTGCCGCGTCTGCCAGGCTGCAGCGCACGGCAGCGCGCGGCCTCACGCACCCATCCACGACCGCACAGGCTTGCGGCAGAGATATAATCATGCCGAATGAATACGCGATTTCAGCCGCTGGCAGCAAGTCCTAAAGGTAACTACTCAGCGAAACCACCGCCGGCCAACGGCCGGCGGTGGTTTCGCTGAGTAGTTACGAGGAAACGGCTTGCGAACGGCCGGCGAACCCGCCAGAATCGACTGCGTGATTGCCGGAGCCGACGGAATCGGGTGTCTGCGGAGGGGCCTATGACTGACTTGTCTCTGGAATGCAGCGCGTGCGGCAAAAAGTTTCGCGTGAGTTTCGCCGTCAGGCCCAAGCAGGTTTCCTGCCCGCAGTGCAAGGCCCGGGTGAGCACGGCGGGCGAAGCGGCGCCAAACGGCGTGCCGCCGACTGCGCCTGCTTCAGCCGCGCCACCTGCCACCACCGCGGCGCCACCTGCCACCACCGCGGCACCACCTGCCACCACGGCACCTGCCGCCGCTGCGGCGTCGCCTGCCACCGCGGCTGTTCCGCCCCCCGGTTCTGCGGCACCTGCGCCCGTGCCGGTCCCGGCGCCTGTGACCGCACCTGACGCGTCCCCGGCACCCGCACCCGCAGCATCTGAAGCAACACCGGCCGTGCCGGCCGCAAAGCCGGAAGCGCAAGTCCCTGCGAAGAAAGGGGCTGCTGTGGCAGGCAAGCTGCGCAGCAGTCCGGCGGATGCCAAGGCACAGCCTCCCCGGCCCCGGCGCCTGCCCACCCTTCTGAAGCCGGAGGATGTCGAATTCAAGGGGTGGACGTACGACCACGAGGCCGAGCGGGCGCGCGGCGGATTGCAGAAAGCCGATGTCATGGGCATTGTCTGGATCGGCGCCGTCCTTCTCATGATCGGCCTCATCCTGTCCCGGAAGCTCGCGCCCATGGCAGGCAAGGGGATGATGGCGCTCGGCGGGTTGGGGCTGCTCGTGGCCGGCTACCTGTTCATGAAGCTGAAGGGAAAGCCGGACGAATCCCGCTGCGCCCGGTGCAAAGGATCGCTGGGCCTTGTGCACACCGTTCCCGCGGCGCGCGACTGCAAGGCAAACAACTACACGCGCGGCACCTCCGGCCATGCCTATCGCTTGGAGAGCAGCCCGGCCAAAAAAGTCTGGGAAATCCACAAGAAGTGGCATGTGTGCAAGGCCTGCAAGCGCTATTTCATCGCAGAGAAGGAGTCGCTCGACTTTGTCGGCGCGGTCAAGGCCGACATGGAGAAGCGCGAGGCGCTTTACGCCGAGGCCGCCGCCTCGCCGTCTGCCGCTGCGGCCGCTCCGGCCGCGTCGCCTGCGGCAGCGTCAGTTCCGGCCGCGCCGCCTGCCGCTGTTTCTGCGCCGCCTGTCGCTGCGCCGGCTCAACCTGCCGCTGCGCCAGCCAATCCGCCGCCGGCGGTGTAGTGCCCAAGGCGGGCGTCAGCCCGCAACCCAACGAATGAACACGTCAAGGACACCGAGAGCACAGAGAGGAACAGAGACCACAGAGAAATGCCTGACTGCGGCTGGCGAGCCGGCTGCAGCAATATGAAATTGTCTCTGTGCTCTCTTTCTTTCTCTGTGACCTCTGTGTCCGTTCACTTGAGCATGAAAGATGCGACGCAAATGCATCGCATGTTACGACGGAACGATCTAAAATAGTTTCGTTCGCGTACCTGGAGACGGTTATGAATATGCGCCTGAGTGCCGTGCTGGTGGTCATCTCCCTGGTCTCCCTTGCCCTGGCCATCCAGGCCCATCTGCAATTGCGCCAGGCGCGTGCCATCGTGCAGGAGGATCTCTCCGGAAGCGCGACCTCCGACGCACCGCCTGCTGCTGTTGCGGCACCGCTCCCGGCTGCGGCCGACGCGCAGCAGCTGCTCGAGCTCCGGCGGCAGGTGGCGGCGCTGCAGGCGGCGCGTGACAGGCTGCAGTCCGATCTGGCCGCCGCGCAGCTGGCGCTTGCCGACCGTGAGAAAAGCACGGCCGTGCCTGCCGTGTCGGCGCCCGGATCCAACACGGCCCGACGCGCCTCGTTCGAGGACCGCATGGCGCAGCTGCAGCGCGACGATCCCGCGCGGTACGAGGAGATGCAGAAGCAGCGTGAGGAGTTTACCCGGCGCGTGCAGACGCAGGCGGATGAGCGCTCGGAGTTTCTGAAGAAGATCGACACGGCCGGTATGACCGGCGAGCAGCGCGTCAACCACGACAAGCTGCTGCAGGCTGTTGAGCAGGCGCGCGCGCTGATGGCCCAGGTGGCGACGCTGCCGCCGGAGGAGGCCGCCGCCGCGCGCCGGCAGATGGGTGAGGCCGTGGGGACGGTCTCGGAACTCTACCAGCAGGAGCGGCGCTACCTGCTGGAGCAGACCGGCCGCGCCATGGGCTACCCGGGCATGGAAGCCACACAGTTTGCGGACTACATCCAGCAGATTTACAACCAGACCGCCATGCCGCACGGCTTCGGCGGCCGCAGCGGCCGTGAGCGCGCCGCGGGCGTTCCCGCTGCCACCGGCACGCCCGGCGTGGGCACACCCGCGCCCTAGCAGCCTGTCGGATTTAGGTTTTGCGTCTGTACACAGTTCGTGCCGACCAGGCTGCTAGTTTTGGCCTGTGGCCTTTTCTCGCGCCCGCACACAGACAGTCCTGGCGCTTTTTGATCAAAAGCAGACGATTTATCTTTACATAACATGTTGCGCTGTAATATATTAAGCGCCATGAGCTCGCGCTTTGTTTTGGTGGATAGAGACACGCCGATGCCACGCGGCACGGGTAAGGCCC
>JBAWXQ010000178.1:0-6001 GCA_037144015.1 bacterium
GCCACGGGGTGGCGCTCCCACCGCGCGAGGACCGATCGCGCCACGGGGTGGCGCTTCCATGGAGTTGTTTCGATGAACCGACTCCTCTACTGGATCACCGGCGACGACCGGCTGCTCGGCATGGATGTGCTGAGCCGCATCGGCCTTGATGCGCGCCTGCCGCCGTGGGGGCTGCTGCTGGCGGCCATCGGCATCGTCATCCTGGCCGTCTACCTCTATCGCCGCGTGCCGAACCTGCCGGCCGGCCGCCGGCGGCTGCTGACCACGCTGCGCGCCGCCGCGCTGATCGCCCTGCTGCTGCTCCTGGCCGGCCCGATGCTGCGGATCGAGGGCGAGGGGAAGCCCTCCGGCACGGTCCCGGTTGTGCTCGACCGCACGGAAAGCATGAGCCTGGCCGAAGGCACGGCCCGGCCGGTCCGCCTGCTCTGCGCCAACAGCCTGTTCCGCCAGCTGCACCGCAGCGCGGACGCGCACCCCTCGCTGCGGCTTGCGCCCTACACCTACGGCGATCGCGTCGAGGCCGTGGACATCGGCGAGCTGCACCGCACCGACACCAACTACCCGGCCGCCGGCGCACGGACCTCCCTGCGCGTCATGCTCCACGACACCTTCCGCGATCACCGCGGCGCCTACTCACCCGGCATGCTGCTCCTGACCGATGGCGGCAACAACACCGCCGAGCTGATTGACGGCGTGGTGGATGACCTGGTGCGGCGGCGCGTGCCGCTCTACTTCGCGGCCTTCGGGCTGGAGCGCGCCAGGGATATTGTTGCGGACCAGGTCTACGTCGATGACATTGTCTTCGTGCAGGAGAAGACCAAGGCCTTCCTCGGCATGAACCAGTTCGGCTTTACCGGCAAGACAATTCCCATCCAGGCGCGCTTCGGCGACCAGAAGATCGATGTCCCCGGCTACACGCCGGATGCCGACGGCGACCACAGCGTGCCGTTTGAGTTCATCCCCGAGCGCGAGGGGGTCTACGAGCTGGAGGTGACCGTCGCGCCGCAGGCGGGCGAAACCTCGGACCAGAACAACCGCGCCGTCAAGCGCGTGCGCGTGATCCGTGATCGCATCCGCATCCTGGGCGTGTTCGGCGGCCCGTCGTGGGACTACCGCTTCCTGGAGGGTGCCTTCCAGCGCGACCGCCGCGTGAATTACAAAATGTTCCTGCAGCCGGCTGACCGGCGCCTGTTCCGCCAGCCGCAGGAGCACCTGGTCGAGAAGCTGCCCGCCACGATCGAGGAGGTTGCCCGCAACTTCGACATCATCATCTTCAGCCGCGTCGATCTCGCCACCCTGCCCCGGGGGTTCCCCGAGATCGTGCGGAAATTCGTCGCTGACGACGGCGGCAGCGTGGTCTTCCTGTGCGAAGGCGCGGACCTGCCGTTCAGCGTCAAGGGCACCCGGCTCGAGCCGGTGCTGCCGGTGCGCCTGCTTGCCGCGGCCGGTGCATCCAGCTTCCGGCAGGAGATGTTCAAGCCGCTGGACACGCCGTACCGCTTCGAGCTCGTGCCCGAGGCCGCCGGCAATCCGCTCACCACCTTTGATCCGCTGCCGGAGAAGAACGCCGCCACCTGGGCCGGCTTTCCGCCCTGCTACGAGCTGGTGACCGCGGTGGAGCCCAAGCCCTCGGCCATCACGCTGGTCAATGCCCGCGCCGCCGGCGAAGGGAAGCGCATCCCCGCCATCGCCTACCACAACTACGGGCGCGGCCTCGCGCTTTACATGGGGTTCGACTCCTCCTACCGCTGGCGCAAGGTCTATGGCGACCGCTACTTCCGCGATTACTGGGGCAAGGTGGTGCAGTTCCTCGGTCTGCCGCATTTGCTCGGTGAGTCGGCGCAGGCGCGCCTGATGCTCGACCGCCTTGCCGCGGGCGTGGGCGAGCGCGTGGCTGTGACGGCCGCCGTGCGCAACCGCGACTTCTCGCCGCTTAACGCAACGGACGTGGACGTGGTCATTCGCGGCGAGGACGGTAAGGAGAAAACACTGCGCCTCCCCGGCCTGCGGGACCGCCCCGGGCTCTTCCGCGGCGTGTTCTACCCCGACAAGGAGGGACTTTTTCAGGTCTCGCTCCCAGCCGAGTACAAGGCCGACCCGCTCGAGCTCAAGGTCGAAACGCTCAACCGCGAGTTCCGCAATGCCGGCATGCAGCTTGACCTGATGACGCGCCTGGCGGAGCGCACCGGCGGCCTGGTGTTCGTGCCGGGCGAGGGGCGGACGCCCACCAACTTCGCGCCTCGCGTCACCGAGGTTGCGCGCGCCGGCCGCGAGGCGGCGCTGGAGCTGCGCCGGAAGGAGCTGCTGGCAGCCGGAAAGAACGTGTTCGAGGACCCGGCGTACGTCAGGGACTGGAGCCGGCACATCCTGGCCACCGTGGCCGAGCGCCGGCCGCGCCAGGCGGTGGTGGTCGAGATGAGCCTCTGGGACTGGCGCGGCCTCATGTGGCTCGCCGGCCTGCTCCTCTGTACCGAGTATTTTTTCCGCAAGATCTGGTATTTGGATTGATTTCGCCTGCCCCGCCGGCGGGCGAAACGGTGTGGACAATGCGGCCACAGTCTGGGTACGCTGCTTCTTTGCAATGACGGCAACGTGACAAAAGGAGAGACCCGATGGACAAGGCACTGGAGAAACGGCTGCTTCCGGCGGTGGTGATTGACGACGCGGAGCTGGCGATCCCGCTGAGCGAGGCGCTGCTGGCCGCGGGGATGAATGTGATTGAAATCACCTTTCGCACGTCTGCGGCTGAAGCCGCGATCCGCAAGATCGCGCGGCAGCTCCCGGAGATGATCCTGGGCGCCGGCACGCTGCTGACCGTGGACCAGGTGTCGCGGGCCCGCGACGCGGGTGCCACCTTCGGCGTGGCTCCGGGGCTCTCCGCGGCCATCGTGCACCGCGCGCAGGAGTGCGGCCTGGACATGATTCCGGGCGTGATTACTCCCACCGAGATCACCGCGGCGCTGGAACTCGGCTGCAAGGTGCTGAAGTTCTTTCCGGCCGAGGCCGGCGGCGGCGTCAAGGCGCTGCAGGCGCTGGCCGGCGCCTTCGGCCACACCGGCGTGCGCTTCCTTCCGACCGGCGGCATCGACAGCAGGAACCTGCGCGACTACCTGGCGCTGCCCGTGGTCGCAGCCGTGGGCGGATCCTGGATGGTGGACAAGAAGCTCATTGCCGCCAAAAACTGGAAGCAGATCGAACTCCTGACGCGCGAGGCCCTGGCGGCGGCAAACAGCTAGGAGCCTGTCGGCGTGGGACATGGGCCTTGCTGGAGCGATTTATACACAGCGTCATAAGGCTGCCAGCATGCAAGATCTGAGGGTAATCTTTTCCGGTCCGCCCGGCCGCGCGCACCTGATGGGCGTGTGCGGCGTGGGTGTGGCCGGCGTCGCGCGCCTGCTGGCTGCCCATGGGTGGCAGGTGAGCGGGTGCGACGCGGCGCCCGGTGGAGCGATCGCTCAGTGGCTCGAGGCCCATGGCATTGCGGTGGTCGCAGGGCATGACGCGAGGCATATTGCGGCGCCCGATGGGCGCCGCAATATGCTGATCCACACCGCCGCCGTTCCGTCGGACCATCCGGAAATCGTGCGCGCCCGCGAGGCGGGCTGGACCGTCTGCCGTCGCGGCGAGGCGCTGGCCGCGCTGGTTGATCTCGGCCGCGGCGTGGCCGTTTGCGGCGCGCACGGCAAGACCACCACGACCTGCTTTGCCACGCGCCTGCTGCAGGAGCTCGGCGCAGCTCCCTCGTGGTGCATCGGCGGCGCCACGGCCACGCTCGGCGGTGTGGCAGGTGTCGGCAACAGTGACCTGCTCGTGGTCGAGGCGGACGAGAGCGACGGCACGCTGGCGCGCTACCATCCGGCTGTGACGGTGCTGAACAACATCGACCTCGACCACCTCGAGCACTTTACCGGCGAGGCGGACCTGGTCGACTGCTACCGGCAGGCCGTGCGGCAGACCCGCCTCGGCCTGGCTTATGGCGCGGACGATTCGCGGGCCTGCGACGTGGCGCGGGCGTTTCGCGGCCCGGCCATCCCCTTCGGCTTCTGCGAGCAGGCGGCACTGCGTGCCGTGCAGGTTGAGCTTCGCGCCGGGGGGGTGTCTTTCTCCGTGATCTGGGAGGGGCGCGAGCTGGGGCGTGTGTCGCTCGGCGTGCCTGGCCGGCACAACGTGTTGAACGCCCTGGGCGCGCTGGCGGCGGGCCTTCTTCTCGGGCACGATGCGCAGGCCGCGCTGGCCGGCCTGCCGGCCGCGGCGGAGCTCCCGGCGCGGCGCTTCGAGAGATTGGCAGCCGGCAGCGGCATCCAGGTGATCTCCGACTACGCGCACCATCCGGCGGAGATTGCCGCACTGGTGGCCACGGCAGTGTTGCAGGGGGCGCGGCGCGTGCTGGCCGTGTTTCAGCCGCACCGCTACACGCGCACCCGGGCGCTGGGCACCGCGTTTCCGGAGGCGTTTGCCGGCGTGGACGAGCTGGTGCTGGTGCCGGTGTACGCCGCTTCCGAGGCGCCGCTGGAAGCCGGCGGCATCGCGGATTTGCATGCGCATTTTCGCCGGCTGCAACCCGGCATGCCGGTGCTGCTGGCGCGCTCGATGGACGAGGCCTGGGCCGGGCTGCGCCGGCAGCTGCAGCCCGGCGACCTGCTGCTGGTGGTGGGCGCGGGCAACGTGGTGCAGATTGCCGGGTGGGCGGCAGAGGCGCTCCGGTCCGGCGCGTGGGGTGAAAATTCCCCGATTGGTTCCGCCGGGACCTGCCTTGCGAGCCCCGCGATCTGCGCGAGCGCCGAAGCACTGCGGCAGATCGAAGGACTGGGGGTTTCGAGCCTGCGCTCGCTCGCGCCGCTGACCTTCTACGGCGTGGGCGGGCCGGCCGATGTGGTTGCCGAGGTGGCCACGCCCGCGGCGCTGGGCGCGCTGCTGGCCTGGACCGCGGCGCACGGCGTGCCTGTGCACCGGCTGGGGCAGGGGGCCAACACGTGGGCCAGCGATCTCGGCGTGGCAGGCGTGGTGGTGCGCCTGCGTGGCGAGGCGTTCCGCAATCTTGTGCGGCAGGGCGACGAAGTCGTGGTGGGCTGCGGCTGGAACGGGCCGGCGCTGCTGGATCGTCTTGAGTCCGAGGGGCTGTCGGGGCTGGAGTTCCTCGAGGGTGTGCCCGGACAGGTGGGCGGCTGGCTGGCCATGAACGCCGGCGCGCACGGCGGGGAGCTGCGCGACGCCGTGAAGGATATTTCCTGCCTGGATGCGGCTGGACGGAGCTGTGCCGTGACCGCCGCGGAAGCCGGGTTTCGCTACCGCGGGTGCGAGGCGCTGACCCGCCGGATTGCGTGGCAGGTGACGCTGCGACTGAAGCCGGATGCGCCGGAGGCGATCCGGCAGCGGCGCCAGAATTTCCGTGAAAAGCGCCTGCCGCTGGCGGGGTTGCGCACCGCAGGGTCGGTCTTTTGCAATCCGCCAGGCGATTTTGCCGGCCGGCTGCTCGATGCGGCGGGATGCAAGGGGCTGCGGGTGGGCGGTGCCAGGGTGAGCGAAGGCCACGCCAACATCGTGGTGGCCATGGAAGGCGCCACGGCCTCCGACGTGCTGGCCTTGCTGGCCCTGATGCGCCAGCGCGTGCAGGCGCGCTCCGGCATCCGGTTGGAGCTGGAGAACCGGATGCTGGGACTGCCGGCCGGCACGGACGGACTGGCGATGGACTAGCAGCCTGTCGGACGTAGCTTTGTGGAGGCACAAACTGTCTGCCGACCAGGCTGCTAGTTGAGCCACCCGCTGCCAGCGGGTGGCGAAGACTCAGTTACAGGCCGAAAGATGGAATTGGCGAAGGTCTTTGTTATGTCGAGATATGGCTGTCCCGACGAAGTCTGCCGACGAAGCGTAGACGACGAAGCGTGGGACGAAGAAAGCGACGAAGTGTGGCGTGGCACGGTTAGCGATGACAGCTAGTTCCCGCGCTTCGTCGCACACGATAATCGCACACTTCGTCCCACACGTTGTCGTCTACGCTTCG
>JBAWXQ010000179.1:0-5957 GCA_037144015.1 bacterium
CGCGTGAACGCCGGTGCGCTGACGGCCGCCGCCGCCGTCTATGACCAAAAATGATTGATCCCGTCCTGCTGCAGCAGCTCAGGCGCATCGTTGGCCCGGACCATGTCCTGGCCGGCCATGTCGGGGCCGAAGTTTATTCCTATGACGCGTCGCTGGCCCAGGCCGCGCCGGGCGTCGTGGTCTTTCCCGGGGACACCGCGGAAACCGCGGCCGTGGTCCGGGCCCTGTCCGCCGCCGGCGTTCCCTGCACGCCCCGCGGTTTCGGAACCAACCTGTCCGGCGGGAGCGTGGCGCTGCAGCACGGCGTGGTGATCTGCCTGACGCGTCTGAACCGCATCCTGCACATGGACATTCCCGGCCGCATCCTGCGCGTGCAGTGCGGCGTCACCAACCTTGAAGTCCAGAACGCGCTGGCGCCGCTCGGGTATTTCTTCGCGCCGGATCCCGCCAGCCAGAAGGCAGCCACCCTGGGAGGCAACATCGGCGAGAACTCGGGCGGCCCGCACTGCCTCAAGTACGGTGTCACCGTCAATCATATCCTCGGCCTGGAGGTCGTGCTCCCGGACGGCGAGGTGCATTCGTTTGGCGGCGAGGGGTTTGATCCTCCCGGTTATGACCTGCGCGGCCTGTTCGTGGGGAGCGAAGGAACCCTCGGCATCGCCACCGAGGCCGTGCTCCGGATCATGCCCCGGGCGGAGGCGGTCATCACGATGCTGGCGGTCTACGACGACATTGCCGACGCCGCCCGCTCCGTGACCGCAATCATCTCGCAGGGCATCGTGCCGGCGACGCTGGAGATGATGGACACCGTGATCATCGGCGCCGTCGAGGACAGCATCCACTGCGGCTATCCGCGCGATGCGGCCGCTGTCCTTATCATTGAGGTGGAAGGACTCGCCGCCGGGCTCGGCGCGCAGGCCGCCCGCATCCAGGCCCTCTGCATGGCCCAGGGGTGCCGCAGCATCCGCGAAGCCAGCGATAGCGCGGAGCGCAACCAGCTCTGGGCCGGCCGCCGCGGGGCCTTCGGCGCCATTGCGCGGATCGCGCCCAGCTACCTGGTTGCCGACTGCACGGTTCCGCGCACGCGCCTTCCGGAAGCGCTCCTGGAGGTCGCCCGGCTCTGCCAGCACCACGGCTTCAAGAGCGGCAATGTCTTTCATGCCGGCGATGGCAACCTCCACCCGCTGTTGTTGTTCGACGCCCGCGACAAGGCGCAGCTGGCGCGCGTCCATGAGGCGGCCATGGACATTACCGCCGCCTGCGTCCGCCTCGGGGGCACCATCACGGGCGAGCACGGCGTCGGCATGGAGAAGATCGGGGCCATGCGGCTGGTCTTCTCCGAGCACGACCTGGATTTTCAGCGCGCGGTGCGCAAGACCTTTGACCCCCGGGAAACGTTCAACCCGGGAAAGATGTTTCCGCCGCCCGTCCCTTCCGCCGCGACACCTGTTGCGACACCTGCCGCGCCGCCGCCGGCACCGGCCGGCGAATGGCTTCCTGCGGATGCGCAGGAAGCCTGTGAGTGCGTGCGGGCTGCCGCGCGCGCGGGCCTGGCCCTGCTGCCTGCCGGGAGCGGGTGCCTGGGCGGGTTTGGCAATCACCCGGATCGCCCGGAAATCCGTCTGCGCAGTGATCAGCTTTGCGGGGTAATTGACGTGGATCCCGCCAACCAGGTCGCGGTGTTCGGCAGCGGAACCCCGTGGGCCGCGGCTCAGGCCCGGCTGCTGGAGCACCGCCAGTGGATTCCCATCCGGCCGCCGCTGTCAGGGGCCTGCACCCTGGGCGGCATGGTGGCGCTCGGGGCCTGCGGGCCGGAGCGCATGTACCATGGCGCGCCGCGCGACCGGATGCTCGGCCTGAAGTTTGTCTCCGGCCTGGGCCGCGAGATTGTGGCCGGCGGCAAAGTGGTCAAGAATGTCGCCGGGTACGACATGACCCGGCTGCTGACCGGTTCCGCGGGCACGCTCGGCTTCCTGACCGAGCTTAATTTTCGCACCGCGTCCGTGCCCGAGGTTTGCCGTGCGCTGCGGGTCAGGGGGGACCTCGCGGCGTGCGCCCGGGCCGCGGCGGCCGTGCTTCACTCCACGCTCGAGCCGGTCTTTGTCACGGCCGTGAGCCGCGGCCCGGAGCCCGGATGGGAGCTCCGCGTCGGCTTTGAGGGCTTTGCGGAAACGGTCGAGGTGCAGATAAAAAAAGGTCAGGCCCTGATCCGGGAGTCCGGCCTGCCCCTGCCGGAAACGTTCGACTATCCGCTACTCGAGGGCGCGCATGCGGCCGATTTGGCCGCGTTCTGCAGCAGTGCCTTTGCGATCTGCGCCAATCTGCCGGCCGGCGCCGTGGCCGGTTTCCCGGGTGACGCGCCAACGCCGCCGGGCAGCAGCTGCCGGATTGCAGACTTTGCCTGCGGCCGCGTCTCCCTCGGACTGCCGGCTCTTTCCGGTCCGGACTGGCAGGGGATCTGCGCCCGGACGAGCCAGGCCGGCGGAAGCGCCGTGGTCACACAGGCGCCGGAGGCGTTCAAGCAGCAGTTCGACGTGTTTGGCCCGCCGAGGCCGGAATGGCGCCTGCTGCACGACCTGAAAGACGGGCTCGACCCCGGTCATGTGTTTGCCCCGGGCCGCCTGCCCGGACGGAAGGGCTGATGGCCATTGCCGAACAATACGATGAAATCGCACGCTGCAACCGGTGCGGCTTCTGCCAGGTGGCGTGCCCGGTCTTCCGCGCGACAGGCCGGGAGACCGGCGTGGCGCGTGGCCGGATCGCCATGCTGCGCGCACTGGTGGAAAAGCGCGCGGAATGGAACCGGGAGCTGGAAAATTCCCTTTTTGCCTGCCTGCTGTGCGGCGCCTGCACCGCCAATTGTTTCCCCGCGCTGCCGACCTCGGATCTCATCCTCGAGGCGCGCACCGAATACCTGGAACGGGTGGGGCGGAACCCGCTGCTGCGGCTGCTCTTCACCCGCCTGCTCCCGCACCCGGAGCGTGTGCGCCTGGCAGCCCGGGCCGCCGGGCTGGGCAAGAGAAGCGGGGCAACCCGGGTGGCCAAGGCCCTGAAATTGCTGCGCTGCTTCGGGCGCGATCTCGAGCGGTCCGAGGAGATCGTCGACCGGTTTCCCGCCCGGGCCTTTCGCGACACGGTCAAGCCCGGGAGCTATCCGGGCTCGGGCGAGTCGCTGCGCATCGCCTATTTTGTGGGCTGCGGCACGGACGTCATGTGCCCTGCCGCGGGAGCGGCCTCGCTGCAGCTGCTGCAGCTTGTCGCCCGGCGCGTCACTGTGCTGGATAACTGCTGCTGCGGGCTCCCTCCGAGGGCGTATGGCGAACGGGACGCCGCCTGGAAGCTCGCGGCGAAAAATATTGCCCTGCTTTCTTCCGAGCCGTTTGACCTCATTGTCACCGATTGTTCCAGCTGCGCCTCCTTCCTGAAGAAATACCCGGCGCTGGTGCCGCCCGGGGATCCGCTGGCCCCGGCGGCCGCAGCCGTGGCCGCCAAGGTCCGTGACCTGCTGGAGGTGGTCGTGCCTCCGTCCGCGCCGTCGCTGCAGGCGGATGAGCATCTGATTGTCACGTACCACGACCCCTGTCACGCCGTCCGGGGGCAGGGCTTGTCGGCGCAGCCGCGCAACCTGCTGCGGGCGTTGAAGAACGTGGAATACCGCGAGCTTCCGGAGGCGGACTGGTGCTGCGGCGGCGCCGGCTCCTATGCGCTGTCGCATTACGACGTGTCGCGCAAAATCCTGGAGCGGAAGATGGACAACCTGGCCCGGACCGGAGCCGGGGTGCTGGCGACCTCGTGTCCCGCCTGCATCCTGCAGCTGTCCTACGGCGTGCGGCTGCGCCAGCTCCCGGTGCGCGTCTGCCACGTGTCTGAGCTGATTGCGTCCCGGACGCAGGCCCCGGGCCTGCCACGTGCCACGTGAATAGTCAGTTCGTGAAGCGGGCAGGCCTTCGACACGGGCGACGGACGTGCTATACTGCCAACCATGTCGGGCATTCTGGATACAATCGACGCCCCTGCAGACGTCCGCGCGCTGGCTGTTGGCGAACTGGATCAGCTGGCGCAGGAGCTGCGCTCGCGGATCCTTGCGACGGTCAGCCGCAACGGCGGGCACCTGGCCGCCAACCTCGGCGCCGTGGAGCTGACCATCGCGCTGCTGCGTGTCTTTGATCCGCCGGCGGATAAAATTGTCTGGGACGTGGGGCACCAGACCTATGCCTGGAAACTGCTGACCGGGCGCCGCCGTTCGTTCGACACCCTGCGGCAGCCGGGCGGCATCTCCGGTTTTCCGCGCCGCGATGAAAGCCCCTGCGATGCCTTTGGCGGCGGCCACGCCGGCACGGCGCTGTCCGCCGCACTGGGCATGGCCGTGGCGCGCGACCGCCGCGGGGGCCCGGAGTGCGTCGTGGCCGTGGTTGGCGACGCGGCCATGGGCAATGCCATCTCGCTGGAGGCACTTAACAACATCGAGGGGACCACCGGCCGCCTGATCATCGTGCTGAACGACAACGAGATGTCCATCTCGGGCAATGTCGGCTCGCTCTCCCGACACCTGGGCCAGCTGCTCACCAACCCCAAGTACAACCGCTGGAAGGGGGCCGCGGAGCGGGTGGCGCAGCAGCTGCGGATGTCGCCGCTGCGCGGGGTTTATCATCGCACGGAGAAGGCCATCAAGAGCCTGTTTCTGCAGAACGCCCTCTTCGAGGAGTTCGGCGTGCGCTACACGGGGCCGATCGACGGCCACGACCACCAGGCGATTGCCGACGCGCTGACCATTGCGCGGCGCTACGACCGGCCCATCCTGCTGCACGTCGCCACGCAGAAGGGGCGCGGGTACAAGGCCGCCGAAGAGTCGCCGGAACGCTGGCATGGCGTCGGGCGCTTCGATGTCGAAAAGGCCGAGCTGGTCGAGCCGGCGCCCGGCTACTCGAAGATCTTCGGCGAATGTCTGGCCCGCCTGGCGGACCAGGATTCGCAGCTGCTGGCCATCACGGCGGCGATGTGCGCAGGGACCGGGCTGACGTCATTTGCGGCGCGTCACCCGGCGCGCTTTTTCGACGTCGGCATCTGCGAGGAGCATGCCGTCGTGTTTGCCGCCGGGCTGGCGGCCGAGGGGATGCACCCGGTCGTGGCCATCTACTCCAGCTTCATGCAGCGCGCCGTGGACTGTGTTCTGCACGACGTCTGCCTGCAGAAGCTGCCGGTGACCTTCTGCCTGGACCGCGCCGGCGTGGTTGGCGCAGATGGCTCCACGCACCACGGCATCTTCGACATCCCGATGCTGCGCTGCCTGCCGGGGATCGTCCTGATGCAGCCGAAGGACGAGGCCGAGTTGGCGCGCATGCTGGTCACAGCCGTGCGACACAACGGCCCGGCTGTGATCCGCTACCCGCGCGATCCCGGGCCGGGTGTGGCGGTTCCCGGGGAGCTGCAGCCACTGGAGATCGGGATGGCCGAGGTGGTAGAAGCGGCAACGCCTGCCAGCAGCCCCACCACCAGCAAGCTGAGCCTGACGGCGGGCGAAGCACGTCGCCAGATTCAGATTTGGGCCTTGGGCGACATGCTCCCGCTGGCTTGCGCGACCGCCGCCAGGCTGCGCGTGGCAGGTGTTGCGGCAGGTGTCGTCAACGCACGCTTTATCAAGCCGCTGGACACCCGCTTGCTGGCCGACCAAGCCGGCGCCGGTGCGGTGTTCATCACGCTGGAGAACGGCGTCGTGGCCGGCGGTTTCGGTTCCGCCGTGCAGGAGGCGCTCTCCGGGATGGGGCGCACGAACCCGGTGCACCGCTGCGGCTGGCCCGATGAAGTCATCGGGCAGGGGACCACGGCCAGCCTCATGGCCGCGCATGGCCTGACGCCAGAGGCCGTGGCGGCGCGGGTGTGAGACGGAGGCCGCGGTCGAAAAGAAATTGGATCCACAACGGGAGCGCGGCGGCTCTCCTTCATTCCGGTTGCGATTC
>JBAWXQ010000180.1:0-5931 GCA_037144015.1 bacterium
CTGCAGACGACCAATGGCGCGGCGGTCGCAACAACCGTGACCAGCGCCAGCGGGGCCTATCTCTTCACAAACGTGCCGCCGGGTGCCTACCGGATTGTGGAGACCGACCTGCCGGGCTGGCTGAGCACGGCCGACACGAGCGGAACCAACGACAACCAGATCGCCGTGACGCTGGGCAGCGGCCAGGCCGCCACGGACAACAACTTCCTCGACACGCAGCCGGGAAGCATTACGGGCAGTGTTCTGGAGGACTTCAACGGCAACGGCGTGGCGGACGCCGGCGACACCATCGGCGTCAGCGGGGCGACGGTCGCGCTGCAGACAACCAATGGCACGCCGGTGGCCACAACCGTGACCAGCGCCGGCGGGGAATACCAGTTCACGGCCGTGCCGCCGGGCGACTACGTGGTCGTGGAAACTGACCTGTCCGGCTGGCTGAGCACCGCGGACACGGGCGGGACCAATGACAACCATGTCGCCGTGACGCTCACGAGCGGCCAGGCCTCGACAGGGAACAACTTCCTGGATGTGGCCGCCGCGACGATAACCGGCCAGGTGCTGGTGGATGTCAACGGGAACGGCGTGATTGACGTGGAGGATGGCAGCGGCATCAACGGCGTCACGCTGCAACTGCTGAATGCCGCCTCCAATGTCGTGGCGTCGACCACGACCGCTGGCGCCGGCGCCTACAGCTTCACGAACCTGGCGCCCGGAAGCTATACGGTGGCGGAGACCGACCCTTCCGGCTATCTCTCGACCGGCGACTCCTCGGGCGCGAACGACAACCGCGTGGCGGTGACGCTGTCCTCCGGCCAGACATCCGGTGGCAACAGTTTTCTGGACGCGCAGCCGGTGACGATCGGGGACTATGTCTGGGTGGACCGGAACGGCAACGGCATTCAGGACGGGGGCGAACCCGGGCTCACAAATGTAACCATACGCCTGCTGGATATCGGGAACAACGCGGAATACGTGCAGTCCTCGGACACAAACGGCATGTATGCGTTCACGAACCTGGCGCCGGCCACCTACATGCTCCATTTCGTCGCGCCCAGCGGCATGGTCTTCACGGTGGCGAACCAGGGAGGCAACACGCTGACGGACAGCGATGTCGCGCCGGGCAGCGGCGACACCGCAGCCTTCGCGCTGACCGCCGGCCAGACCGACACGACCCGCGACGCCGGCCTCTACCAGCCTTCCGGCCTTGGCGGCTTCACCTTTGTGGACCAGAACGCCACGCTCATACGCGATGATGACGACCCGGCCGTGACCAACATGCTGGTCATGGTCTGGACCAACGGGGCGCAGATGATCTCGATGCGCACGGACACCAATGGCTACTACGCGTTCACGAACCTGGCGCCGGGGGCGTACGAGATCCGCTTCCACTGCTACACCAACGCGCTGGTGGCTGTGCCGGGCAGCGAGCCGGCATCGACAAACGTGGCGCGAAGCCGCGCCATCGGCACTACGAATGACAATGCCTACATCCTGTACACGCTGACCTCGGGCGAAGAGGCCGGCACCGGCGGCCAGCCGCTGAATGCCGGGTTCCGCCCGAATGTTCCGACCGCCTCGGCCATATTGATCCAGGCCTATGCGACGGCCGATGGCGTGGTGGTGGAGTTTGCGAGCATCGGCGAGGTCAGGCAGGGATTCATCGGCCTCGATGTCTATGACGCGGACAATCAGTGGCTCTGGTCGGGCGCGACCAATGCCGCGGGGAGAGGCAACAACCGCTACCGGTTCCTGGTTCCCGGACTGGTACCGGGTCAGGCGTACAACATCTCGGTCTGCGACGAAGAAGGAAAATACTGGGATGCACAACAGGTCCCGGTCGGCACGTTTGCGGCAAAAATGCTGAGCATGTCGCTGCTCGGCATGACGCTCACGTTCGACAGCTTGAACGGAAGACAGTATGACATTCAGTGGGCGCCGACGCTGGGTGCGGCCTGGCAGACCGTGGTGACGAACTTGCCGTCGCAGGGAGCCACAACCAGCATCCTGGTCAAATATCCCGATTTCTCATCTCCTTCCGGATTCTTCCGGATTGTGCTGCAATAAGCACTGTCCGGCCGCGCTGCAGGGCAGTCCAGCCATAATCCGTGCTGTCGCTGCAATCCGGCGACAACGAAGAGCGTATGCGCGGCAACAACAAAATATTCCTGGCGGTTGCCTGCATTGCCTGTGCATGCCTCTCAGCGGCGCGGGCCGATCGGGTGCTGCTCGCGCCGGGCGCGCAGGTTGTGCGGTTTGCCGCTGCGTTGCAGGACGACGGCACCGTCCGGGTGTGCTGGCAGACCTCGATGGAGATTGGCACCGAAGCGTTTGGTGTCCGGCGGCGTCAGGATGATGGCACGGCGCAACTGGCCGGTGACGGCTGGGTCGGGGCGCGCGGCGACGATGCGGGCGGGGAATATGCCATTGTGGATGCCCCGGCGCGCGCGGGCGACATCCTGCGCTATGACTTGATGCTCCGGGCGCGCGGCGGCAGCGAAGCCTGCATCGCCTCATGGTCGGGCGCTGTGGCCAGGGTCGTTTCGTCACCTTCGGTGGGGTCGCGGACTGCCGCGGCTGCGTCATCCGGTCACGGCGCCTTGCCTCTCGCCCCGCCTGTTGACCGGAAGTGCTGGATTGGCTCGTTGCCGCGTGTCCGCGACTGGACTAACGGCCTTGCAGCCGATCGTGTCCGGCTTAGCCTGTTTGAAGATGGCATCTACCGCGTGCCAGCCGGCGAACTGGCCAGCGCCATGGGCGTGGCAGCGACCAGCATCGAGGCTGCCATCGCTGCCACCAACCTGACCTTGTCCTGCCTGGGCGCCCCTGTTGCCTGGTATGCCGATGGCACGAACGTGCTCTTCTATGGACAGCCACCCGCTTCGCACTACGCGCCGGAAAACGTGTATTGGATTGCGGTCGGCTCCGGCACAGGCATGCCGGTCAGCACGGTCGCTTTGCCGGTTCCCGCGATTACCAATCTTGCCTTTGCGGACACGGTGTTCCTGCAGGGTTCAAACTACGCCTGGTACGGTAGCGGCACGTTGTGCGCCACGAATATTCCCGATACGGGATTTGGTCTGCTGGCCCATTACGAAGGCTATAGATCCATTTCGCTCACCGTGCCACTTGCCGAGGTAGATGCCGGCAGTTGGACTGGAACTGTCGCCGTCAGCTTGGTCTCGCTCTACGAACTTGGCACGGATGACCATACCGTGCGCGTCTCGGCCGGCAGCGCAGTGCTGGGCACCGCATCCTGGTCCGGCGAAAAATACAGTTCGTTCACTTTTCCGTTCTCTTCCACCAACCTGACTTTTGGAACAGTCGTGGTGAAGACCGAACTCGTCGTGCCAACCCCACCCCGTTACAACCCGGTAGTCTTTGTCTCCAGTGCCGTCACGTACAGGCGCCGCTACCGCGCGCCGGATGGTGCGCTGCTGCGCTGTACGGGAGGAGATGGCAACACGGTGTGCGCCGCCGGATTTGCCACCAACGATCTGCTGGTGCTGGACGTTACCGAGCCCGCATGCCCCGTTATCGTGCCGCCGGTGGAGATTGCCTGGGCCGGGGATGCAGATGGCTGGCAGGTGGTTTTCCCTAGCGGTGACTCCAACCGCATCTATATTGTTTTCTCCCGCAGCACCGGGTGCCGGCTGCCAGCCGTGCGTGGCGTGCGGGACGTCGACTGGGCCGATTCGGCCCATGCCGCGGACGAGATCATCCTGACCCCGCCCGAGGCGTGGCGCGACGGCTTCCGCACGGCCCTGCAGCCGCTGGCTGATTTCCGCACGGCGCAGGGGTTGCAGACCCGGATCGTGGACGTGGAGTCGATCTATAATCACTACAGCAGCGGCCTCGTGGATCCCCTCGCCATCCAGTCCCTGGCTCGGGATGGCTGTAACTGGTCGGCGCATCCTCTGCGGTATCTGCTGCTGGCGGGCGCCGGTTCGCCGGACTACAAGCACCGGATGCTGTCGGTCAACAGCGCCAACGCCTGCCTGATCCCAACCCTGATTGCCGGACAGCAACTATTGTATCCGGACGGCACGCCCACGGGCGACGGCATGGTGGTCGCCCTGGACAACGAGCTGGGTGTGGTCGACGGTGGTGATGTGCCGGACGTGGCGGTTGGTCGATTTCCCACCACGTCGTTGCTGGACATCTCCAACGCCGTTCACAAGACCATGGCCTACGAGGGGGCGATGGGCTGGAAACAGCAGGCTTCGCTGATCGCAGACTGGAACAATACGTACCCCAAGCGCTATCCGTTTGACGCGGCCTGCAACCGGCTGGTGGATCGGTTGACGGCTGCAGGACGCACCGTGGTTACACACTACGCCGCCACATATACCGACATCTCGGTTGTGCGCACCAACAGCCTGTTCCCGGCGCTCGCGCAAGGGTCCGGCCTGCTGCACTATTGCGGCCATGGCAGCGAGTCTTTTCTCGGTCCCGACCCCGGCGAGATGTTTCTCGTCGGTGCCGTTAACGAGCCGGGCGATTTTACCAGCGCCAGGATGCCGCACCCCATGATCATGATTGTGGCTGCCTGCCGCGCCAATCGGTGGCAGATGATTTTGTCGTCGGGACGGCCGCTGCTTTCGGACGGTCTGTTTGCGGCCAATGCCGGCCTGGCTGCCGCCATCGGCGCCACGAGCTACATGCTGGCCACCGAGGCCGACGACCTGAGCTTTAACTTGTATGATGCCGCGGCCACAGATGGCACGCTGCGCCTGGGCGACGTGCTTTGTCGTGGACTGCGGCGCATGTCCGGCAACATGCCGCGCAACAACCTGCTTAGTTTTTGCCTGTCCGGGGATCCGGCGCTGGTCTGGCGCCATGATGTCACATCCGTAGGCACCCCCACGGCCTGGCTGGCGGCTCATGGCCTGGTCGATCCCAACGCGGACTTTGCCGACCCGGATGCCGATGGCTGGCCGACCTGGCGGGAATACGCCGCCGGCACCGCTCCCACCGGGAATGTGCTGCGCCTGACCGGCCTGCGGACAGCGACGGACCGCCGGGCCATTGATTTCGAGGCCGATGGGTACGGCACATACCAGTTGCAGGAGAAAGCCTCGCTGGCTGCCGCAGACGAGTGGCAGAGCGTCCCGTGGGCCTTCACCAACGCACCGGGCTGGTCGGCTGCCACAGTGCCCATTGTTCCGGACGCGCCTGTCACCACCGTCGAGTTTGCGACGCCGGGTGGCACGACGTCATGCTTCTTCCGCGTGATCAGAAACCCCTGATTATGAAATACCGCCGCAGACAGAACGTGGTTACGCGCCAGGTGGCCGGTGAGCATGTGCTGATTCCGACAGCCGGATGCACGCACAGCGTGTACACGCTGAATGAGATCGCCCTCGGCTTGTGGGACATGCTCGCCGAGGCGCGTACGGAAGGCGAGTTGGCTGCGGCGCTGGCCGGACGATTTCACCTTGCGCCGGACAGAGCCTTGGCGGACGTGCGCAGCTTCCTGTCCGACCTCGTGCGCATGGATTTGATCGCGGTATTCGACTGTAGCAACGGCAGTTGACTTTGCTTTCTGCCATACAGTATACTATTCCTTGTGGTTGTTACTATTGCTCTGGAGAGATTGTTGTGAGCTGGTATCGTGACGCCGACAACTCGAAGGATTTGAATTATTCCCCCCCAAAGGTCTCGGTGCAGACATTGGACGCCGGGGGTAATTATGTCAGCGCATCTCCTGCTGATGCCGCGACGCTGGGCAGTGGAAACACAACTTTAGGCGCCAGCGGCGGCGGCATGGGTGGTTAAAATAACAGGCGGCCAATGGTGTCCTTTCAGCGCGGTCGTTGCGACGCGCTGTTTTGTTTTGAACCGCCCGAGCGGGCTGTACGCATGTCCTGTCAAATCGACAGTCCCCACGCAACCTGTCCACATGATCTCGCCGTTGCGGATGTGCATTTTCGT
>JBAWXQ010000181.1:0-5918 GCA_037144015.1 bacterium
CCTGTCGGCAGAAGGTGCCGGATCGATCCAAAGCCTAAATCCGACAGGTTCCTAGACCGCGACTTCCTTTTCCCGCAGGGCCTGGTCGAGCGCGAGGGAGATGTCGCCGACAATGCTCGCGGCCTTCTCCGGCCTCTCGCTCCAGATCTGCAGGTCCAGGGTCACCTGCGCGGCAGTCACGCTGCGCACTTCCAGAACCGGCGCCGGATTCTTCAGGATCAGCGCGTGGCGGCCGGCCGTGGCCGCGGCCAGCTCCGCCACGGCCGTGAGGTCGGCCTGGCGTGTCACCAACACCGGGACGTGCAGTCGCGTGCGCCGGCTGGGGTTGGTCCAGTTGACGATGTTGGCGGTGATGAACGACCCGTTGGGCACGAGCACCGTGATCTCATCGTCGGTCTGCAGCACCGTGTTGCGCATGCCGATCTCGCGCACCGTGCCGCGCGTGCCGCCGACGTCGATGTAGTCCCCCACCCGGATCGTGCGGCCAAAGTGGATCATCAGGCTGCTGACGAAGTTATTGATCACGTTCTGCAGGCCGAACCCGACGCCGACAGTGATGGCGCCGGCGAGGAGCGCCAGGTTCTGCAGCGAGGAGCCGGCCACGTTCAGCCCCACCAGGAAACCGAGCACGACCACGACATAGCCGAGCACGTTGGCAAAGGTCTGGCGCGTGGCATCGTCCATGGGCGTGCGCGCCAGCACCCGCTGCAGGAGCACGCGCCGGGCCTGGCGCGAGACCCAGAACGAGGCGGCAAAGACGAGCAGCCCGCGCGCCAGGCTGGCAACCGTCATGCCGGCGGTCAGCTGCGCATGCCAGACGCGCAACAGCGCCTGCAGGCCGCGCCCGGCGGCCGCGGCCAGCTCCGGCACCGGCGGCGGCGCGTTGCTCGCCAACACGGCGCGGTTGAGCAGCAGCCACCAGATCCAGCCGGCCGCGGCCGCGGCCGCGAGCAGCGCCGCGATCTGCGCCAGGCGGAGCAGCAGCACGGCCATGGCTGACCGCGCCTCCTCGCGCCGCGCCAGCGTGCCGAGGATCGCGGTTGCAGCCAGCACGCCCGCCAGGATTGCAAACGTCCCCTCCGCGGCATGCAGCGCCGAGCGCCCCAGGTTGTCGAGCCCCGACAGGTACGTGATGGCCACGAGCGCGGCCACGCACACGCAGGCAATGGCGGCAAAGCTGCCGAGGGCGCGCAGCAGGCGGTTTTCGGACCGGCGGCTCAGGAAGCGCCCGGCCAGCGACGGATGCATGGCCAGCCGGAAGAGCGCCAGGCAGAGGCCGAAGATCCAAATGCGTGCCAGCACAGCCTGCGTATCCCAGGCGTTGGCGGCCGATGCGGCCAGGCGCTCAAACGGCAGGATGACCACCGTCCAGAGGATCGTGGTGTCAAACGCCGCCAGGAACGCGCCTCCCGCGGTCGATGACGGCGGCGCCTGATGATCGCGCGTCAGGGTCAGCAGCAGATTGCGGCTCAGGCACCAGCCGGCAAGGAGCAGCAGCACCCACGCGAGACCGCGCAGCATGAGGTTCTCCGGTCCCGCGGTGAAGGCCATCCACGCGGCGCCGGCGAGCGGCAGGAGCCGCGGCGCCACCTTGCGTCCGAACCGACCCGCGCGGGTGCCGGACCGCAGCAGGCGCGCCAGGAGCCAGCCGGTCACGCCCAGCAGGATCGTCAGCAACGCCCCGGCGAGCACGCGGCTGCGTTCCGGCACGCCGGGGCCGCCGTTGATCTTCTGGCGCCAGCAGTCCAGGGTGAAGTCCGCGCTGTGAAGCACATGGCCGGCCAGCGCCAGTGTCTCCTGCACGGTCACGGCGTTCAGCCGCGGGTCGTGCTGCTGCCACAGCTGGTGCCCGGCGAGCATCTCCAGCGTGCCCATGGCATTGCGGCTGTTCTCCAGCCAGCGCTCGGCAATCCCCTGGCGCACGCGCAGCATCTCGCGCTGGGCCAGGCGGGCCAGCAGCAGGGCGCCGGCGTCGCGGCGGCGCTCCGCGCTGATGTGCGCTGCCGGGTCCCCGTCCGGCAGCCGGTCGGCCTGCGCGCGGAGAAGGTCCGCGAGCAGCGCCGCGGCCGGCGGACGCGACGCATCGAAAGACTCGAAGACCGCGGACACCGCGGCGGCCAGGTTGCTCCGGGCGGGCGGCGCCAGCGCCAGCTCGCACGGTGCGGCCTCGATCTGGGCGTCGGTCTTCTGCAGCAGCAACTCGAAGCTGCGCACGTACTGCCCGGAAGTTGCGAGGCTGGCGCGCAGCTGCTCCTCCTCCTGGTTGATGTCCGCAATGCTGCGCTCCTCGGAGAGGCTGCGGGCGCGGTCCGCCAGCTCGCGTGCAAAGGCGGCGCCGGCCTTCTGCAGCGACAAAAATTCCTTCCAACAGTCGGCCTCCGCCTCCCACCGCCCCTTGCGCGCCTGGGCGCCGGCATAGGCGGCACGGGCCAGTTCCTCCTCCGGTGCGGTGCGGGCTTCGCCGATGGCTTGCTGGGCGGCATCGGCCTGCGCCGTGGCGGCCGCGAAGTTCGTGGCCACAGCCTGCTGCCGCGCGGGGAGCCTGGCGCGCAGCAGCGCGAGCTGGGATTCGCAGCGATCCGCCAGGGCAAGCAGTTCGCCGGCGCGGCCGGCATGGGCCTTGCGGGCCAGCGCGTCGGCATAGTGGCGGCTGACCAGGAGCTCGGTGCTGGCAAAGGCCAGGTTGCGACGGGCGCGTTCCTCGAGCCGGCGGTTGAGGCGGAACCACTCCTCCTGCTGGCTGACCAGGCGCCGCACCTGGCGCGCCTCCGCGTCGCGGGCGCGCCGGAGTTCCGAAGTCGCGTCGCCGGCTGCCGGGAGGGCTGCCAGGCGCCGCAGGAGAATATCGCGGCGCGCGGCCGCGGCATCGCGGCGCGACAGGCACTTGCGGATCTGCGCGTGCTGTGCGTCGATCTCCTTTGCGGCGGCATCGACGCGCTTATCGCGGTCGTCGATCTCGGCCGGCCCGGCGAGCATCGCCCGCAAGTCCATGCGCAGGGCGAGCTCCAGGGTGGCGATGCGCTTCTTCCAGGCATCGCGATCGCGCTCCAGCTCCTCGACCTGCTTCAGGAGCAGCGCCGCATCCCCCTCGTCCGCATCGAGCTCGGCCTGTCGGGCGGAAAGAATCGCGCGGGTGGCCCGGATGGCTGCCGCGTCGTCCTTGGCCAGCACGCCCAGAAGCTGCTTCTGAAGGGCGGCCAGGTCGGCGCGCGTGGCCGTGGCGGAAGCTTCCAGTGCCGCCACGCGGCCGGCGGAGACGGCCCGGGCCTGTTCCGCGGCAGCCGTGGCCTGGCGCAGGACAGCCTGTGCCGTCTGGCGGTCTGCGGCAAACGCGGCCTCCAGCGCATCCACGCCGGCCAGGGCCGGCCCGGCACAGCAAAGAAGCAGCGGAGCCATGAGAACAGAGCGGCAGCGACGGTGATGGGGGTGCATCATGGCAGGAGCTCACCCTTCTTCGTTCAGGCTGGACAGGATGCTGATGTCCTCCAGCGTGGTCAGGTCGCCATTGACTTCCGTGCCGGCCGCGATCTGTTTGAGCAGACGGCGCATGATCTTGCCGGAGCGGGTCTTGGGGAGCGATCCGGCGAACCGGATCTCGTCCGGCCGGGCCACGGCGCCGATTTCCGACGCCACGCGCTGCCGGAGTTCCTCGCGGAGCGTGCTGGAGGCGGCGGTTCCGGAGCGGAGGGTCACAAACGCCACCAGGCCGGCGCCCTTGATGTCGTCGGGCCGCGCCACCACCGCGGCCTCCGCCACGGCAGGATGGCCGGCGAGGGCCCCTTCCACCTCCGCAGTGCCGATGCGGTGTCCGGAGACATTGATCACATCGTCCAGACGCCCGATGATCCAGAAATGCCCGTCGTCGTCACGCCGCGCGCCGTCGCCGGTGCAGTAGCAGCCGGGAACCTCGGTCCAGTACACGTCATGGAAGCGCTGCGGGTCACCCCAGATGCCGCGCAGCATGCTGGGCCAGGGGCGGCGGATGACCAGCTTGCCCTGGGTGTTCGGCGGCACCGTCGCACCGTGATCATCCACGACATCCAGTTCAACGCCCAGGAACGGGACCGTGGCCGAACCGGGCTTGGTGGTCACGGCTCCGGGAAACGGCGCGATCATGATGCTGCCGGTTTCCGTCTGCCACCAGGTGTCGACGATGGGGCAGCGCTTGCCGCCAATGGTCTCGTGGTACCACATCCAGGCTTCCGGGTTGATCGGTTCGCCGACCGAACCGAGGAGGCGCAGCGAACTCAGGTCATGCTTTTTCGGCCATTCACTCCCCCACTTCATGAAGGCGCGAATGGCGGTGGGCGCGGTGTAAAAAATCGTGACGCCATACTTTTCAATGAGCCGCCAGAAGCGGTCGGGCTCGGGGAAGTTGGGCGCACCTTCGTACAGCAGCACGGTGACCCCGTTCATCAGCGGGCCGTAGGTGACGTAGCTGTGCCCGGTCACCCAGCCCACGTCGGCCGAGCACCAGTAGACATCGGAATCGCGGAGGTCGAAGATGTACTGGAAGGTCAGCTTGGCGCCCAGCAGGTAGCCAGCCGTGCTGTGCATGATTCCCTTGGGCTTGCCCGTGGAGCCGCTGGTGTAGAGGATGAACAGCAGGTCCTCGCTGTTCATGGGCTCTGCCGGGCAGGAGGCGGTGACGTATTCGGTCTGCTGATGCCACCAGACGTCGCGCCCTTCCTCGATGTGCACATCCATGCCGGCGCGGCGCAGGACGATCACGCGGGTGACCGGGGCACACAGGGGCCTGCCCTCCAGGTCCTTGATGGCGAAGGCTTCATCCACGGTCTTTTTGAGCTGGACGATGGCGCCACGGCGGTAGCTGCCGTCAGCCGTGACGATGACCTTCGCCTGGCTGTCGGCAACGCGCTCCGCCACGGACTGGGCGCTGAACCCGGCGAACACCACCGAGTGAATGGCGCCGATGCGGGCGCAGGCCAGCATGGCGATGACAGCCTCCGGGACCATCGGCAGGTAGATCAGCACCCGGTCACCCTTGCCGACCCCCTGGCGGCGGAGCACATTGGCAAACAGGCAGACCTCGCGGTGCAGTTGCTGGTAGGTCAGGGTCCGCTCCTCGCCAGGCTTGCTGGGGGATGCGGGCTCACCTTCCCAGATCAGCGCGGCCTTGTTGGCCACCGCCGTGCCCAGATGCCGGTCCAGACAGTTCACCGATGCATTTAAGGTGCCGTCCGGGAACCAGGTCGCGTGCGGGGCATCCCAGGTGCTGACGGTCGTAAAGGGGGTTGTCCACACCAGGTGGCTCCGGGCCTGATCAGCCCAGAAGGCCTCGGCATTCTCCAGCGACTCCCGGTGCAGCGCGCGGTAGGCCTCCAGAGACGCCACCCGGGCCCGGGCGGCGAAAGCCGGTGGCGGCGGAAACTGCCGGGTCTCGTGCAGGATGGCCTGGATGTTGGCCGCCTGATCCAGCCCGGACATGCGCAGCATCTCCTGCACGAACGGCGTGGGGTTGATTACGGAAAAACCGCCCTTGCGGGCCTTGTGAATGGCCATCAGGCAGATGCGCATGAAGGCAGAGGCGACATAGTCCACGGTGGCCAGGTCGAAGACAATGCTCAGGCCCGGGCTGCCGGCCGCCGCCGCGTTGCCGCCGGCCCGGATCGCCGCAAGCTCGGATTCAAAGACGCGGGCTGCCTGCGTGCTCGTGTCGCTGTCCATCCGGCCGGAAAATTTACAGCTCAGGATTTCACGCGGCGGATCGTAACTGCACTGGATCATGGTATCCCCTCAATGGTGACTGCCGGCAACCTGCTGATTTTACGGAGGAGCACAGGCCATTCCGCCCGCATGATGTTCGGTTGCTAGGAGACTGTCGGACTTAGGCATCGGATCGGTCCAGGGCCTTCTGCCGACAGTCTCCTAGAGCGTAAAACATACGTTTTTTAGGA
>JBAWXQ010000182.1:0-5905 GCA_037144015.1 bacterium
GGATGCCGGAGGACAGGATGGTTGCGGCGCTGGGCGTGGGCATGCCGGTGAAATGCCGGCACTCGGCAGAGTCTGACTGCACATTGAAGCGCGCCAGGCGCATGGCCGCACAGAGCACGAAGAAGAGCGGAACAGCCCAGCCGCCCCGCCCCAGGTCATACAGGCAATAGCTGAAAGCCAGAACAGCCGGCGCCGCGCCAAAGGTCAGCAGGTCCGAAAGCGAGTCGAGCTGCACGCCGAACTTGCTGGTGCTGTTGGTCAGCCGTGCCACCCAGCCGTCCAGCGCGTCGGCAATGTTGGCAAAGAGAATGGCGGAGGCGGCATAGGAAAAATGGGCGGAGGCCTCGGCGCCCGTGGAAGAAAAGCCCTTCAGCGAGGAGAGAATGGAATAAAAGCCCAGCGTCATGCCGCAGAGCGTGATGCTGTTGGGGATGATGTAGATGCCTTTTCGCACGTGGCCGGTCCTTTCCGAGCGTCCGCCCCTCCCCGGGGCTCCGTGGCGCTCATGCCAATGACAAATGGCCAGGTCCGACAGCAGCTTGCCGGCCGTGACCCCTGCACTTCACAAACGTTGTGCCGCCCCGGCGGCTAGCCCTTCATCGCCGCTAGGAACCTGTCGGATTTAGGCTTTGGATCGATCCGGCACCTTCTGCCGACAGGTTCCTAGTTGGGCCACCCGCTGCCAGCGGGTGGCGAAGACTCAGTTACAGACAGAAAAATTGTTCCGGCTGTTCTTTTGTTGCGTATTTTACCCTTGTCCCGTGCTTGGCGGTTGCGTCCCACTAACTAGCAGCTTGGTCGGCACAAAGTTTGTGAAGGCACAGCGCTAAATCCGACAAGCTGCTAGGATCGTTTCGCCGGCCCGGACGCGGTCACCGATCGCCACCTGCGGGGTGCTGCCGGCGGGCAAATAGACATCCAGCCGCGAGCTGAACTTGATGATGCCGAACCGCTCGCCCTGCCTCAGCACGGCGCCGGGGCCGACGCGGCAGACCGTGCGCCGGGCAATGAACCCGGCCACCTGCCGCACCAGGATCCGACCATGGTCGGTCTCCAGCACCATCTCGCTGTTTTCGTTGCGCAGCGAGGCCCCCTCGCGGTAGGCGGCAAAGTGTCTGCCCGTGTTGTGGCGCGTGGAAACCACCGTCCCGGCGCAGGGCGCACGATTCACATGCACGTTGGCCGGCGACATGAAAATGCTGATCTGCAGGCGCGGCGCGTTAAAATAGCGGCTTTCGACCACTTCCTGCACCACGATGATCCGGCCATCGGCCGGAGAGATGAAGGCGTCCGGCCGGTCCGGCGTGGCGCGCTCCGGATCGCGGAAAAAATAGAGCACAAAGAGCGTCAGCGCCACCCCCGCCAGGGCCAGCAGCGCCGCCGCCGTGCCGACCATGCCGCCGCCATACCGCGACACGGCGGTCAGCGCCAGCGCCGACAACGTGCCTACGGCTACAAACGGCCAACCCTCGGGGGCGATTTTCAGCATTCCAGTCATTCCGACCCTCTCTCTTTCGCAATTGCAATCTAGTGTACACCCCGTCGACGGGCAAGGGTTTTTCATGGGAAACCCCATGCGCCCCCTGTTTTCATCAATTTGACTGTTCTCCGGCCGGATGGTATCGTCGCGACGGGGTGTTAAACTTGTCCAAACGAATCCTCATCGTCAGCGATGGAAAGGCCGGACACGAGAGCCAGTCGCGCGCCCTGTGCGCCGGGCTGGGCGTGCCGTATGAGGTGGTGCGCGTGGCCTTCCCCTCGCGCATGGCCAAGGCCGCCACCTACCTGTGGGACCGGCTGGGCATCCGCTCCCGCACGTGGTTCGACGTCACCCCGCACGAAGGGATGTTCGACGCCGTAGTGGGCGCCGGATCCGGCACATTCTTCGCCGTCAAGGTGCTGGCGCGCCAGATGAAGGTGCCGGGAGCCGTGGTGCTCTACCCTCGCGGCTATCGCCTGGATTTCGACTGCATTGTTTCGCCGGAGTTCGATCAGCCGCCCGCGCTGCCGAACATCGTGCGGATTCCGGTAAACCTCACCCATACCAGCGCGGAATTCTACGAAAAAGGCGTGGCCGCCTTCCGCCAACGCCATACGCCCTCAGAACGGCCGGCCGTCGGCCTGATCCTCGGCGGACCCAATCCGTTCGCCCGCATGGATGCCGACGACATGGCCCGCCAGTTCGACCGCATCTTTGCCGCCACCGAAGGGTGCGAACGCTGGATCACCACCTCGCGCCGCACGCCGCCGGACGTGGAGGACCTGGTGGACCGCCTGCCATTCGACTTCAAGACCGTCTACAGCCGCGATCCGTTCAACCCCATCCCCGCCTTTGTGATGCTCTGCGACACGCTGTTCGTAACCAGCGACTCCACCGGCATGATCAGCGAGGCGGTCACGCGCGGCAACGCCCGCGTGGAGGTCCTGATGAACCTGCGCCGGCAAGGCTCGAAGTTCGGCCGGTTTGTACGCAGCCTGGAACGCGACGGCCACGTGCACGTCTTCACCGGCGCCCTCGGCGATGCCCGCCGCAAGATCGACCTCGCGCCGGCGCTGGCGCACGTGGCCGCGCTGCTGAAGCTCTAGCAGCCTGGTCGGACGTAGCCTTGTGGAGGCACAAACTGTCTGCCGACCAGGCTGCTAGTCTGGTGGGATAGCGGCGGACGCGGAGGCCCGCCGCAGCTCCGGGATCCGGTAGGCCCTGGCCACGCGGGCATTCGCGGTTTCGCGCTGGTCGGCGTCGAGCACCACGTCAATCCCCCGCCCCTGGCAGGCGAGCCGCTGAATGCCGTGATCGCGGTCCGTGATGCGGAACACGTCCTGCAGGTTGCGCACCGGCTCGCCGTTGACCGCCGTGATGACTTCGTCGCGCAGCTCCTGGTACCCGACATTCACCGGGTCCGGAAGCACGCCGGCCAGGATCACCACGCGGTCCCCGGCGCGGTCCGGCTGGTCGCCGCGCGCCAGGAAGATATGCGCCAGGCGCAGGTTGCCGCCGGCCACGCCCCGGCCGCCGCCACGCAGGTACCGGCCGCTCAACTCGCGGATGATCAGGCCACCTTCCACCAGGTAGTCCGGCGGCGCGCCGACGGTATTCTCCGGCACCAGGGCTTCCTCTTCGCTGTGCGGCCGCAGCGTCACCGTGGCCTGTCGCCGATCCCCCAGCCGCACGAACTCGATGGCCACGCGATCACCGGAGCGGCGGCGCCCCTCGATGGCGTGGCTGAGGCGGGTGCGGCCGTATTCCGGGTCCTGGTAGAAACCCTGGTTGTCGATGGCAAACCCGTCCCACTGCAGCAGCACATCATTCGGCTGCAGCACGCCGGCGACCGTGGCGTTGGACGACACGTCCACCACCTGCACGCCACTTTGCTCCGCCGCCATCCCGAAGTAGCGGCGCTTGGCCGCATCCACCAGCGGGATCCAGCTGAAGCCGCCGGCGGGCGGAGGCAGGTACACGGGCTGCGCCGCCGCCTGCCGGAAGCGCGCGATCACCGGCGCCGGCAGCACAAAGCCGGTCTGGTGCTGCGCGTCGTAGCGCATCATGATCCCGGCGAGCTGGCCGTCGCAGTAGACCGGGGCGCCGGGGTTCTGCACGCGCAGGTCCGAAAGCACGCGGAAGGTCAGCACGGCCGCAGGCGCGGACGGAAGGGGCTCGACGCCGATCTCGACGATGCGGCCGGCGCCTTCCTGACGCAGGCCGGAGTCGTCGTACTGCACGATGCGCGTCTGGGCGCCGCGCACCACGTTCGTAGCCAGGATCACGGGCTCCAGCTCCTTGCAGAAGGCGGCATCCTGCACCTCCAGCAGGGCCATGGCGAGCTGCGGATCGGACTGCCGGACACCGGCCGCAAACTTGGCGGCGCGGCCCGGCTGGCGCAGCTCCACGAGCGTGGCCTGGCGGATCAGCTCCTCCGGTGTCAGCACGCACCCCGGGCCGACCACCACGCCGTACCCCTGCCGGAACTGCGGCCGGCTGAGGCGCCAGGGCATGCGCTCGTCGCAGGTCTGGCTGGTCACCAGCACATCCACCACCTGCACGCCCGCTGCCGCGGGCGCGTCGGCGGCGCGTGCCGCGCCGAGCGACAGAAGCAACGCCAGCACAACCGTGGCCACAGGCGCCTCGCCCCAACGAGCAGCAGGGACCGGGTTGAACCGCGGCGCACGCCCCCGCAATGGCCCGCGTCCAACGGCCGCGGCTGCCGTTTTGCATTGTATGTTTCCGATGACCAACATTCGTGTTCTCCCAAAGACGGACATCCGTCCGCAGCCAAACAAAAACAGATTTCGCGGCCCGCGAAATCTAGCGCAGGCGGGTCATGGCCGGGATCTCGTAGCGGCGCCGGATCTCGCCGTCCGCCGCGCGCACCTGTGCGGCATCGAGCACCAGCGGGTTACCGGAGCCTTCGAACCGGATGACGTGAAACCCGTTGGTCGGCTGCTGCAGGGCGGCGACCAGGTCGCGCAGCGCGCCGATGGTGCGCCCGTTGGCCTCGGTCACGACCTGGTAGCGGAAGCCTTCGTCGTAGGTGTTCACGGTGTGCGGCAGACGGTTGGCCAGCACCACGAACTGCGTGCGGTTGCGGGCCAGGCCGTCCAGCTTGGCAAAGGCCGCGAGGAAGAAGAGGTTGTGCACGGCGCGGTTCTCCAGGTCGGCCCCGATCGAGCCGAGCAGGTTGCGCGTCACCGGCATAAAAACCAGGCCGGCCAGGATGTGATACTCCGGCGCTTCGTCATACAGCATGCGGTAGCAGAACGGGTCCGCCGGGTTGCGCAGCGGGACTTCGACACGCTGGACCGTGCCGCTGCGCGACACATCGAAGCCGATGCGCTCGCCCCACTGCCTGCGCTCAACCAGCTCGCCGAACTCGACTGTGTTGCCGTCGAGCACGACCGAGCCGTCGGTGGCGATCTCCAGCCCCTCGACGCGCAGGAGCACGTCGCCGTTGTGCAGCAGCCCCTGCGCGGCGCCGAAGGGATCCACCTGGTCCACGGCGGCACCGCCGCCGGATGGCGCGAGGCGCAGCGCGCGGCGCAGGGCCGGGTTGCGGGTATCGAAGGTGCGCGCGCCCAGCTCGGGGTAGCCGTGGTACCGGCCGTCCTCCACGTCGCGCAGCACGTGGTGGATCACGGGGAGCGGAATGGCGTAGCCGAGGTTCTGCGCGCCGGCCACGCCCTGGAAGGCCACGCCGATCACGCGGCCGTCCAGCAGCACGGGCCCGCCGCTGTTACCGGGGTTGATGGCGGCGTCGGTCTGCACGATGAGATGCGAGTCGACATCCGAGTGGGAGTAGGCACTGTAGTCGATGCGCGAGACCACGCCGCGGGTCAGCGAGAGGCGCGCGCCGCCCATGGGGAAGCCCAGGGCGATGACCTCATCGTTCAGCCTCGGCAGGGCGTCGCTGAACCGGATCGGCCGGGTGTCCGCAAAGAAATCGGGGTCATCCACCGCAAGCAGGGCGAGGTCGCAGTCGTGCGCCACGAAGGCCACGCGCGCCGGGAAGCGGCGCGGATCGCCGTCGCGCTGCACCTCGATGAAGGTGGTGTCGGAGATCACGTGCGCATTGGTGAGGATGCGGCGCTTCTCGATGATGAACCCCGAGCCGTTGCCGTAGCCGGGCGGCGTGGCCTGCCACGGCTGCATGTAGTCGTAGCGCTGCACCGTGACATAGATCTTGACCGCGGAGCGCCGCAGGCTGTCGAGCGAGGCGGCCGCTGCCGGGAGAGGCCGCAGCGCCAGCGCCACAGCCGCAGCCACAGCCGCGCCGAACAGCCGGAAGCGAAGGGTGCTAGTCGTCATGCGCGAAATCGTACCACATGACGCCGGACAGATGCAGGGCAAACGCAGCCGGCGCCATCCCCGTGATTACTCTTGTACAATCTCAGCTATTAGCCGATAATATCC
>JBAWXQ010000183.1:0-5897 GCA_037144015.1 bacterium
TGAATACTGACTTCTGAATACTGTGCGATTGCAACTTTTTGCAATCGCACCCCATTACACCCACCCCCCTTTCAGAGCTGGACAACCGCAGCTTTCGGGCTTACATTTTCAACTGTTCCTTAACCGCCCACCCCAAGTCATCCTTATGACCCTTTCTTCCCTGAACCCCGGACACACGCGCTCCCTTGTTCTTGGCCTGGCGCTTGTCAGTCTGCCGCTCTGCCTGCTATCCGCGGACGTCTCCAACACGCCGCCGGCCACGGCCGGAGGCACGCTGACCAATGCCGCGGCGATCCACGAGGTTCTGCTGGCGGCGGACCGCGCCCGCGGCAATCTGGACGGCGTGATCTGGACCGTGGGGATCACGGCGACCGAGGACGACTCGACCAAGGCCAACGTGTATGCGGTCAAGGCGCGCGGCTTCGATGTGCTGGCCGAAGTGCTCGAGCCCAGCCGGCAGAAGGGGAATCAGCTCCTGATGCACCTGGGGAACATGTGGTTTTCAAAGCCGGACCTGACCAAGCCGGTGACCATCTCGCAGCGCCAGCGGCTTTCGGGCAGCGCAGCCAACGGCGATCTTGCGGCCACCAACTATGCTGAAGACTACGAACCCACCGTGACCGAGGATGCCGTGCTGGATGGCGAGGCGTGCCATGTGTTCGACCTGAAGGCGCGCGACCGCCGCTGCACCTACGACCGCGTGGTCCATTTTGTCAGCCGCACCCGCCAGGTCGGGGTGCGCTCCGATTACTACACATCCACCGGCAAACTCATCAAGACCGCGCGCATGGCCTACACCAACACCGTGATCCGCGCGGACGGAAAGAGCCTGCCGTTCATCTCCGAAATCTTCATCCGCGACGCCGTGGCCACCAACAACGTCGCCACCATGAGCTTCTCCCCGCCGAAGCTTCAGCTGCTGCCGCCGGAAACATTCGATGTGAACCGGCTGAGGAAGTAGGGAGTAGGGGCCGGTGGAAGGACACAGAGGTCACAGAGAAGGAAAGAGAGCACAGAGAATTTCATTCGGCTGCGTCCGGCTTGCCGGCCGCAGACAGGCAGTGCTCTGTGGTCTCTGCTGCTCTCTGTGCTCTCGGTGTCCTTGAAGTGTATGTTCGTTGGGTTGCGGGCTGACGCCCGCCTTACGTGTTGGTTATTGGGAGTCACACATGAAAACAATGCATCACCGTTTGTCTTCTCAGATTCTTACCGCCGTTCTGATGATTGCGGCTGGCGCCTGGAGCGTCCGTGCGCAGGTTCCGGCCGGGAGCATCACGGCGCCGGCCGTGGCGCCGGCCACATGGACGGACGAGATGCACTTCGACTACCGCGCGGCCTGGCGCGTCTATCCGCAATTCGTGGAGCTCGACCAGGGCACAGCCGACATGCTGCCCGGCTCGCTGCTGCCGGCCAGCCGGTCGGAAATATCCAACCTGCGCCTGGATTTGCGCGCCTCGCCGTACGAGGTGATTGACCTCGAGCTCAAGCCCCGCTACGAACTTGCCTATCAGGAGTGGCGCCAGGGCATCCGCAAGGGGGATGAGAACTGGATGGAGTCCGCCTACCTCAACGGCTGGCTGGTGCAGGTGCGCCTCTGGGACCAGCTGGCGCTGGCCTATTCCCGCGAGGACCTCCAGTGGGGGCCGAGCTATCTGGTGTCGCCCTCCAACCCGTTCCGGAACAGCAACGGCCGCAACCTGCCGCAGATCGAACTGGCGGGCATGGACTTCCTCAAGGCCATCTGGACCCCGAGCTCCCACTGGTCGTTCTCCGCGCTGGCAAACGTCGACGACGGGCGCGCCAACCTGCCGCCGCTGTCCATTGCGGGAGATGACGTCGTGGACCAGGTGGAGTTCCACAAGACCTATGCGCTGAAGGCCGACTACACCTTCGAAACCTGCACTTTCAGTCTGATCGGGTCCACCGATGAGAACCACGACGAGCGCCTCGGCGGCTACGCCAGCATGAATGTCTCCGAGTCCATCCTGGCCTACGTGGAAGGTGGCGTGGGCCAGGGAGGCGACATCGATTACCTGCTGGGATCTTCGTACACGCTGTGCAACGGCGGGACGCTCACGGCGGAGTTCTACCACAACAGCATGAACTCGGACGAGGATACCGCCGGCTTCGCGCGGCTCATCACCCCCACAGGTCCATATGCCGGGTTCATCAACAGCAATTACTCGCTGCTGCAGTACCGGCAGGGCGAGATCCTGAACCACGTGGAGCTTGTGGCCCGCTGGATCCACTGCCTCGACGACGACAGCGACCGCATTGCGGGCGAAGTCGAGTGCGTCCTGAACGACCACGCCAGCCTCTTCCTGGACGGCATGGTTGACCTGGGCACAAACAGCCAGGAATACGGCATCCTGACCCAGTACATCGTGCTGGCCGGCGTAAAGATCTCGCTGTAATTCTGTAAACTTCGCGTTGCGATATTTACAGAATTACACGCAGGTGGCCGATGCTGAAGCCGCTGGCTGCGCCGTAGAGCAGCGCCTGATGGCCGGATCCCAGGCTGGTGCGCCCTTCCTGGATCAGCTTGTCCAGCGCCAGCGGAATCGCCGTGCTGGCGGTGTTGCCGTAGAGGTGCGCCGTGATCGAGAGCTTCGGCAGGCTCTTCGGCGAAATGCCGCGGGCGATCCACTCGACGAAGCGCCGCGAGATCTGGTGCGGCACGATGAGGTCGAGCGAGTGGAAGACCTCCCTCTCGTCGTACGCCTCCTTGCGGTAGTTCTTGTACTCCTCGAAATACTGCTGGGTCATTTCGCGCGCAACCACGGCGAGCTTGGACATCTTGAGGTAGAACCAGCCGTGGATCACGCCACCCTCACGCTGGCGCCAGTCGGTGGTCTCCGGCACGTGGCAGAGCTCCCAGTGCTCGCCTACATTCTTGAGGTTGATCTCGATCAGGCCGGAGCGGCCGTCGGAGCGCTCCATCACCATGGCGGCGCCGCCGTCGCCCAGGGTGAGGCCGCCCAGCTTGATGTCCAGGTCGGCCAGGCTTTCCACCTTGCGGTTGCAGACATAGCTGCCGATCTCGCCGCTGCAGATCAGCACGCGCGCCGCGGCGCCGGTGGCGATCAGGCTGTTGGCAAGGTTCATGGCCTGCAGGAAGCTGTTGCAGGCGTTGGTCACGTCGAACGAGTTGATCAGCCGGATGCCGAGCTTCTGCTGCACGATGTTGGCGGTGGCCGGCTCCAGCGTATCCATGTCGGTGCTGGAGAAGATCAGCGTGTCGATGCTGGCCAGCGGGATCTTCGAGCGATCCAGGAGCTGCCGGATCGCGGCGATGGCCAGGTCCGAGGGGGAAGTCCCGGGCGCCGCGTAGTGGCGGGACTGGCAGCCGGTGATGCGCGAGATCAGGGCGGGAAGCATGAGCTTCACTTCCTTGGGCCCCTCCACCATCCGGGCGATCTCGTGGTTGTCCACCACCCGCTCGGGGAGATACACACCCAGGGCGGAAATCCGGGACACCGGCGGGTTGCAGACCTGCATCCCGTGCAACAACTTAAAACCGTCGCCGTCAAAACGTTTAATCACAAGCACCCCTGCTTCAGCCAACCTCTGGCCAACCGCTAACAAAACCTTAACAAAACCCAACCAAACCCTAAATGTACTTTCGCGATTGAGCATATTAGGGTATATTTCGCCTGACGCCAACAGTATAATTTGACTACAAAGAAATGCCTGCCATGCCTGAGAAGCCACAGAAAACATCACCCAAATACGCGAACCTACAATCCTGGCTGCTCATGCGCTCGGTCTTCCGGGACCAGTGGGTGCTGCCGGTGCGGGGCCACAGCCTGACGCACCGCGGCTTCCGCTGGTACGAGAAGCACTGCATGCGGGTCCGGCTCGACGGCATCTCCATTGACCGGCCGGTCTTCATCATCTCGCTGCCGCGCAGCGGCTCGTCCATGCTGCAGGACCTGCTCTGCGCGCACCCGGATGCCGCCTACATCACCAACATGATGTACATGTTCCCGGACTGCTTCTGCGCCGCCGAGCACTTCCGCCGGCACCTCGGCCTCGACGTGCGCGGCGAGCGCTTCCTGCAGGACAGCGTCGAGGTCGGCGGCGGCAGCCCGGCTGACCCGGTTGGCATGTGGGCCACCTGGCTCAAGCAGGACCCCTTTACGCTCGCCTACCAGCCCTGCCGCATCTCCGACTACACGCCTGCCGAGATCGCTGCCATCCACGACGACATCCGCCGCGTGCTCTGGTGCTTCGGCGGCGGCGGGCGCCGCTTCCTCTGCAAGACGCCGGCGCTGCTGCCCCACATCCTGCTGCTGCGCGACCTGTTCCCCGGCGCCCGGTTCATCCACCTCGTGCGCGATGCGCGCCAGAACGCCAACTCCATGCTCAAGCTCCGCCGCCTCTGCAGCGAGCAGTGGCAGCTGATCCGCGGGCGCCGGCCGGATGCGCCGGACCTGCCGGATCTCGTCCCCTACCCCCACCTGCCACGCCTGCAGGAACTCGCCGCGCAGTACGGCGTGGACGACATCCGCACCACGGCCCATCTCTGGAACGACGCCACCGCGTTCATCGAAGCGGCCCGGCCGCAGATTCCCGTCGCGCAGTTCCACGAAGTGCGGTACGAGGACATCGTGGCCCGGCCGCGGGAGGAGATGCAGCGCCTCTTCCAGTTCCTGCAACTGCCGGAGCCGGATGCCGCCTGCGCCACCTATCAGAAGCGCCTGGCCGGCGTCGGCACGATCCGTCACCAGAACCGCTACAGCGGCTTTGAGACAGTCGAAGAGATCTGCCGGCCGACGCTGCAGAAGTTCGGGTACGTGTAGCCGGGCAGGTGCCCAACAAATAAACAAATTAAGGTCACCGAGCGCACAGAGAGGAACAGAGACCGCAGAGAAAGGCCTGGCTGCGGCCGGCGAGCCGGTCGCAGCCGAATGAACGTCTCTCTGTGCTCTCTTTCTTTCTCTGCGACCTCTGTGTCCTTCCCGTTCCTTACGCCGGCGGGCGGCGATGCACGGCATCCTTGAGCTGGAACGGGTGGTGCTCCAGGGTGGCCGCGACCGCCCACGGGATCAGCCGCAGCCCCCACTTCATCAGCCGCACCTCGCCGATCGGGATCTCCTGCCGGTTGCGCTCCAGCCCGCGCACCGTCGCGGCCGCCACGGCGGCCGGCGAAACCTTGTGCACGCGCGAGTCCGCCACCATGGGCGTGTCGACCATCGGCGGCTGCACCTCGACCACGCGCACCGTGGTGCCGCGCAGCTGCCGCCGCAGCACGCGCGTGAAGGCGTGCAGCCCGGCCTTGGCAGCCGAGTATCCGGGGGCAGCCGGGGACGGCTCCAGCGCCAGGCCGGAGGTCACGTTGACGATCGCAGCCTCGGGGCGCGTCAGCAGCTGCGGTAGAAACTGGTTCGTGAGCCGCAGGGGACCAAGCAGGTTGGTTTCAATCTCCCGCTCGGCCTGCGCCAGCCAGTGCGGCGCGTGCTGCACCATGTAGGCGTCGGCCACGCCGGCGTTGTTGACCAGCAGGTCGATCCCGCCCCAGGCCTGCTGCAGCGTGCGGTCCAGCGCCGCCACGTCCTCCGGCTGCCGCACGTCGCAGACTGCCGTCAGCAGCAGGGGCACCTGCCGCGCTGCGGCCTGCAGCTTGTCCGGATTGCGGCCGCAGATGGCCACGCGACACCCCTGCAGCACCAGCGCCTCGGCCAGCGCCAGGCCGATCCCCGACCCGCCGCCGGTCACCAACACCCGCTTGTCAGATAAATTCATGGACCCATCATCCCGTTCCGCCGGCGTTTTGGCAAGCAAACAGGGGCCGTAGCTGGTAATGGGTTGGCGATAGGGGACGTCGGGAAAGTGGATGCAATGCCTTCAAAACTTTGCGGTTGGGTGTTTTACATTTTGCGGTTGGCTGCGGATCG
>JBAWXQ010000184.1:0-5880 GCA_037144015.1 bacterium
ATGCCGGTTGTCCGATACCTTACACCAACGAACGCGGCGTGTGCAACGCGGGACTAGCAGACTGTCGGGAGAAGGCCACGGATCGATCCAGGGCCTTCTGCCGACAGTCTGCTAGTTGAGCCACCCGCTGCCCGCGGGTGGCGAAGACTCAGTTACAGACAAATAATTGTCCCGGCTGATTTGTTTGTTGCGCATTTCACCCTTTTCCGGCGCTTGGCGGTTGCGTCCCACAAACTAGCAGCTTTGTCGGCACAAAGTTTGTGAATAGCAAAGGCTAAGTCCGACAAGCTGCTAGTCGGCGAACGCCGCCTCGATGCGTGTCATCGCCGCCTTCTCGGCCGCGGAAACGGCGCCCAGGCCGAGGAGCCCGCCGCTGGCGCGGGCCACCTGACGGCAATGGTCCAGAATCTCCTGTTTCAGCGCCAGGCGCTCGCCTGCGGCAAGCAGATCGCACAGCCCTTTCACATACTGCTCCCAGGCGGCAAAGAGCGCCGGCTCCGGCCGGTGCGTCAGCCACTGCGCCAGCAGCTCATGATCCATCCCCGCGGGTTTCGCTGCGGTCTGGCTCGAGGCGTCGAGCACCGCCTTGCGCTCGTCCGCGCTCACCTCGCCGTCGCACCAGGCCACTTCGACCAGCGGCGCCAGCGCCAGCGAGGCCACGGTTTCCGGGCGGATGTTCAGGGCGACGAGTTTTTCCAGCACGGCCTCGTCCCGGATGCCCGAGGCGGCGGCCAGGTCGCGTTTGGTCTCCTCCAGCTGACGCACGGCGCGCCGGCGCTCGAGGATCTTGCGCTCCTGTTGCAGGAAGAAAGCCTCTTCCAGGGATGCCTGCAGTTTTTGCATTGGACGCGGGTCAGCCATGAGAAACCTCCTGTATTCACACCTTGCCGTGGGCCATGCACGGCCATTCGGCGTGAATTGCGTGTAGATTAGCCTCCGTGCGGAGGATACGCAACCCTGTTGTCTGCCTGCCGTGGCGGAAATCCGAAATCCGGCATGGGCCACTTTTTGCGCTGGCACTGCGGCGCGGGAACGTTACAATAACAGGCGAAATGTACTACGCAGCACGTTTTCTCCCCCTGCTTATCGCGCTGTCGCCAGCTTTTCTTGGCGCGGCGGATCCGGCCTGGACGTTCGAGCAGGTGCGCGCCCTGGCCGAGGCACGCGCGACCGTGCCCTTTCAGGACTCGGCCACGCCCTTGCCGCCGTCCCTGGAACGGCTTTGCTATGACGAGATGCGTTGCATTGAGTTTGACGCCAACCAGGCTGTCTGGCGCGCGGAGAACCTGCCGTTCCGCCTGATGATGTACCACCTCGGAGGCCCGCTGCTGAAGCAGGGCGTTTCGCTGAATCTGGTCGAGGGTGGGCAGGCCCGCGCGCTGCCGTTCAACCCCGGGACGTTTCTCTACCATCAGCTTCCCGTGAAAACGAACGAGCTTCCCGGTACGATGGGCTTTGCCGGCTTTCGCGTGCTGAATCAGCTGAATCAGCCCGGTAAATTCGACGAGCTGGTTTCCTTCCTGGGTGTCTCCTACTTTCGGGCCCTGGGCAAGGGGCAGATCTATGGCACCTCGGCGCGCGGCCTGGCCGTGAACTCCTGCTGCGAGGAAAAAGAGGAGTTCCCTCGCTTTGTGTCCTTCTGGATCACGCGGCCTGACGCAACCGCCACGAACATGGTGATCGACGCACTGATGGATAGCGTCAGCGTCTGCGGCGCCTACCGCTTCACCCTGTACCCGGGGAGCAACACGATCATGGATGTCCGGTGCGTGCTGTTCGCGCGGCATCCGCTCTCGCGCTATGGCCTGGGCACCCTGACGAGCATGTACTGGTTTGGCGAGAACACCGTCAACCACCACGGCGAGTTCCGCCCGGAAGTGCACGACACCGACGGCCTGCTGCTGAACCGCGGCGATGGCGCCTGGCTCTGGCGCCCCCTGCGCAACACGCCGTCCCTGCAGGAACAGCGGTTCCCGGTGCGGCAGCTGCGCGGGTTCGGCCTGCTGCAGCGCGACCGCCGCTACACCAGCTATGAGGACATCGAGGCCAACTACCACAAGCGTCCGAGCGTTTGGGTGGAGCCGCTGGGCGACTGGGGGCAGGGGTATATCATGCTGGCCGAGCTTCCGGCCTGGAACGAGTACGGTGACAACATCGTCGCGTATTGGCAGCCGGCTGCCGACCTCAAACCCGGCACCCCGCTGGAGGCCGCCTGGCGGCTGCACTGGTATCTGGACAATCCCGTCTGGCCGCCGCTGGCCCGCGCCGTCAACTCGTTCGTGGCAGGCCGCCGCGTGGTGCTCGATTTTGCCGGCGGCAGGCTGGCCGGCACGCTGAAGGATGAGCCCGTGCCGGACATCACCCTGGACCAGGGGAAGCTCCATGGCGTGCACATGCTCGAAAATCCCGAGATTCACGGGTGGCGGGTCGGCTTTGAGGTCCTCGACACCCTGGCCGGAAGGCCGGTGGCGGTGCAGGTCGTCCTGCGCGACAGGACCGGGCGCGCATTGAGTGAAACATGGACTTACCCGCTGGTGACACACTAAATCCGTTCGTTCCGCAATGGGGTTCGCCCGAGGAATGGAACGAGGCTTATGAGAAGGTGGAAAACTACCTTCGCGCCTGCCGCATCAACAGCCGCCTGCACCGGGCGCGGCTGATCCACCGCATTTTGCAGCGCGTGGCCGAACATGGCCCTGTGCCCGCCGGCGACGTGCTCTCCACCGCCGCCATCAGCGAAACCAAGATCATGATGCAGGAGTGGTTTGCGCGCCTGCTGCAGCCCGGCGGGGAAGGGGGGCGGTTCTCGCTGGTCGACGGCCGCGTGGCGCTGCTGCTGTGCGATGGCCCCGACCGCTGGCCCTATGCCTTCCTGACACCAAGCGACCTGCCGCCGGACCTTGTGAAGGAGATGCGCGCAAGCATCCTCGTGGCCGGTCCGAACCTGGCGATCAGCAACATGGTGCCGCGCGCGATCGACTATGGATGGTTCCCGGGGATTGCCGGCGATACGCTCGGATCGCTCAACCGCCGGCCGTTTCTGCAGGCGCTGGTCGCCTGGGCGCTCTTTATCCTGCTGCTTGCCTACCTGTTCTACAAGACGCGCCAATGGTAATTTTTGATGAGTGAGACCCCCATTTCAGCCGACCTGCCGCCGGCGGCGCTACCGACACCCGCTTCTGGCGACCCGCCTTCGCCGGCCGCGGCAGGCGAGCTGCACGGGGTGGTCCAGCCGCTGGTTTCGCCGCAGCGCCGCGAGCGTCGGCGATTTCTGTTCTTCTCCGCCGTGGTGCTGATCACCGGCCTTTCCACCGCGGTCCTGGGCGACATCCTCTGGTCGCACCAGATTTCGACCGCGCGCGTGCTGCTGCTGCTGCTGTTTGTGCCGCTGTGCGCCATGGTGGCCCTTGGGTTTGTCCAGGCCTGCGCCGGGTTCATGGTGCTGGCGCGCGGCCGCGACAGCACCCGCATCACCAGCACCCTGCCGAACCCGGTGGTTCCGGACAGCCTGCCGGTCACCGCCATCGTGATGCCAATCTACAACGAGAACGTGCGCGAAGTCTACGAGGGGCTGCGGGTCATTTACCATTCGCTCGACCGCATCGGCGCGATCTCGCGCTTCGACTTCTTCATCCTGAGCGACTCCAACGACCCCAACAAATGGATCGAGGAGGAGGCCGCCTGGGTTGAGCTCTGCAAGCAGCTGAAGGGGTTCGGGCGGATCTTCTACCGCCGCCGGCGCATGCCGATCAACCGCAAGAGCGGCAACATCGCCGACTTCTGCCGCCGCTGGGGCGGCAGCTACCGGTACATGGTGGTGCTCGACGCCGACAGCCTGATGGCCGGCCGCACACTCGTCAACATGGTCGCGCTGATGGAGGCCAACCCGCGCGTGGGCATCATCCAGAGCTCGCCCGTGCTCTACGGCGGCACCACGCCCTTTGCGCGGCTGATGCAGTTTGCCAGCGCCGCCTACGGGCCGATCTTCAGCGCCGGCCAGCACTACTGGCAGCTGAACGAGGGCAACTACTGGGGGCATAACGCCATCATCCGCCTGCAGCCGTTCATCGAGCACTGCGGCCTGCCGGACATACCGGGCGCCGCCGGCACCGCCGCAAAGTTCATGAGCCATGACTATGTCGAGGCGGCCCTGATGGCCAAGTTCGGCTACGAGGTCTGGATGGCCTACGAGCTGCCCGGCAGCTTCGAGGGCGGTCCGCCCACGCTGATCGACCACGCCAAGCGCGACCTGCGCTGGTGCCGCGGCAACCTGCAGCACGCGTGGCTCCTGTTTGCCAAGGGGTTCCGCCCGATCAGCCGGCTGCACCTGGGCGTCGGCGTGTTCTCCTATGCCTCGTCGCTGATCTGGCTGCTCTTCCTGCTGGCCGGCACCCTGCACTGGTACCAGAGCACGCAGATCATGTCCCCGGCAGATGCCGTCAGCACCGGCTTCCTGACGCGCAAGGGGATCCACCTGCTGCCGTTCTACCTGTTTGTCACCATGCTCTTTCTGCTGCTGGTGCCAAAAGTCCTGGCCGCGCTGCTGATCCTCGACCGGCCGGAGCGCCGGCGTCGCTTCGGCGGCGGGCCTCGCTTTGTCATCAGCGTGCTGATCGAGCAGGTGGCCGCCACACTGATGGCGCCCATCCAGATGCTGTTCAACGCCGTGTTCGTGGTCTCCGTGCTCCTGGGCCGCACCGTGCACTGGACCACGCAGAACCGCGACTTCTCCGGCGTGGACTGGCGCGAGGCCATGCTCACCCACCTGAGCCACATTCTCATCGGCACCGCCTGGTGCCTGCTGGCCCTGCGGATCGACCCGTATTTCTTTGCGTGGATGCTGCCGGTTCTCTCCGGCATGATCCTCTCCGTGCCGCTTTCAATCCTGCTGAGCCACCAGGGGTTCAGCGACCTGCTCCAGCGCGCCCGCCTGCTGGTGACGCCGATGGACACCGCCCCGGCGCGTGAGATCACGGAGCTGACACGCCGCCTGGCCGCCTACGAGGAGGTCGTGCCGCCGCCCATGGCTCTCTGGTCGCAGCGCGGCTTCATGCAGGTGATCCTCGACCCGCTGGTCAATGCCGTGCACGTGGCGCTGCTGCGCCAGCGCGGCGGCAAGACCGATCACGAGGTGGGCGGCTACTACCGGCTGCTGATGGAGCGCGTGCTGAAGGAAGGTCCGGCCGCGCTGAGCAAGCGCGAGCAGATGGCCCTGCTGCTGCATCCCGGCGTCGTCTCCGACCTCCACTCGCGCATCTGGCTCCTCCCCGACCGCGAGCTCGCCCCCTGGTGGCGCGTGGCCATGAGCCAATACAACCTCATCTCCGGCCGCCAGGTCCACCTGCTGCAGCCCTAGGAGACTGTCGGATTTAGACTTTTGGTTGCGACCCGCCCCATGCCGACAGTCTCCTAGTCGGGAAACCCGCCGCAAACGGACAGGCCCATGGCACAAAAACCATAAATTTTGCTGTTTTGCCAGACCTTTGGCGTTTACTTGCACGCAGATCTGCCGCTTGGCGGCGGGTTTCCAAAACTAGCAGCCTGGTCGGCAGACGATTTGTGCCTCCACAAGGCTAAGTCCGACAGGCTGCTAGGAGACTGTCGGATTTAGGCCTCGGATCGGTCCAGGGCTTTCTGCCGACAGTCTCCTAGTTGTGCAACCCGCTGCCCGCGGGTTGCGAAGACACAATTACAGACAGAAAGATTGTTCCGGCTGCTCTTTTGGTTGCGTATTACACTGTTTTCCGGCGCTTGGCGGTTGCGTCCCCCAAACTAGCAGCTTGGTCGGCACAAAACTTGTGAAGGTACGGCGCTAAATCCGACAAGCTGCTAGTTTGGGGAATCCGCCGGCGTCTCCCGCGGATCCGCGGGAATCCTACC
>JBAWXQ010000185.1:0-5797 GCA_037144015.1 bacterium
ATCCTTCCTCTGCACCTCGCGCGGAACTGCCGCCCCCTGTCGCCAACCCATTACTGGAGTGCGACTGCGATGTAATGAGTTGGCGACGAAGCGTGGGACGAAGAAAGCGACGAAGTGTGGCGCGGCACGGATAGCGGTGGACGTGGAAGGCAGCATGCTGGTGCTGGGTGCGTACGTAACGGATACGCCCAACGACAAGCAGCAACTGGTTACTGTTGTCGCGAGCGTCGTGGCGGTTCCAGAACCGGAGACACCGGCAACGGGGCCGATCAACCGGGATGCCATGCGCCGACGATTGCGCACTGCAGCCGGGCGGACTTAGCCTTGTAAAGATACAAACTGTCTGCCGACCAGGCTGCTAGTTTGGGGGACGCAACCGCCAAGCGCCGGAAAACAGTGTAATACGCAACCAAAAGAGCAGCCGGAACAATTTTTCTGTCTGTAACTGAGTCTTCGCCACCCGCTGGCAGCGGGTGGCCCAACTAGGAACCTGTCGGCAGAAGGTGCCGGATCGGTCCAAAGCCTAAATCCGACAGGTTCCTAGGAGACTGTCGGCAGAAGGCACTGGAGCGATCCGAGGCCTACGCCCGACTGTCTCCTAGAACCGGCTCTGCAGCACGCGTCCGCCGCGGTCGCCGGTGAAGCGGCCGTGGTCGTAGCAGCAGCGGCCGTTGACCCACACCTGCCGCACCCCGCTGGAAAACACGTGCGGGGCGGCAAAGGTGGCCGCATCGCGCATGGCGGCCGGATTAAAAACGGCCAGGTCGGCAAACGCCCCGGCCTTGATCCGCCCCCGGTCGCGCAGCCCGAACGCATCGGCCGGCAGGCTGGTGATGCGCCGGATTGCCTCCGGCAGCGGCATGAGGTTCTCGTCCTGCACCAGGCGCAGAAAGCGGGGAAAGGTGCCATAGGCGCGCGGGTGTGGATGATCCGCGGCCAGCGGCCCCTCCGGCGCGCGGAGGGAGGCATCCGACCCGACCATGACCCATGGCTGCGCGTAGATGCGCCGCAGGTTCGCCCCGCTCATGCCGAAGAAGAAGGCCCCGGTGCGCAGCGCATCGCGCTGCAGGATCCACACGACGGCCTCGCCCGCGGAGCCGCCGCGCGCGGCGGCAATGGCGGCGATTGTCTGCCCGCGCAAAGCATGCAGCTCCGGGTGCGTCGTGCCGCCGATCATGACGCCATCCCAAGAGTTGCGGGTGCGGCTGGAATCGAGCTCTGCCGCCATGCGGGCGCGCGTGGCGTCATCGGCCAGCCGCGCGAGGATGGCGTCCCGGCCGCCGGCCGCGGCCCAGTCCGGCAGCACCACATCCAGGTCGGTGCCGCCGGCAAGATACGGATAGCGATCGGCGTGAACGCACACCCCCTGCCGCTGCGCGGCCTCGATCTGCGCGAACACGGCGTCCAGCTTTCCCCAGTTTTGCTCGCTGGACGTCTTGAGGTGCGAGATCTGCAGGCGGATGCCGCTGGCGTGCCCGAGCTGCAGCACTTCGTCCAGCGCCTCCAGCAGCCGGTCCCCCTCGCTGCGCATGTGCGTGGCGTAGCATCCGCCGTGCGCCGCGGTGGTCTTCGCAAGTGCGAGCACTTCCTCCGGCGTCGCGTAGCGCCCGGGCTGGTAGATCAGCCCGGTGCTCATCCCGCTGCCGCCCTCGTCCAGCGCCTGCGTCAGGTGCCGCTGCATCGCGCTCACTTCGTCGGCCGTGGCGGTTCGCGGCTCGTAGCCCATCACGCCCGCGCGCAGCGTGTTATGGCCGATCAGCAGCACGGCGTTCACCGCCGGCCGCACCTGCTCGAAGATTTCGCGGTATTCGGCCACCGTGGACCAGGTGGGGCCGGGGGCGGAAGACGGCGGCAGGTGGTTGGTGGCAGGTGACGGCTTGCGACTTTCGCCGCCCGCGGCCTTCTGGTCTCTGGCGCCTGACGCCTGACACCTGCGTTCCGGATACACCAGCGCCGCCCAGTCGGACGGCAAACGCCCCTGTCCAAAAATTGGCGCGGCAGAGGCGCCGCACTGGCCGACGATCTCCGTGGTCACGCCCTGCGTGACCTTGCTGGGGGCATCCGGCTCAATCAGAAAAAAGGTGTCGGAGTGGGAATGGGCGTCAATGAACCCCGGGGAAACCACCCAGCCGGCCGCATCCACAACCCGCACGGCGGATGCCGCGGCCAGCGCGCCGACCGCCGCGATCCGGTCGCCGCGCACCCCGACATCCGCCTGCCGTCCGGGCGCGCCCGTACCGTCGAGGACGGTTCCGTTGCGGATGATCAGGTCGAACGTTTCGCCCATGGTATTGTGAAACCTAAAAAGAGCAGTTGGCAAGTTCAAGGCGAAGTTGCCGTGCGTACGTGTGTCGCGGATCGGGCCGCTGGGATCGCGCGTGATACCGGCCCGTCACTCTGCGGTTCGCACCTGCGGAGCAGCCTGCTCCGCGGTCGGCGGCACAGCAGCCCCCTCCTCCAGGTGATGCGTCCCGCTCAGGAGCGCCACGACCTGCTGCTGCACGGTGCCGATCTCGTCCATGCGCAGCCGCGGATCGAGCACGGTGAAGATGTCGGCGGTCTTTTTGTGCTCGTAGACCCGCAGGATGCCACCGCTTTCATGGGGCTTGGCATCGCGCTCGACCAGCTGCTTGCCGCGCTCCAGCATCACCGCCAGCACATAGACCACGTTGCGCATGGCCGGCTCTTCCATCAGGATCAGCCGCCGCAGCAGGCTTTCGGCCGTGTCCTTCTTGACCGGCTCTTCTTTGATGACGACCACGGGCGCCTCATATTCGCCCTCCCAGAGGCTGTACGGGCGCCAGTCGCGAGTCTCGTCACGCCAGCATAGCGTGTGGTAATCGCGGCGCTCAAAGCTGTCGGGATGCTCCCGCAGCACCGAGACGCACGGCTGCTGATTGCTGAACGCCTGCCCGCACACACTGCAGGCATGACCACGCGAGCGGATGTTCCATTCCTGTGACATGAGGGTGCAAGCATAGCAAACCGCGCGCCGGAAGGCGCGCGGATTCTTGTCGCCCTTGGGCATGGGGTTTCTGGTACTATGCACCGATTGGACCAGGTCCGGGCGCATGGCGCGTTCGAGCCGATTGGTTCCGGAAAATGTCCGCTTCTGGCGGCATCAACCCAGGAAAGACCCGCACATGCGCATCTTCACCCACCTGTCACTTGCCGCGCTCCTGCTCGGCGCGTGCGCCACCGGATGCAAGAAGGAGAGCAAGGCCTCCTCCGCCCCGGCAGAAAAAACACCCGTCTTCGCCAGTTCCGCCGCCCTACCCGGCGGCGCGGCAGCTGCCGGCACGGTCGCCGCCTCGGTAGACGGCGTCACGCTGTCGCGCGAGGAACTGACACAGCAGCTGCAGTCAGTGGTCAATGCCCAGCAGATTCCGGCTGATCAGCAGCAGATGGCGCTGCAGATGTTCGCCCCCCGCATGGTCAACATGTTCGTCTCCAAGACGCTCCTGCTGGGAGAAGTCAAGCGGCTCAAGCTCGCCATCGACGATGCAGACCGCGCCAAGTACATGAAGCCGTTCGAAGCCATGGCCGCCAAGCAGGGCATGACCGTGGCGGAAATGATCAAGAAAACCCCCATGGGTGAAGCCAAGGCCCGGGCGGAGCTGGACGAGCAGATGCTGATCGAAAAGCTGGTCGACACCCAGGTCCGCAGCAAGCTCAAGCTGGATGACAAGGCCGTGGACGCCGCCGTTGCCGAGGCGCAGAAGGAGCGCACGGAGAAGCGCGCGCAGATCGACGCCATCCGCACGCAGCTGCTCGCCGGCACGAACTTCGAGGCGGTGGCGCGCGAGAAGTCCGACTGCCCGAGCGGCAAGCAGGCCGGCGGCGACCTGGGCGCGTTCGGTCGCACGCAGATGGTAAAGCCCTTCTCGGATGCGGCCTTCACCCAGAAGGCCGGCGACATCGGTCCGGTCGTCGAGACCGATTTCGGCTTCCACGTGATCAAGGTCACGGCGCACAATGCGGCCAAGGCCGCTGAAGGCGACACGCCGGCCACGCCCGAGACCGTGCAGGCCAGTCATATCCTGATCAAGGCGCCCCCGGCAGCCACACGCGACGAAGTCCGCAAGGAGCTGGAGGACAAGCAGGTCGGCGATGCCATGCGGGACTACCTGACAGCCCTGCGCGGCAAGGCCAAGGTCAGCACCATGTTCGACAAGCCGGCAGGCATGCCGGGCGGGATGCCGGGCGGGATGCCGGCAGGCATGCCGTCGCCGCAACCGGAATAAGGTGCCGCCAGCAGCATCCGAAACGAAACGGCCGGGGTCTTCCCCGGCCGTTTTTTTTCAGGAACCTGGCGACATCAGATTGTTCCGTCATAACATGCGATGCATATGCGTCGCATCTTTCATGATCAGTGAACGGACACAGAGGCCACAGAGAAAGAAAGAGAGCACAGAGAGAAATTCATGCTGCTGCGGCCGGCTCGCCGGTCGCAGTCAGGAATCTCTCTGTGGTCTCTGTTCCTCTCTGTGCTCTCGGTGTCCGTGATTTGTTCATTCATTGGGTTGCGGGCTGACGCCCGCCTTGGGTTCGGGAGCGATCAGGCACCTTCTGCCGACAGGTTCCTGAACGCCTCGGCCAGATCCTGCACGGTCCGGAATGCGCCGGCCGCACGCAGCGTGGCGTCGTCGAAGCTGGAGCGCACGCCCAGGGCCGGGCACCCGGCCGCCTGCGCGGCGCGCAGGCCGGAAGGGGCATCCTCCACCACCAGGCATTCGGCCGGCAGCAGGCCGAGGCGCTCCGCCGCCAGCAGAAAAATATCCGGCGCCGGCTTCTTGTGCGTCACCATCAACCCGTTTACCACGACATCGAACCGTTCCGGCGGAAAGCCGATCTCCGCCAGATTGGCCGCCACCTTCACCTCGTCCGCACTGCTGGCCACGGCCAGCCGCAGCCCGCGCGCCCGGCAGGCGGCAAGGTAGTCGCCCACCCCATTCATCGGCTGCAGCCGCCCGCGGATGATATCCAGGTAAATGGCATAGGTGCGGGCCTTATCCCGCGCCAGGTCGAGCGACACGCCGTACTTCTCCGCCACGCCGCCGATAAAGCGGTCCTCGCCCGTGCCGACAAACGGCTTGAAATCATCCGGCTGCACCTGCACGCCGCGCTCCTGGAACATCCGGCAGGCAGCCTCGCAGATGAACGGCTCGGAGTCGCACAGCACGCCGTCCATGTCGAAAATGATGCCGCGAATACTCATGGCTGACACCCGCCTCACATCGTTTCGTTATGAGACGCCATACGCCTGCGCCGTCTCGTTGACAGGGGGAAAGTCTACCGGACGAACGCAAGGGGGCCAAGCGGAATGACAGCGAAACGAGAGACCGCCACAGCACAACCATAATGGGTTGGCGACAGGAGACGGCAGTTCCTTAAGCATCCTGCATAAAAAAGTTTCCTCCGCAGCAACTGTGAGTGAATTAGGCTTGGTCGCCATATCAACAGTCGACAAAGCGGCTCGACGAAGCGTAGACGACAAAGTGTGGGACGAAGTGTGCGACGAAGCGCGGGAACGACCTGTCATCGCTATCCGTACCACGCCACACTTCGTCGCTTTCTTCGTCCCACGCTTCGTCGTCTACGCTTCGTCGCAATACGTCGTCGGGCCTGTTCCCGGCCAGCCGTATCTTGACACAATTAGATGTTCGCGGAAAGAGAACGGAAGAAATCGACCCCGATACCGATACCGATACCGACCCCGACCCCGAAAGAAGCAATGATCGGCCCAAATCCTCGCCTAAGACCGACCCCTTCGCTTGTAAACATGCCTTTCGCCTGT
>JBAWXQ010000186.1:0-5769 GCA_037144015.1 bacterium
AACTTCGGCTCGTCCTCGTCGTCGTCCTCGTCCTCGTACTCGATTGTCTGGCCGGCCGAAAACTCTTTCGAGGACGAGGACGAAGGACGAGGACGATTACGAGAATACGTCACCAAACGTACGACACCGCGTACTAAGCGTAACGACCACCTGCCACAATTGTCCATCCTTCCGCTGACCCTCGCACGAAACCGCCGCCCCCTGTCGCCAACCCATTACCACGACTCCGCATTCCGCACTTGACTCCCCCACCCCTGCGACTGGAAACTTCCGCGCAACCAATAGCCCGGCGGACCCGCCGCGGCCCGACACCTGCCACACGGAGCCTGAAATGATCCTGATCAACGAAAACTACGCCAAGCTGCAGTCCTCCTACCTCTTTTCCGAGATCGCCAGGCGCGTCAAGGCCTACCAGGCGGCCAACCCGGACAAGCGCGTGATCCGCCTCGGCATCGGCGACGTCACGCAGCCGCTGCCGCCCGCCTGCATCGCGGCCATGCACAAGGCCGTCGACGAGATGGCCGGCGCCGCCACCTTCCGCGGCTACGGTCCGGAGCAGGGGTACGACTTCCTGCGCGAGGCCATCGCGGCCAACGACTACCGCGCCCGCGGCGCCGCCATCGACGCCGACGAGGTCTTTGTCAGCGACGGCGCCAAGTGCGACACGGCCAACATCCAGGAGCTCTTCGGCCCGAAAATCAGAATCGCCATGCCCGACCCGGTCTACCCCGTCTATGTCGACACCAACGTCATGGCCGGCCGCACCGGACGCTTCCGCAAGGGGCGCTACGGCGGACTGGTCTACCTCCCCTGCACGGCCGAGAACGGCTACGTGCCCGACCTGCCGGCCGAGCCTGTGGACCTGATCTACCTCTGCTTTCCGAACAACCCCACCGGTTCCACGGCCACGCGCGAGCAGCTCGCCCGCTGGGTGGAGTATGCGCGCGCCAACCAGGCGCTGATCCTCTTTGATGCCGCTTACGAGGCCTTCATCCGCGACCCGTCGATCCCGCACAGCATCTACGAGATCGAGGGCGCGCGCGACGTGGCCATCGAGTTCCGGAGCTTCTCCAAGACCGCCGGATTCACCGGCACGCGCTGCGCGTTCACCGTGGTCCCCAAAAGCTGCCTGGCCTACAACCGCAAGGGCGAGGCTGTGCCGCTGCACCCGCTCTGGACCCGCCGCCACACCACCAAGTTCAACGGCGTCTCCTACCCTGTCCAGCGCGCGGCCGAGGCCGTCTACTCGCCCGAAGGCCGGCAGCAGGTCCGGGCGCTCAACGACTTCTACCTCGGCAACGCCCGCGTCGTCCGCGAAACCGTCACGGCCCTGGGCTATCCCCTGACCGGCGGCGTGAACGGCCCCTACATCTGGGTGAAGACCGGAAAGAACTCCTGGAAGTCCTTTGACCAGTTGCTGCAGAAGGCCCAGGTCGTGACCACGCCCGGCTCCGGCTTCGGCCCGTGCGGCGAGGGGTATATCCGCATCAGCGCCTTCAACAGCCGCGAGAACGTGGAAGAAGCCATGGCGCGGATCCGCAAGGTGCTGTAGCTTTTCCGCTCCGGAAAAGCTATTCTTGGGGTGTCATGATCCGAATCACTCCTTTGGCCGCCGGCTTCGTCATCCTCTTCGCCATCGCCGCCCGCGCGCAGGCGCCGGACCTCACGACGCCGGCCGTGCAGCAATTGAAGACCGAGGGGGCAGCCGGGCGCGCGGAGATCGCCAAACAGCGCACCGATGCGCTCCGCAAGGTCGTGGAGGACCAGCTGGAAAGCTCCCGGCAGGGGCTGGCCAAGGCCAAGGTCTCGGGGAACATCACGGGCACAGCGTCCGGCACCGCAGCGGTCAAAATCTTCACGGAGGTCAAGGCTGCCTTTGAAAAGGATGGCTCCACGGCTGTCACCGGCAAGATCCGCGCCGATCTGGATGCGGTGGTCGACGATTTCAAGCGCAGCCTCCAGGCCGTCGAGGACAAGCAGGCGGCAGACCTCAAGAAATTGAACCGGGCCTTTGCCGCCCGGCTGGGCGACGTGCTGACGCGGCAGAAAACCGCGGTGGCTGACGAGGCCAAGCTGCTCAGCCTCTGGACCTCCCTGCTCAGCACCGGCGCAGCGCCCGCGCCCGCGGGCGCCGGCACGGCGCCGGCGGCCGGCACGCCGGGCAGCACCAACACCGCGCCTGCGGTGGCGCTTCCCGCGGCATCCGCCGTGCTGGAATCTCGGGGCGAAGCCGCCGGCTGGACGCCGCTGATGCGGCTGGACGTCACGGTCCGCGACGCAATTGAGGTGGTCAGCGTGCCGCTCGCCGGCATCACGGCGCCCCGGACGATCGACGGCGTGGGCGGCATGGGCAATGCATGGCAGGTGCAGGTCACGCCGTACCAGGAACTGGCTCCCGGCAATGCCACGCCGGCGTTTCGCATCCAGTCGGCGCCGCCGTTCAAGCCGCTGGAGGTGGCTGCCTGGCCGGACGCGCGCAACACCTGGACCATCGACCTGCGCGCCAAGGCGGCCAAGATCCCCTCGCGGCACGCGGTCATCCTGGAAGTCGACGCCGCGGCCTGCAAGCCCCTTGCCAGTGGCGCCGCCGCGCCGGCGGCCGCTGCCGCACCTGCCGCGCCTGTGCCCGGCGGCGCACCTGCCACAACGGTCAGGGTCCGCTTCGAAAGCCAGCCTGACGGCGCCGTGGTGCTCATCAACAACCAGCCGGTGCTGGAGCAGAACAAGCCGCTGATGACGCCGTTCGAACATGTCATGTCCGTCAACCCGGCGGACATCACCTTCCGCAAGCGCGGCTACAAGGATGCCGTGCTGCGGCAGATGTTCCCAACCGCAGGCAAGCCGTTCCAGGCCACGCTGGTGGAGTCCTCCGGCGCCTCCGACACGACCGTTCCGGTTTCCGCGACCGCCGGCGCCGACTGGACGCCAACCGGCGTGCGCGTGAAGCGGGGGAACCAGGTCCGCGTCACAGCCAGCGGCACGTGGTCCTGCGGATCCGGCGGCGAAATGACGGACGCGCTCGGCTATCCAAACAACGACACCTATTTCAAGTACTACATCGACCCGATGCAGAACCCGCGCCTCTCGCCCAGGGCCAACTACGGGCAGCTGGTTGCGCGCGTCCTGCCCGACGGCGAGATCGCCGCTGTCGGCAGGCAGGGCTCGTTCAGCGTCGCGGCGGACGGCGAAGTCGCGCTGGCCATCAACGAGCCGGTCAACGCCCGCAAGGACAACCGCGGCACGCTGAAGGCGCGGGTCATGGTGGACCCCTAGCAGCCTGTCGGACTTAGCTTTGTAAAGACACAAACCGTCTGCCGACCAGGCTGCTAGTTTTGGGAAACCCGTCGCAAAGCGCCGGATGTCAGCGTAAACCGCAACCCACTGGCAGATTGATCCGTCATTCAGCCTGTATATCAAGTAATTGTTCCGGCTGCTCTTTTGGTTGCGTATTACACTGTCTGTTATCCGGCGCTTGGCGGCGAATTGACCTCACCGTCAATCCGGAGTATTTTGTGCCTGTTGTTTTGTTCTGGCGTCGGCTAAAAGAAAGACACTCCCATGAGCATGAAGATCGGCATCATTGGCGCAGGCGGCATGGCCAACTACCACATCCCCGGGTTCCGGGCAGCCGGTGCGGAGGTTGTGGCCATTGCGGACGTGAACCGGGACGCCGCGGCCCGGACCGCGGCCAAACACAGCATTCCCAAGGTCTACCGCTCCGTGGCGCGCATGCTCTCCGGCGAGAAGCTCGATGCGGTCTCGATCATCACGCCCAACAAGTTCCACATGCCGCTGGCCCTGCAGGCGCTGGCCGCCCGAAAACATGTCTTCTGCGAAAAGCCGCCGGCGCTGAACGCCGCCGAGGCTGCCGCCATGGCCAGGGCCGCAGCCAGGGCCCGCCGCCAGCTCATGTTCAACTTCAACAACCGCGCCCGCCCCGAGGCCTATGCGATGATGGAATACATCCGCAAGGGCGCGGTCGGGCCGATCAACTCCGCGCAGGCGCTCTGGATCCGCCGCACCGGCATCCCCGGCTTCGGCGGCTGGTTCACCACGAAGAAGCTCTCCGGCGGCGGGCCGGTGATCGACCTGCTGCACATGATCGACCTGGCGCTCTACTTCATGGACTACCCGCAGCCGGACTGGGTGCTGGCCCGGACCTACGACGACTTCATCGGCAACAAGGCCTTCAAGGGCCCGTGGGGCATCCCGGACGTGGCCCGGGGCGTCACGGACGTCGAGGCGGCCGCGCACGGCTTCGTGACCTTCAAGACCGGCCAGGCGCTCTTCCTGCGCAATTCGTGGGCCGAGATGAATCACCGCGAGGAGGTCAGCGTGACCTTCCAGGGGGCCAAGGCCGGCGGCCTGGTGCGCCGCCTGTTCGGCCGCGACGGGCTCGACGACACCAGCGTCGACGCCTGCCAGCTCTACACGCAGGAGAACGGGCGCTCCGTGAACCGCGACATCGTGGTGCCGGCCGACCCCAGCATGGGCCGCATCCGCGCGGCCACCAACTTTGTCTGGGCCATCGAGAAGAAGGAAGCCCCGCTCAACACGCCCGACCAGGCCGTCAAGCTGATGCAGATCATCGACGCCATCTACGCGTCGGCCAAGAGCGGCAAGCCCGTCAAAATCGGCTAGGTTTGCCGCTGTGCGGCAAACCTAGCCGATTTTGTAGCCGCGGCCGGTGGCCGCGGCCTGCTATTCTGTTTCCGAGTTTACACAGGAAACGCCATGCCAAATAGAGTCCGCTTCGGCATTGTCGGATCCAGTTGGTGAGCGGACTCAAGAAGACAGGTGGCGACCATGTCTGAAATCCTGACCGATTTTACCAAACTCCACTGCCCCTTCATCCGGCAAACGTTCCGGGTGAATCCGGAGGATTTTCGGAAACGAGGACGGGAGTTTCAACTGCGCGGCCCCGAGGTCTACCTCGCGGTGGAGCGCGTCAACCCGGGGTACGAGTGGGTCTTCGAAGACCCTGACACCGTGGCGGTTGAAAAACTCAACGGCACCAACATCAAGCTCAAGACCGAGCAGGGTCGGATCGTGGCACTGCAGAACCGCAAGCAAGTGATCGATCCACTCCAGATCCTGCACGGCAAAACCTTCATCATCGAGGGGGTCTTCCGGGCCGTGGCCAAGGGGTATGTGAAGGAAGGCGGCGAGCAGGCGGGTGAGTGCATCGGTCCGAAGGTCAACGGCAACCCGTACAAACTCGACTTCCACGAATGGTATCCGTTCGAGAAGGCGCTGACGGACCTGAATTACCGCTCCTTTTATGAGCACGCGCGCACCTACGACAACTGGAGCAGCTGGTTCAAGGACGGCCTTTACTCCCGCTACTACACCAAGCGCGCGGCCAAGACCGGCGCCACGGACAAGGTCTTTGCCGAGGGGGTGGTCTTTTACAATCTGCGTCGCAAGGCCGAAAGCCAGAGCTGGATGGCCAAGTTGCGACGCGACATGTTCCCCTGGTTCTACGAGGGGCTGGAGATCCTGGACTACTCCCAGACCGGCCGCGACGAAGCCGAGGACCAGGAGCGGTTCGATTAGCCCGCATCGAGCAACTCCGCGAAGCCACGCGGACGGTGTGAGCAAGGCAGGTTCGTGAAGAGGCCGGTCGGGAGGGAGAGAGCGGGAACCGCAAAACCGCAAAACCGCAGAGTTTTGATTTTTGATGGGCTGGGCGGCAGGTGGAGGGTGGATGGCACACTTAGGGAGACAGCATTTACGAATGTACCGTTATAGGAAGGATTGTGATGTCCC
>JBAWXQ010000187.1:0-5675 GCA_037144015.1 bacterium
CCTGAACCCTGAATCCTGAGGAACAATTATGACGCGCTGGATTCTCATTCTCATTCTTCTGGCCGCTGCCAGCGCCGGCGGCTGGTTCGCCTGGCACAAGTGGGGCCCCCGCGACAAGGCCGCCACCTACCGCACCGCCACCGTCGAGCGCGGCGACGTCGTGCAGATCGTGCGCGCCACCGGCACGGTCCAGCCGCGCAAGCTGGTGGTGGTCGGCACGCAGGTCAGCGGCATCGTGCGCAACCTGTACGCGGACTTCAACAGCCGCGTGAAGGCCGGCGATGTCGTGGCACGGATCGACCCGTCCGTCTACCAGGCCAACCTCTCCTCCGCCGAGGCCAACCTGATGCGCAGCCAGGCCGCGGTGGACGAGGCGCGGTCCAACCTGCTCAAGGCCAGCAATGACCTCGTGCGCGCCACCGGCCTGGCCACGAACCGGCTGATCTCCACCGCCGACCTCGATGCCGCCGTGGCCAACGCCGCCTCCGCCGGGGCGCAACTGAAGGTGGCGCAGGCGCAGGTGCAGCAGACCGCCGCCGCGCTGGATCTGGCCAAGGCCAACCTCAGCTACACCGTCATCACCGCGCCCGTGGACGGCATCGTCATCTCCCGCAACGTGGACGAGGGGCAGACCGTCGTGGCCAGCATGTCGGTGCAGACCATCTTCTCCATTGCCGCCGACATGCACACCGTGCTGATCAACTCCGGCGTGCCGGAGGCGGACATCGGCCCGGTGGAGGTCGGGCAGAAAGTGACGTTCAACGTGGATGCCTACCCGGTCACGTTCACCGGCGCCGTGGACCAGATCCGGCTGTCGGCCAGCACCGTGCAGAATGTCGTGACCTACCCCGTGATGGTGCGCGCCAGCAACCCGGATGAGAAGCTTTTCCCCGGCATGACCGCCAACATCTCCTGCGTCATCGCCGAGCGAACCAACGTGCTGCGGGTGACGAACGCCGCGCTGCGCTTCAAGCCGGACAAGGCGGACAAGCCCGGCGAGGGGGAAAAGTCCGGCGAGGGGGACAAATCCGACAAAGCAAAAAAAGAAAAATCCGCGCGGTCCGGAGATTCCCCGCGCGCCACCGGCGACAACAACGGACGCAGCACCCGCGGTGACAGCCGCAGGACGCCCCGGCTCTGGGTTCAGAACCCGGACGGCTCGCTGCGCCCCCTGCCCGTCACCACCGGCATCACCGACGGCACCTGGACCGAGGTTTCCGGCGACAACCTGGCCGAGGGGCAGGAGGTGATCGCGGCCGCCCTGACCAGCGGCTCCAAGCCGGCCGTGGTCAACCCCTTCATGCCCACACCGCCGGCATCGCGCCAGGCGCGCCCGCCGCGCCTGTAGCCAGGAAAACCATGCCCGATCGCAACACGGTTGTGTCGCTGCGCGCGATTCGCAAGCTCTACCACCTCGGGGGCGAAAGCATCGCCGCCGTGGATGGCGTCTCGCTGGACATCGCCAGCGGCGACTTTGTCGCCATCATGGGCGCCTCCGGCTCCGGCAAGAGCACCCTGCTGAACATCCTCGGGTGCCTCGACCGCCCCACCAGCGGCTCCTACATTCTCGAGGATGAGGACGTGGCCTGCCTGGACCGCAATCGCCTGGCGCGCGTGCGCAACCGCCGCATCGGCTTCGTGTTTCAGAACTTCAGCCTGCTGTCGCGCACCTCCGCCCTGGAAAACGTGGAGATGCCGCTCTTCTACGGCCCGCATCGCCCGGGCGCCGAGCGCCGCCAGTGCGCCACGCAGCTGCTGCAGCGCGTCGGCCTTGGCGCCCGCCTGCACCACACGCCCGGCCAGCTCTCCGGCGGCCAGATGCAGCGGGTGGCCATTGCCCGCGCGCTGGTCAACCAGCCGTCCATCCTGCTGGCCGATGAGCCCACCGGCAACCTCGACAGCCGCTCCGGTGCCGAGATCATGACGCTCTTCCACGAGCTGAACGCGGAGGGGATCACGCTGATCATGGTCACGCACGCCGAGGAGATCGCCCGGCACGCCGGCCGCGTGATCCACATGCGCGACGGGAGGGTGGTATGAACCCGCTGCTCCTGCTGCGCGTGGCGCTGCGCGCCCTCTGCCGCGCCAAGGTGCGCTCGCTGCTCACCTCGCTCGGCATCATCGTCGGCATCGCCGCGGTCATCGCCATGAAGGCCATCGGCGACGGCGCCACGGCCATGATCCAGAACCAGATGAGCAGCCTGGGCAACAACCTGGTGATGATCTTCCCCGGCAGCCAGAACGCCGGCGGCGTGCGCGGCGGCAGCGGCACGCAGCAGACCCTGATGGACGGCGATGCCGCGGCCATCGCCCGTGAGTGCGTGCATGTGAATGCCGTCTGCCCCATGGTCAGCACCGGCGCCCAGGCCATATTCGGCGCCAACAACTGGCGCGCGCGGATCCAGGGCGTCACCACCAGCTTCCAGGAGGTGCGGCGCTGGTCCGTGGACGAAGGCGCCTTTTTCGCCGAGGCCGACATGCGCAGCGGCTCGCGGGTCTGCATCCTCGGCGCCACCGTCGCCCAGAATCTCTTCGGCGAAGGCGAGCCGCTGCCGGAGAACGCCTACATCCGCATCCGCAACCTCCCCTTCCGCGTGCTCGGCATCCTCTCCAAGAAAGGAACGGCCGCCTGGGGGCAGGACCAGGACGACATCATCCTCACCCCGCTCTCCACCTGCCGCCGCGTGCTCCAGCGCAACTCCTTCGAAAACGTCGACCAGATCATGGTCAGCCTCGACGACATGGACCACCTGGACGCGGCGCGCGAGGAGATCACCGCCGTCCTGCGCGAACGCCACCACCTGCCCCCGGCGACCGACGATGACTTCACCATCCGCGACATGACCGAGGTCACCAAGATGGTCTCCTCCGTGGCCACCTCCATGCGCATCCTGCTGACCATCATCGCCTCCATCTCGCTGGTGGTCGGCGGCATCGGCATCATGAACATCATGCTCGTGTCCGTAACCGAGCGCACCCGCGAGATCGGCCTGCGCATGGCCGTGGGGGCGCGCCAGCGCGACATCCTGCGCCAGTTCCTGGTCGAGGCCATCCTCCTCTCCGCCGTGGGCGGCTTGCTCGGCATCGGCGTCGGCGTCGGCGCCGCGCGCGTCCTGGCACAGGCCAAGCAGTGGCCCATCCTGATCGACCCCTCCACCATCCTGCTCGCGCTCGGCGTGGCCGCCGGCATCGGCATCTTCTTCGGCTTCTATCCCGCCTGGCGGGCCTCCCGCCTCAACCCGATTGACGCGCTGCGCTACGAGTAGATTTTCCGTGCCGGAAAATCTTTTCCCGCCGCAACACTCGTTATCCTGAAAAAACGAACAGGCCTTCCTCTGTGGTCTCCATCTTCTCTATGCTCTCGGTGTCCCAGACTTGTTTACTTGCTGGGTTGCGGGCTACCGGAACTGGGCTGACCAGCACTTCAAGGGTGCATTCGACGAGGTGACCATCTGGAACCGCGCCCTGACGCCGGCCGAAATCAAGCAGCTGTTTCTTGCCAACACGCAGCAGGTCTCCTTTGTATCGGTCGACACCCGGGCCGTCGCCACGCCTGTCCGCAACGTCCGACAGAACACCCCCGATGCCACGGCGCCCCCTCCGCCCCAGCGCCCCGCTGCGCCACCACCTGCCGTAATCACCCCGAAGCTTCGCAGCTATGCCTATGACTCGAAGACCGCAAAGGGAACGCTATCGGTGGACATCGCCGATGGCGGCCTGGAAACCCGTGACTGGGTCATCAAAAACATCGGAAAGATTGCCTCCAGCAAGGAACTGCTGCTCGAGGCCGGCAAGGAGCCAACCGCCGGCGGACTGTACAAGGTGCTCAACGAGACGCTCAAGGACGGCATCCTGACCGTCGAGTTCGAGGTGCTGCACTAGCAGCCTGGTCGGAACTGGGTTTGAGGAGGCACAAACTGTCCGCCGACCAGGCTGCTGGTTGAGCCACCCGCTGCCAGCGGGTGGCGAAGACTCAGTTATCCGTTGATCGCGCGCGCAGGGTCTCCAGACGATCACGTGGCACGTAGCGTACGCTGTCGTGCAGGATGCTCAAGGAGCTGCTGCCGCGACGGCGATTGACGAGACGCCCTTCACCTGTTTCTGAAACGACGATGACGCCGGTATCGAGTCTGGCCGGCACGGGGAAGAGCCTTCCGCATCGGCGCGGTGCGTTCATCCTCCCGCCACGACGCCCCCAGGCACCCCCATCCTTCCGCTATTCCTCGCGCGGAACTGCCGCCCCCTGTCGCCAACCCATTACTCTGCCGACAGTCTCCTGGCTTGACCCGGGGGCGCGCTTGCGCCATCGTACCCCGCGGGGTGGCCAGGCGGCAGGAAGCCGCCGGCCACGATCCGGAGAGAAACGTCATGGATATGGATTTTGTCAGCCGCGCCAAACAAGTCATGGACATCGAGATCGCCGGGCTGCAATCTGCCCGCAACGCGCTGGGCGACGGCTTCAGCCGCGCGGTCGCCCTGCTGCTGCAGGTGCTGGCGCGCAACGGCCGCATCGTGGTCACCGGCGTGGGCAAGAGCCTGCACATCGCCGAGAAGATCTCCGCCACGCTCGCCAGCACCGGCTCCACCAGCGTGGTGCTCAACCCCACGCAGGCCATGCACGGCGACCTCGGCATCCTGGCAGACCTGGATGCACTGCTGGTCCTGAGCTTCTCGGGAGAGTCCGATGAGCTGCTCGCGCTCGTCCCCGTGGTCAAGCGCCGCGGCATCCCCATCATCTCGCTCACCGGCGGCATTGCCAGCTCGCTGGCCCGGCACAGCGACGTGATCGTGCCGGTGGTGATTGATCGCGAGGCCTGCCCGTTCAACATGGCACCCACCACCAGCACCACGGCCACCCTGGCCGTCGGCGACGCCCTGGCCATGACGCTGCTCGAGGCGCGCGGCTTCGACAAATCAGACTACGCCCGCCTGCACCCCGCCGGCGCCATCGGCCGCGCCCTGCTCTGCCGCGTGAGTGACATCATGCGGACCGGCGACCGCGTCGCGGCCGTACCGGCCACCGCCACCGTGCAGGATGCCATCATGGCCATGACCGGCGCCAAGGCCGGCTCCGCCTGCATCATCGATGCCGACGGCAGGCTGGCCGGCATCTTCACGGATGGCGACCTGCGCCGCCTGCTGACCTCGCGCCGCAACCTGCTCGAAGCCCCGGTGCGCGACGTGATGACCGCCCAGCCCACCTGCGTGCGCCCGGAGCAGCTCGCCGTCGAGGCGCTGCGGATCTTCGAGCAGCGCAAGATCGACGACCTTCCCGTCGTGGACCCGGAAGGCCGCCTCGCCGGCTGCATCGACATCCAGGACCTGCCGCGCCTGAAGCTGCTCTAGCAGCCTGTCGGATTTAGGTTTTGCGTCTGCACACAGTTCGTGCCGACCAGGCTGCTAGTTTTGGCCTGTGGCCTTTTCTCGCGCTCGCAAACAGACAGTCCTGGCGCTTTTTGATCAAAAGCAGACGATTTGTATTGACATAACATGTTGCGCTGTAATATATTAAGCATGTGTTCTTCGTTTTTCGGCGCGCTGAAAACCGTCAACAGACGTCATGATTGTCTTCTGGACTCAAATTTTGAGCAGCTCTATCGCCCGTCAGCGAGCTTCCCCAAACTAGCAGCTTTGTCGGCACAAAGTTTGTGAAGGTACAGCGCCAAGTCCGACAA
>JBAWXQ010000188.1:0-5635 GCA_037144015.1 bacterium
CGCAGCGCTATCGCCCGTTAGCGGGCTTCCCCAAACTAGCAGCTTGGTCGGCACAAATTTTGTGAAGGTACAGCGCTAAATCCGACAAGCTGCTAGGGCACTGCACTCCCGCCTTGGCCCCGCCACCTGCATCCGCTATTCTTTTCCCGGCGGCATTTCGCTGCCGGAGAAATGCATGCGCGTGGTGTTCATGGGGTCGGCGGACGTCTCGTGTGAGATGCTGGACGCGCTGCTGCGCGCACCCGGCATCCAGGTGGCCGGCGTGGTGACGCAACCGGACCGCCCGGCCGGACGCCACCGCCACCTGACGCCATGCCCCGGCAAGCAGAAGGCGGCCGGTCACGGGCTGCCTGTCATCACCCCGGGGAACATCAACAGCGAGGAAGCCCTGGCACAGCTTTCGGCCTGGGCGCCGGATGTCATCGTGGTGGTGGCGTACGGGCAGTTTCTCGGCCGGCGCCTGCTCCGCCTGCCGCCGCACGGGTGCATCAACATCCACCTCTCGCTCCTGCCGCGCCATCGCGGGGCTGCGCCGGTGCAGTGGGCCATTGTCTCCGGCGACGCGGTTTCCGGCGTGACCGCGATCCGCATGGATGCGGGGATGGACAGCGGCGACATCCTGGGGCAGTCGGCGTGTCCGGTGCTGCCGGATGACATCGCCGCCACGCTCTACGGACGCCTGACGCCGCTCGGCGCAGAGCTGCTGCTGCGGACCCTTGCCGAAGTCGCGGCCGGGCACGTCCAGAGCAGACCGCAGGATGCCTCGCAGGTCACGCTGGCGCCCAAGCTCAGGAAAGAGGACGGCCAGATCGACTGGCGGCTTTCGGCCGCATCGATTGCCCGGCGCGTGCGCGGATTCAACCCCTGGCCGGCCTGCTTCACCATGCTCCCGGCGCGCCTGCACGCGGCCGGGCACACGGGGCGGATGAAGGTCCTGCGCGCCGAAGCCTGCCCGCCTGTGGCAGGTGTGCATGCGCCCGGCGCCATGGTCTGCTGCAGCGGCGAGGGGCCGCTGGTGCAGACCGGCGACGGCACCCTGCGCCTGCTGACAGTCCAGCTCGAAGGCGGCAAGCCGCTCGATGGCCGCGCCTTTCTCTGCGGCCACGCCCTCTGGCCTGGTGATGTGTTCGGCGGCTGACGCGCCGCAGCGGCAGGGGGACGAAGGGCCGGCTTCGGCGAGGAAGGACACCGAGGTCACAGAGAAAAAAGAGAGCACAGAGAGAATTTCATCCGGCGACGGCCGGCTCGACGGCCGTAGACAGGTCTTTCTCTGTTATTCTCTGTGGTCTCGGTGTCCTTGATGTGTTCATTCGTTGGGTTGCGGGTTGCCGCCCGCCTTGCGGGACAGCTCTTGCCATCCCGTGATTTGAACCAAATCCGCCTCCGTGATCTGCGGGGTGCCCAGCTCCTGCGCCTTGCGGTACTTGCTGCCGCCGGGCTCGGATCCAACCACCAGGAAGGTGGTGGCCCTGGAAACGGCGTCCGCCATCCGGCCGCCGGCTGCCTTGATGCGTTTTTCCATTTCCGGTCGCGGCATGCTGAGCGTGCCGGTGATCACGAAGGTCTGGCCCTGCAGCGGCCCGCCGGCCGCGGCACAGCCCCCGGCCGCGGCCGGGTGAATGCCGAGTGCGTCCAGGCGGTCCGGCAGCGCCCGCCCGTATGCGCCGGAAAAGAAGGCCAGGATGGCTTTGGCGGCCTCGTATTTCACCGGGCACGCCACGGGCGGAAGCGGTGCTGCCGTCGCGGCTGCCGGGGCCTGGGGAGGAATGTTCCGGGCGGAATCGCCGTCGCGCACGACCTGCGGCAGCAGGTTGGAACTGGCAATTGCGCTCATGCTGGCGTGGCAGGAAGCGGTCTGCGCAGCCACGGTGCTGCCAATGCGCGGGATGCCGAGCGCAAAGATCCAGCGGTCGAGCGGCAAGGCGCGCGCGCGCTCAATCGCCTGCAGGATTTTGCGGGCGTTCTTTTCCCCCAGCGCCACATCCTTGCCGGTGGCGGATTGGCGCATCACCACGCCGGCGAGCGCGGTTGAATCCAGGGTAAACAGGTCGAGCGGATCCGTGACCAGGCCGCGCTCAACCAGCACTTCGGCCAGCACGCCGCCCACGCCGGTGATGTCCAGCGCATCGCGCGCCGCAAAATGCTCCAGGCGTGCGACGCGCTGCGCCGGGCAGGCGGGGCTGGTGCAGCGGCTGGCGACTTCCTCCTCGAGGCGGGTGACCGGCCCCTGGCAGGCGGGGCAGGCGACCGGCATCGTGAAGGGACGCTCTGCGCCGGTGCGCTTTTCCGTGATGACGCTCTCGATGGCGGGAATGACGTCGCCGGCCTTGACGAGCCAGACGTGGTCGCCCACGCGGACATCCTTGCGCGCAATTTCGTCGGCATTGTGCAGCGTGGCGCGGGCAATGATGGACCCTGCCAGCCGGACAGGCTCCAGCTCGGCCACGGGCGTGAGCACGCCGGTGCGGCCGACCTGCACGGTGATTTCGCGGATGATGGTTTCGGCGCGCTCCGGCTCGTACTTGAACGCCCGGGCCCAGCGCGGGCTGCGGGCCGTGGCCCCGAGCGCCTCATAGAGCTGGCGGTCATTCACCTTGACCACGGCGCCATCCATTTCGAACGGGAAGTCGTGGCGCTGCCGCTCCAGCGCGCGGACGGCCTCCAGCATGGCCGCCACGCCGGAACAAAACACAAACTGCGGCACGCGGAAGCCCCAGGAGGCCAGCTGCTCCAGCAGGGCCACGTGGGTGGTGAACTGCACGCCTTCGAGCGCTCCGGCCGCATAGAGCACGGCGTCAAGCGGGCGCCGGGCGACTTCGCGTGAATCCAGCAGCTTGAGCGACCCGGCGGCGGCGTTGCGCGGATTCATGAAGGGCGCATCGCCGGCCGCCTCCTGCTGCCGGGTGAGCCGCAGGAAACCCTCCTTGGGCAGGAAGACTTCGCCGCGCAGTTCGACCACCGCGGCGGAGGTGTCGATCCGCAGCGGGATGGTGCGGATCGTGCGCACGTTCGTCGTAATGTCATCGCCGACGTCGCCGTTGCCGCGCGTGGCGGCGCAGGTCAGCGCGCCCTGCTCGTATCGCAGGCTGAAGGCCACACCGTCGACCTTGGGCTCGACGACGTAGCCGATGGCAACGGCCTGGATCTGGCGGCAGAGGAAGCGGTCGAAATCGAGCAGGTCATCGGGAACATGCGTCTTGTCGAGGCTCATCATGGGCGGGTCATGGCGCACCTCGGCAAACGAAGCGAGCGGCGCGCCACCCACGCGCCGGGTGGGGGAGTCGGGGGCGGCGAGTTCCGGGTGCTCGCGTTCCAGCGCCTCCAGTTCGCGGTACAGGATGTCGTAGTCGGCATCGCCGATTTCCGGGCGCGCCTCGACATAGTACAGACGGTCGTGGCGCGCAATTTCCCGGCGGAGCCAGGCGGCGCGGTCGGCGGCGGCAGGTGATGGTTGCATATTATACGGTTATCCGGCGCTTGGCGGTGGCTTGCCCCCAAGGCGGGCGTCAGCCCGCAACCCAACAATTGCACAAGTCTAGGACACCGAGAGCACAGAGAAGACAGAGACCACAGAGGAATTTCGTTTCGCGGTCGGCTTCCCGGCCCCGGCAACCAGAAATTGACTCGGTGCTCTCATATGATCTCGGTGCCCTCTGTGTCCCTGCCGTTTGGAAACCCGCCGCCAAGCGCCGGAAAACAGTGTAATACGCAACCAAAAGTCTAAATCCGACAGTCTCCTAGGGTGTGGCGGCGGCTTCGAACAGGGGGCCCAGCACGCCGCAGTCGGGAACATGCGCGGCGATGTCGGCCTTGCGGTTGGCTTTGAGCAGGGCCAGGCAAACCGCGGCATGCGCGGCCGGCGTCTCGGGTGCCTGGGGGAGCAGCTTGAGCAGTTCGTCCGCCGTGAACTTGGAAAGCTTTAGTGTGACGGGTCGATTGCCGTCGGCCGTCACAAAGTCGGCATCGATTTCGCCATTGGCGATGTTTCGCGGTATGATCTTGCGGTCCTTGCCCAAGTAGGCGACGGCCATTTCCTGTCCCCTGGATGCCAGGATGGTTTGCTCCGCAAGGGCCAGCGGCTCCGGAATGGCTGCCAGCGCGCTGCGGAACTCGGCCAGACGGGCCGGATCCATCGGGATGCCTGCGGCGAGCAGGGCGCGTGCGCCGGCCAGGTCGCCGCGCGCAAGCGATTCGCCCAGACGCCTGACCATTTCCGGCGGCAGCGTCTGCGGCAGGCGTGGCTTCTCGGGCTCCGGCGGCTTTTCCGCGACAACCGGTTTGGCCGGCGGGGCGGGTGTCGCCACAGGCGGCACCGCTTGCAGGCTGGGTTCGGGCGTGGCTGGCGCAACGGTGGTGGTCACCGGCGGTGCAACCGGCGGCGGCGGGTTGTCGGCGGCAGCCCGCGGCGCCGGCGCAGCCGGGCCGGTGCCCAGCCAGGCGTCCAGCGGCAGCAGCGGCGAGGGGAGCGGGAGCGCGAGCGGGTTGCCGAGGCGGTCGTTGCCGAGCAGGACAAACCAGATGCCGAGCAGGAGCCACAGCGTGACGCGCACAATGGGAGAAAGGCCGCGGCGCAGGGATTCCTTCCTGGCCGCCGTTCCGGGCATGGCTGCCGGCGCAGCCGGGGTTGGCCCCGGCGTCCGGGCATTCACGTTCCGCAGCTGCGGAAGCTCGGGCGCAGGCGTGGCCGTGGTGTTTGGCACCCCGGCAGAGACGGTGCTGATCCCCCGGGGCGGCGTGTCGCGGCGGTGCAGCGGCTGACTTTTCAGCGCGAGTTTCATGTCGCCCATGGCCTCGGTCCAGTCTGCATACCGGTCGTCGGGGAGTTTCATCAGCATGCGGGTGATCAGCCCGCTGATGCTGGCAGGCAAGTCGGGTCGGAACGTGCGCGGATGCGGAATTTGATCGGTCAGCTGCTTCTGGATGACTGTTTCGGGGTCGCAGTCCGGAAAGGGGACGTGTCCGGTGATCATGTAGTAAAGCGTGGCGCCAAGGGCATAGATGTCGGCGCGGCAGTCGATGGTTGTCGTGCCCTGCACCTGCTCGGGGGAAAGAAAATTCGGCGTGCCGACAATGACGCCGGGCTCCTCCTCGTCAACGGGGTGGCCGTCCGGAAGAATCACGGTGGCACGGCCGAAGTCGGTCAGCTTGGGCGTGCCGCGGTCGTCGATCCGGATTTCCGACGGCTTCAGGTTGCGGTGGACCAGGCGGCTCTGCTTCCAGGCATGGTTGAGCGCATCGGCGATTGTGCAGGCAACGCGAACCGACATGGCAACCGGCAGGGGGCCGTTCTGGCGTACAAGTTCAGCGAGGGTCAGACCTTCGACATGCTCCATGATGATGTAGGGCTGGTTTCCATGACTGGCGATGTCGTAGATCTGGGGCAGGCCATCGGCCTTGATCTGGGCGCACACGCGTGCGATTCCGAGAAAGCGGCGCACCTCGCTGGGGTTGGCCACCTGCTCGGAGCGGAGACAGGTTACGGACACTGTGCGCTCCAGCGAAACCTGCACCGCTTTCACCGTCAGCGTCTTGCTGGTCTGGCGAAGCGTGTCAAGAACCTGAAAGCCGGGCAGGAATGGGCTGCTCATGGTGAGCATTTATATCATGTTCAACGCGGCACGGGAAGGCCTCCGTA
>JBAWXQ010000189.1:0-5630 GCA_037144015.1 bacterium
GAGCGCGGCAGCTTCCGCGATGAGCCGATCATCGAGTTGAAGATTCGTGGCCATGTTTCACCTCCACACATAGCGTCACACATTCACTTGTGTCGCGTCAACGCCATTCTTGCTTGTCTGGTGCGCGGGGTACCGGACGCCGCAAATCACCGGACGTGAGCCGCTCGGCTCACGGTACGGTGGATTTGTTTGTTCGGCGTCTTTCATGAGCCTTTCAAGCGGGGCAGCGGGGTAATTCGGCAAGAGTACTTGAACGGCGCTTTTTCAATGTACACGCCGGGGCCACGCCCGCGGGTAGCGGGCGAGGAAAGGCGCCGGCTGTCTCACCATCACACCCGCCACGCCCCTACACGCAACACCCGCCGCGCCCCGTGTTCATCGATCTTGCAGGTCACAAACAGCCATCCGCACCGGCAGCGCTTCACACTATTTCAAACGCTTGTCCTGCCGCACGCCCGCGGCTGGCGCTCCTGCTGCCGCGGGCGCGCCGTTCGTCTGGCAGAGGCTGGTGCAGATGCGCTTGATCTCGTCGCTCATCTCGATCAGCGTGTCGCGGAAATAGTCCTCGACCGAGAGCAGGTTGTTGAAGATGAACCGGATGAGGCCGTTGTGCGGGTAGACAAACACGTCGGCCCGGAAGCTCGCCTGCCCTGTGCCGGTGCGCTGCACGCGAAGGTTCATGACGGACTCGAACGAACCGAAATAGCGTTCGCCGGTCATGACATAGCCGCCCTCAAAGAAGCTGTTGGTGTCGGTCCGGCGCCACACGTCGCGCACCTCGGCCCGCTCGTCTTTCCAGTCGAAATAATAGAGCCCGTTGGTTCCCACCGGGGTGATCATCAGGTTCGTGTCGGCTCCTGCCGGAAGTTCCCGCAGGTAGGCGGCTTCCACATCCTCCAGGATGTTGCTGCGCATCAGCACGGCGTAGACCCGCTCATAGGCGACCGCCACCTCGCCGGTGGCCACCAGGTGCATCTGGCTCCCCTTGCGCATGGCGGAGGTCACGTGCGGTCTGGCCCACGCCGGCATCACCGCGTCAGCCGCCCACACGGCCGGCGCCAGGCCGGGCAGCAGCAGCGCCAGGCAGGCGATCGCGCACCCTGCACCTAAACGGCTCTTCATGCGCCCATGGTAGCAGAAAGGCGGCGGGAATGCTCTCTGCCCTGTACAGCGGAAGGGACAGGAGCCGGTTGGCGACAGGGGGCGGCGATTTCGTGCGCGGGTGAGCGGAAGGATGCCCATTCGTCAGGGACTGGCGAAGGTTTTTTATGTCGAAAGACGGCTGGCCGAGAATAGGCCCGACGAAGTATAGCGACGAAGCGTAGACGACGAAGCGTGGGACGAAGAAAGCGACGACGTGTGGCGTGGCACGGATAGCGATGACCGCTAGTTCCCGCGCTTCGTCGCACACTTTATCGCACACTTCGTCCCACACGCTGTCGTCTACGCTTCGTCGCACCGCTTTGTCGACTGTCGATATGGCGATCCATCGCCCGTCAGCGGGTTTCCCGACTAGGAGACTGTCGGTATGGGGCGGGTCGCAACCAGAAGTCTACATCCGACAGTCTCCTAGGCCGCTACTTCCAGACACTGGGCAGCCACGTGGTCAGCCACGGCACATAGGTGATCAGCAGCACGCCCGCCACCATCACCAGCAGCATGGGCAGCGACGCGCGCGTGACCTCGGGCATGGACTTGTTGAAGCGGTACGACGCGAGCAGCAGGTTCATGCCCACCGGCGGCGCCAGGAACCCCAGCTCCATGTTTGCCAGGAAGATGATGCCGAGGTGGATCGGGTCAATCCCGAACGCCACCCCCAGCGGCACGAGCAGCGGCACCACGACCACGATGGCCGCATAGATCTCCACCATCCCGCCGACAATCAGCAGCACCACGTTCAGGCCGAGCAGGAAGAGCCACTTGGACTTGATCGCGCCGGTGGCCCAGGCGACCATCTGGTCCGGGATCTGCGCATCAATCAGGTAGTGCGTGAACCCCAGGGCCACGCCCAGGATCAGCAGCACGCCGCCCATGAGCAGGCCGCACTCCGCCATGACGCGCGGCACGTCCCGGCCGGGGTGCAGGTCGCGCATGACAAAGACGTTCACGAAAAACGTGTAGAAGGCCACCAGGGCTGCCGCCTCCACAGGCGTGGCAAAGCCGCCGAACAGGGCTGCCAGCGCCACCACCGGAACCAGGAGCTCCCACTTGGCCACCCACGCCGCGGCCCGCACCTCGCGCCACGCAAACGGCTGCGCCGGCACGTCGCCGCGGGGCGGACACTGGCGCATGCCCCACGCGATGGTCACGGCCACGAGGACGATGCCGGGCAGGAACCCGCCCTTGAACATCTCCTCGATGGAGACGCTGGTCTGGCCGCCGCTGCTGGCGATGATCGCGTACAGGATCGGCGGCAGGCACGGCGGAAACAGCATGCCGAGCGACCCCGCGCCGGTCAGCAGCCCGAGCGCGTCGCGCTCGCGGTAGCCGGCCGCGAGCAGCACGGGCATGAGCACGCCGCCCAGCGCCAGGATGGTCACGCCGGAGGCGCCGGTGAACGAGGTGAAGAAGGCGCAGACCAGCGCCGTGACGATCGCCGGGCCGCCGCGGAAGTTCCCGAACAGCGCCTGGAACAGCCGCACCAGCCGCCGGGCGGCGCCGCCCTCCGCGAGGAAGTAGCCGGCGAGCGTGAAGAGCGGCAGGGTCGGCAGGGTGGGATTGATCGTCAGGCGATAGTGGTTGGCCGGGAGCGAGGCCGCGGTCTCGCCGCCGCTCCAGAACAGGATCAGCGCGGCCCCGCCCAGCGTGGTGAACACCGGCGCCCCCAGCAGCGCGGCTGCCGCGAGCACGGCCATGGCGGCCCACCGCAGCCGCTCCGGCGCAATCGGCGATCCGCCGCCGATGGCCACCACGGCCGCTGCCAGCGCCAGCGCGGCCAGGCGCCCGCGCCAGGTCTGCCCCGCGTGCCAGACCAGGCGCACGCCAATGGCGGCAAAGCCGATCACCAGCAGCGACTGCACCGTCCAGACCGGCAGGTCAAAGACCAGCGTCTTGCCGAGCTTGCGGCTGGCCACGACAAAGCCGAACGCCACCACGGTCAGCAGCACGCAAAGCCCGGCCGCAAAGCCGTGGCTGAACACGACGGCCGGCCGGCGGAACTCCGGCTTCAGGAACGTCGTCAGCGAGGAGAGCGACAGCAGGCGGTTGTCGCGCGCCGCCAGGGCGCCGCCGAGCATGCTGACGACCAGCACGAGGTGCTGCACCAGCGGCACCGAGCCGGGCACGCCCGAGTTGAAAAGCTTGCGCAGCACGATTTCCGCGCACGGCAGCAGGACCATGAGTGCCAGCGCCAGGACGACGAAGGCATTCTCCATGCTCCGGAGGGCCCCGCGCCAGCCCGCGGGCAGCGGCCCGGCCACAACGGTTGGGGCTTCCAGGCTCACGTATTTACTTCCCCGGCCTGCCGCGATACTCCGTGATCGCCGCGAGCGCCTGGTCAAAGACATCCGCGGGCACGATGGTGCCGCGAATCCGCGGGTAGGCCGCCTCGGCAGCCAGGCGCCACTGCGCCTCCTGCTCCGGCGTGACGCGCGTCACCGCCAGGCCGCGCTTTTCCATGGCCTTCACAGACTCGTCGCTCTCACGGCGAGCATTGGCCTTGATCTCCGCGCCGGCCGTCACCGCGGACGCCAGCATCGCCTCGCGAAACTCCGCCGGCAGCCGCTCCCAGGTCTCCTTGCGGATGACGCAGGCGCCCACAAGCGGTGCCCAGTTCAGCTCCAGCATGTGCGGCGCGCGGCTGTCCATCTGCCCCACGAGCGCAAACACCGGCGGCGCCGGCACAGCCTCAATCAGGCCGGTCTGCAGCCCGGGCAGAATGTCCGCGGTTTCCAGCGGCACGGGGTTGAAGCCGGCGGACTTGTAGATCTCGACCTGCTGCGGGCTCCCGGCCCAGGTGAACAGCTTGAGCTTCTTCAGCTCGTCCGGTGAGGCAAAGGGTTTCCGGGCAAAAAACCGCACCCAGCCGGCGTCGGTCCAGAACAGCACCACGAACCCCTTCTTTGCCAGGCGCTCCTGGAGCAGCGGTCGCAGCCGCTCGCCCACGAAATCCACTTCATCGAGGGTGCGAAACCCCATCGGAATGTTCTGCAGCCCGCTCACGCCCAGCTCGATTTCGGCCAGCCCCACGGCCGTGAGCATCGAGGCCTGCACCGAGTTCACGGCCATCAGGTTCACCGTGTCCGCCTCGCCCCCGAGCTTGCCGTCCGCATACACGACCAGGTCCACGCCGCCCCGGGACGTCTTCTTCCACGCCTCGCGCAGCGCCAGCAGGCTCTTGTGGTAGCTGCTGCCCGTGGGTGCCAGCGTGGCGAGCTTCACCTTGACCGGCGGCGCCGCGGAGCAGGCCAGCGCCGCCAGCAGGGCGAAGGCCAGGCAGACGGATTTCCTCAATAATTGAACGTTCATCGCATGCCCTGCCAGTTACGGGTTCTTGGTTGGAGCGGGAACCAGGAAAAGCTCATCGCGCCTGGCCAGCAGCCAGCGGGCGCGCCGCTGCATGACCAGGTTGGTCAGCCGGGTCTCCGGATGCGCGTCCGGATTGATCGCCAGGGCCCGCTTCAGGAGCTCGTCAAACTGCTGCAGGTCCTGCATCTGCACGCACACGGCCTCGGCGAACGAGACCAGCGGGGCCGCCTGCGTGCCCCGCGCCAGCGCCATGGCCCGTTCGAAATGACGGCGCGCACGCGCGGCCGGGTCGCCGGTTGCGCCTGACCGCGCCATCTCGTAGGTGATGAGGAAGGTGTGGATTGCGCCCTGGTCGAACCCTTCGTCCAGCGCGAGCGCGCGGTCCATCAGCGCCTCCATCTGCGGAATCTCGCCGATCAGCGCCGGATCGTCCTTGGCCAGCGAGATGGCCGCAGCCCACGAGGCGGCTGTCCAGTACAGCAGCGCCACGTCCTGACGGGCGGCGAGTCGGACCGCCTCGCGCGGGGCGGCGTAGAGCTTCGCGCGAAAGCCGTCGTGTGAGGCTTCCAGCCCCCGCAGGCCATAGTTGCGGGCGCGCAGGTAGAGCCGCCGGGCACGCGCGCGCATCGCCGTGGCCCGGGCGAGGCTGTCGCCCTCCAGCTCATCGGCCTCCTGCTGCACAAAGGCGTAGGCGTACTGCGTGAACCCCGAGGCGGCGGCCAGGAGGAGCCCCTTGTGCTCCGGGCTTTCCGCCAGCAGGCTCTCCATGAGCTTCAGGCTGAACGGCACCGCCGCCTGTACCAGCTCCGGGTCGTCATCGGCGGCGAACGTGGCGCCACCGCCGGCCAGGGCATCGCCCAGCCGGTTTACGGCCAGGCGATTGACGGAGCACCCCGCGCCGAGGCACAGGACCAGCCCGAGCGCCGGCAGGAACAAACACCTGCCGGCAGAAGACCCTCTCCAATCGTTATTCATATCCTGTCCGCTTTTTCCAAACCCGTCGACACACTTGCATCATGCACAGCCGCTGCCATGGACGGAAACCGTGGCGGCATGCTATCAAAAAGAGATGCAGACCGAAAAAGAAAATGTGGGCGCATTTCCGTTCCATTGACTTGCTCCTGAAAGGCGCACGGCGGCGCTGTGTAGTGCCGCGCGTCCAC
>JBAWXQ010000190.1:0-5628 GCA_037144015.1 bacterium
TCTTGGGCGCTGCAATCGATCTACACGCCAAGCATACGGCCTAGCTTGTCAAGCAGCGCACCTCAAAAGACAATGCTTCCAGCCAATAGCACCTTACAGACTGGGAACCACTACAAAAAACAAGTTGTTTTGAACAGGAGGCAATTCTCAATATGGGTGGCGGACGCCGCCCCATATTGAGAATTGCTGCTGCCCTGCATCAGCACGTGTCAGGCGGTGGGGCGGCTATTTTGATAGTCATGACGTCTGGCGCTGCCGAAGATTTGTCAAAATAATTATCTTTGGTCAGCCTAACCTATTGCCATTACGAGTGTTGCAACAAAACAAAAAAATTTACGCAGCGGATTTTTGCTGTTGACTGGTGTCTTGAAATGTCAGATTATGGGGCTGCGTGTCAAACAATGGAAACGGAAAGTACAAAAGTTGCGCACTTGTTGGACGGTCCGCTGTCCGGCACGTACGAGCATGCGCTGGACCCGAAGCGGCGCATCACGATTCCCTCGGTCTGGCGCGAGGTGATGGGGGCTCCGGCGTATCTGCACGTCATGGCTGATCCGCATGATCCGTGTTTGACGATTCTTTCTCCGGCGGCGCTGCAGCCGCGCCTGCAGCGCCTGCGGCAGCAGCCGCTGTTTGACGAGGGGACGAGCGAGGCCCTGCGCGACTTTTTTGCGGACGCGGAGTATCTGGCGGTGGATGTGCAGGGGCGCATTCGCATTGGCGACGAGTTGCTGGCTTTTGCGCAACTCGACGAGGCTGTGCTGCTGCGCGGCATCGGCGTGCGCATTCAGGTCTGGTCTCCGAAGCTGCGGCCGCGGCGCAAGGGGATTGATCCTGCGGTCGTGGCGAATGCGGCGAAGATTCTAGGTTTTTAGGCTTCAGGCTTCAGGGTTCAGGAAGGAAAAGAAGATGGCACATGTGTCAGTTCTGATGGAAGAGACGCTGGCGGCGCTCGACGTGCGCCCGGGCGGAACCTACATCGACGGCACGCTAGGGCATGCGGGTCATGCCGCCGAGGTGCTGCGGCGCGCGGCTCCAAACGGGCGGCTCCTGGGCATTGACCGCGATCTCGAGGCGCTGGCGCGCGCCACTGAGCGCCTGCGCGGCCTGCCGGGAGAGGCGGTGCTGGTGCATGGCGACCATGCCGCGCTGGGCCAACTGGCGCGTGCCCACGGCTTCGGCGAGGTGGATGGCGTGCTGCTTGATTTGGGCGTGAACTCGGATCAGCTGGACGTGCCGGCGCGCGGGTTCAGCTTCATGCGCGACGGCCCGCTCGACATGCGCATGGACAGCTCGCGCGGCGAGACCGCGGCCGGGGTGGTGGCGCGGCTGGATGCGACGGCCCTGGCCGTGGTGTTCCGCGAACTGGGCGAGGAGCCGCGCGCCATGGCGATCGCGCGGGCAATTGAGCGGGAGCGGCTGCGCGCTCCCATCGACACGACGGCGCGCCTCGCGGAAATTGTGGCCGCGGCCAGCGGCTGGCACGGCGGGCGCCGGCATCCGGCCACGCGCGTCTTCCAGGCGCTGCGCATGCTGGTGAATAACGAAATGGGGGCGCTGGCCGCCGCGCTCGAAGAGGGGTTGGGCCTGCTGCGCCCCGGCGGCCGCATGGCCGTGATCAGTTTTGAGAGCTTGAGCGACCGGGAAGTGAAGACCGCGTTTGCGGCGCACGCGGGGCGGCTGGTTTCGCTCGCGCAGGGCGGCGCGCAATGGGAAGGCCTGCAGCCGGCCGTGGGGTGGGTGCACCGGCATCCGGTCGAGACGGGCGAGGCGGAGGCCGCGGCCAATCCGCGCGCACGCTCGGCCAAGCTGCGCGCCGTGCGGCGGTTGACGCCGGCCGAGGCGGCGCAGCGGGCGAAGTGATTTTTTTTGGGGAACTCAACAGGAGAACAGTCATGGCAAAGAATCGGCGTCGACGTCGGTTTACACATCCGCTGGCCTACGTGCCGAAACCGGTCGGGGTCGGCTTCGTGGTCATGGTTTCTCTGGCGCTGGTCTACCTCTGGATGGGGCACAAGTGCTCCCAGTACAGCGATGAGATCAAGCGCCTCGAGGACCAGTGCGCCGAGCTGGACAATGAGCGTCTGCGCGAGGAGACCAAGTGGAACGGCATGAAAACCGCGGAGCAGCTCGACGCGCTGCTGATGCGCAATGGCCTGTCCATGGTCTATCCCAACGCGATGCAGATCGTGCGGGTCAGCGGGGTTTCGCGCAGCCTGCCGCCGGGGACGTCCGCGCTGGCAGGCGCAGAGGGGCCGCGCGGCGCCACGCGGGTTGCGGGCGGCCGGTCGGGGCGGTGAGGGTGCGGAGTCCGGCGCCCGGAGTCCGGAGTCCGGAGCCCGGAAACCGGAAGCTGGCGTAGTCGGGTAATTGGCATCGGGCGCAGGACCCGGTCGGAACGGAAGGCGATGCACGAGCGTCTGCTTCATTGGCGCATGTGGTTCGTGGGCCTGCTGTTGATCCTGGCGATGGCGGGCTTGACCGGGCGCCTCTGCTTTCTGCACCTGAGCGACCTGGACCCGGTCACCCGGCCCTGGGAGATGAAGCTGATCGCCCGGCGCGGCACCATCTATGACCGCAATGGCAGCAGCAACCCCATGGCGGTCAGCCTCAGCTTTCACCAGGCGTTCATCGACCCCCTGGCGGTCAAGCCCCGGCACAGCAAGCTCGCCATTGCCGGGCTGCTCAGCGAGCGCCTGGGCCTGGAACTGGACCGTGTCCTGATCTGCTTCAACGCCACCAACTCCCGCCACCAGCTCCTGCCGCCACTGGTCGATGACCGCATCTGCCGGGAGATCGCCACCAACAAGTCCATCAGCGGCGTGGGGTGGGAGGATCGTGTCGTGCGGACCTATCCGCAGGGGCACCGCATGGCCAATGTGATCGGCTTTGTCAACAAGGAGCGCGAGCCCGAAGGCGGGGCCGGCCTCGAGCTCGTCTACAACGCCAAGATGAAGGGGATCAACGGCCGCATCGAAGGCGAGAAGAACGCCATGCAGCAGGAAGTTCCGGACCGGCGCACCGCCTATATCCCGCCGATTGACGGGGCCAGCATCTACCTGACGCTCGACGACAACATCCAGTACGTCGTCGAAAACGAGCTGCAGCGCGTGGCGCAGGAGTTCCGCGCCACCGGCGCCTGGGCCATCGTCGAGAAAGTCGACACCGGCGAGATCCTGGCCATGGCCTCCTACCCGACGTATGACCCGAACCGCTACAATGAATACGGCAGCATGGACTGGCGCAACCTGGCGATCGGCGTGAACTACGAGCCCGGGTCAACCATGAAGAGCTTCACCATCGCGGCGGGGCTCAACGAGCGCGCCATCCTGCCCGAGACGCGCATGGATGTGGGCCGGGGGACCTGGTTCTTCGCCGGGCATGTCCTGCACGACCACGTCGAGGGCGTGATCGACACCGGTGTGGCGCTGAGCAAATCGAGCAACATTTTCTGCGCCCGGGTCGGCCTCCTGCTGGGCGAGCGCCGCCTCAAGGCGTACCAGCGCGCCTTCGGTTTTGGCGAACGCGTGGGGATCGACCTGCCCGGCGAGGAGCGCGGCCTGCAGCAATCGGGGAAATGGGGCGAGCTGGCCACCAGCCGCATCGCCATCGGGCAGGGCGTGGCCGTGACCGGAATGCAGATGCTGAACGGCTACTGCTGCCTGGCCAATGGCGGCCGCCTGATGAAGCCGTATGTCGTCTCCCGGATTGTCGACAGCCAGGGGACGGAGCTGCAGCGCAATCAGCCGCAGGTGATGGCCCGTCCGATCCGCCCCGAGGTCGCCGCCACCATCTGCAGGATGCTGATCGGGGTGACGGAGGAGGGCGGCACCGCCACGCGCGCCAAGGTGATCAACTACACGGTGGCGGGCAAGACCGGCACGGCGCAGATCCCGGAGAACGGACAGTATTCAAGCTCGGAGTACTGGGCCTCGTTTGTCGGCTTCCTGCCCGCCGAAAAACCGGTGTTCGGCGTGCTGGTCGTGGTCGAGCGGCCGCACCCGCAGCACATGGGCGGTTTTGTCGCGGCGCCGGTTTTCGCGCGGATTGCCGAGGCGACCGCCAAATATCTTGAGGTCCCGGCCACGATGGCGCCCGAGGCCGACGCGGAGCCACCGCCGCGCGCCGTGCGGCCCGCCGCAGGAAGAGGAATATGAAAATCGCGGATTTGTTCAGCCGGAACGATGTGGTCGTCAGCACGGTCTCGGCGCAGACCGAAGTGTCCGGCGTCCAGTGCGATTCGCGCCGCATCCGTTCCGGCGAGCTGTTTGTGGCCATCCACGGCAGCCAGGAGGATGGCCTGCGCTATGTGCCGGCCGCCCTGGCCAAGGGCGCCGTGGGCGTGGTTTCGGATGCGCCGCCGCCCGCCGGCGCATCCAGCTGGATCCAGGTGCGCGATGCCCGCCGCGTGCTGGCGCACCTCGCCTGCGCGCTGCACGGCAATCCGACGCACAGCCTCGCCGTGCATGCCATCACCGGCACCAACGGCAAGACCACCACCTGCTGGCTCACGCGCGACATGCTGCGCGCCGGCGGCCGCAACCCGGGGCTGATCTCGACCGTGCAGTGCGAGTACGCCGGACGCGAGATCAAGGCGTCGCGCACCACGCCCGACGCCTGCGAGCTGCAGGCGCTCCTGGCCTCCATGCGCGCCGCCGGCTGCGACAGCGTCACCATGGAGGTCTCCTCGCACGCCATCGACCAGCAGCGCGTCGGCGGCCTGCGCTTTGCCTCGGCCGCCTTCACCAACCTGTCGCGCGACCACCTGGATTACCACCACGACATGGAGACCTACTTCCGCGTGAAGGAGCGCCTCTTCATGAACCTGACGCAGGAACACCCGGGCGCGCCGGCCATCGTCAACGCGGACGACCCGTACGGTCGGCGGCTGATCGGCTCGCTCCCGGCACGCGGGCTCACGGTGGTTTCCTACGGCCTGGACCCGTCGGCTGAAGTCTGCGCCACCGGCCTGCAGCTTTCCTCCGAGGGGTCGCGATTCCTGCTGACCACGCCCGCCGGCCGCGCGGACGTCCAGACACACCTGCTGGGGCGCTACAACGTCGCCAACCTGCTGTGCGCCTCGGCCCTGGCCTGCAAGGCCGGCGTGCCGCTCGAGAAGATCGTCAGCGTGATCGAGAGCGCCCAGCCGCGCTGGGGGCGCCTGGAGCGCGTGGCCACGCCGCTGCCCGCGACCATCTTCGTGGACTACGCCCATACCGACGATGCGCTCGACAAGGTGCTCACGACCCTGCGCGAGATCACGCGCGGCCGCCTGATCGCCCTGTTCGGCTGCGGCGGCAACCGCGACCGCACGAAACGCCCCGTCATGGGGCGCGTGGCGGCGGAAAAGGCCGACCATGTCGTCATCACCTCCGACAACCCCCGCATCGAGAATCCGCAGGCCATTATCGATGAAATCGTGGCGGGCATCCCGGCGGGGCGCAGCTACGAAACCATCCCCGACCGCCGCGACGCCATCCTGGCCGCGCTGCGCCAGGGCCGGGCGGGCGACGTCATCGTGATCGCCGGCAAGGGGCACGAGACCACGCAGGAGTTTGACAACCGCTCCATCCCCTTCGACGACCGCGAGCAGGTGCGCCTGCTGGCCGCGCAGGTGTGAGGAACAGC
>JBAWXQ010000191.1:0-5581 GCA_037144015.1 bacterium
CATGGCGCGGACTCCCGGCCGTGGATCGCCACGCTCTGAACAAATCCCAGCGCCGCCATCATGGTCAGCAGGCAGGTGCGGCCGTAGCTGATGAACGGCAGCGGCAGCCCCGTGATCGGCAGCAGCCCCATCGTCATGGCGATGTTGACAAACACATGGCAGAACATCATCACCGCCACGCCCACACACAGCAGCTTTCCCGCGCCGTCAGGGCACGTGAACGCCACCGCCAGCACGGCGCCGAGCACCAGCGCATACAGCGCCAGGATCACCAGCGAGCCGGCAAACCCGACCTCCTCGGCCAGCACGGAAAAAATGAAGTCGTTGGCCGACACGCTCGGCGGCAGGTACCCCAGCAGGTTCTGGTCCCCCTTGCGGAACCCCTTGCCCCACATGCCGCCTGATCCGACGGCGATCTCCGACTGCCGCTTGTTCCAGGCGCCGCCGTGCGGGCTGCGCTCCGGGAAGAGGAAGTTCGCCACGCGGTCCCACTGGTAGTCCGTGAGGCAGGTGGCCTGGCGCAGCCGCTCCTGGGTGCGCGCCGGCAGCTCCCGGGTCTCGGCCAGCGCCACCACGCCGACCACCAGGATTACGGCTGCGGCGCCGCCGAGCAGGGTCAGCCAGAAAATGCGCGGCGCCACGTTGGCCGTGAACAGCATGGCCAGGACGGTCGGCACAAACACCAGCGCCGTGCCGAGGTCGGGCTGCTGCATCACCAGCACCACCGGCACCGCCGCCACGCCCAGCGTCGCCACGTAGGCGGCGGCGTCACGGGAGGATTCGCGCCGGCCGAGGAACCAGGCCACAAAGAGGATGACCGCCAGCTTGGCGATCTCGGAGGGCTGCACGCCGAACACCCAGCGCCGCGCGCCCATCTGGGATGTGCCGAACATCAGCACGGCCGCCAGCAGCACCAGGGCGACGAGGTAGAAGGCCCAGCTCCAGTGCAGGAGCGTGCGGTAGTTGACCGAGGCCAGCCCGAGGTAGACCACCAGCCCGGCGGCGGCTGATCCGGCGTGGAGGCGGTACAGCGCATGCAGCCGGTCGACCTCGCGGATCGAGCAGGCGCTGTAGACGAACAGGGTGCCGGCGGCGATCAGCAGGCACATGCCGGCCAGCAGCACCCAGTTCAGGCGGCGGAGCGGCCCCAGCGCAGCGCGGTTGACATCGGTCATGTCGCCCCTGCCCTTCCGCCGGCCGCAATCTCGCCGGCAAAGATGGTCAGCAGGACGCGCTGCAGGCGCGGCCCCACGGTGAGGCCTCCGGTCTGCGCCTCCTCGACCACCATGACGACCACCACGCGCGGCGCCTCGATGGGCGCAAAGGAGATCATCCACCCGTACTTCTTCGGCACCCCGTCCGCGCGATACTCGGCCGTGCCGGTCTTGGCGGCCACGCTGACGCCGGAGACGGCGGCGCGGTGTCCGGTGCCCTCCTCGCCGCTGACCACATCGCGCATGCCGGAGCGCACCAACTCCAGCGCCGCCGCGGGCCATTCGAGGGTGCCGACCACATCGCCCTCGAAGGCGCTGCCGCGCTTGATCCGCGGCCGCAGCACCTTGCCGCCGTTGGCCAGCGTGGCCGTGGCCACGGCCATCTGCAGCGGCGAAACCTGCAGGCTTCCCTGCCCGATGGCAATGTTGCAGGTGTCGCCCGCGGACCAGGGCTCCTGGGTGCGCGCCTGCTTCCAGTCGCTGGAGGGGAGCAGCCCCCGGGTCTCGCCGGGAAGATCGATCCCCGTGCGGCGGCCGATTCCAACCTGCTGCGCCACCGTCCAGATGGCCTCGTACCCCAGGTCACGGGCGAGGTTGCAGAAATAGACATTGCAGGAGACCTCGATGGCCTTGCGCATGTCCACCGTGCCGTGGCGTTCGCCGTGGGCGCAGTGGATGACCCGGGTGCCGAGTTGAAACGTGCCGTCGCACAGGTAGGTCGTGGCGGGCGGCATGTTCCCCAGGGTCTGTGCGGCCAGCGCCACAAACGGCTTGAAAGTGCTGCCCGGAGGATAGCCGCCGGAGATGGCGCGGTTGAGAAGCGGCCGGTCGGGATCTTCGAGCAGGGCGCGCCAGACCGCGGGCGTGGGCGCCGGCGAAAGCGTGTTCGGGTCAAAGGTCGGCGAGCTGGCCATGGCCAGGATGTCTCCGTTGCGCGGATCGAGCACGACGCCTGCGCCGCGCACCCCGGCGAGCGCGCCTTCGAGCGAGCCCTGGATTTCGCTGTCGATCGTCAGGGAGAGGTCATGCCCCGGCACGGGCTGGCGGGCCGTCCACTCATCGTGACGGCAGCCGGCGGCGTCCACGCGGATCAGCTGCCCGCCCGGCAGGCCGCAGAGCAGATCGTCGTATTCGTTCTCCACCCCGCCGCGCCCTTTCAGCCCCGGCAGGTGGTAGTGGTAGTCCTCGGCGCGGGCCTCGCTGGCCAGGTCGGCATCGCGGCCAGCCCGCCCCAGCAGATGCGCAGCCAGCGATCCCTGCGGGTAGAGGCGCTCGGGCTGCACAAACACATCCACGCCCGGGAAGGCCCGCCGGCATTCGACAAACCGAGCCAGGGCTGTGTCATCCAGGTGCTCCCAGGCGATCAGCGGCAGCGGCAGGCTCTGCCGGATGTGCTCCTCGATGCGGCGGCGCGGACAGGCGCGGGGGAGCTGCAGCACAGCCGCAAGGCGGTCGAGCTCGCCCTCCACGGCATTGACGGTGTTGCTCCACCGGCCGGGGCGGCGCAGCTCCTCCAGGTAGAGCGCCAGGCAGTAGTTGGGCTGGTTGTCGGCGAGCAGGCGGCCCTGGCGGTCCAGGATGCGGCCGCGCGGGCTCGGCAGCAGCACGCGCCGCACGCTCTGGCGCATCTGCCGCTGCTCAAAGGCGACCGCCTGCACCACCTGCAGGCGGTACAGACGCAGGCCCAGCAGCGTCAGCCCGGCCAGGAAGAACAGGCCGAGCAGCGCGATGCGCCAGTTGGAAAAGGACTTTGTTTCGTGAAGTTGCACGGTGAATTTCGTTATCGGCTGTCCGTCTTCAGTCTTCAGCCTAACAGGCTTCTCTCCTGCATCTCCGCCCGCGCTTTTACATTTCCCGCAAACCGGTCGAGCGTATGTCCAAGCCCGTAGGCGGCGGCTCCGGCAATGGCTCCGGACGGCAGCAGCAGCACCAGATCGCCTGCCACGCGCCAGACGCTGCCCGGCAGCCCCAAGCGCGCCCAGATGAGCTGCCACAGCGTCTGCACCAGCGCCACGACGGTCGCCGCCGCCACCACGCCGGCAAAGGAGCCGTCCAGCAGCAACCGCCGCGACGGACGCAGGCACAGCACCAGCAGCAGCAGGAACGAGGAGGTGCAGAGGCCCGGCAGTCCGCCCGCGCTGTCGATGAGCCACCCGCCCCAGGCCGCTGCCACGAGCGCCATCACCAGCGGGCGGTTGAGCGCGTAGTACACAACCACGCCGGAAAGGAACGGGATCTTGAGAGGCGACCCGGGCATGCCCGGCAGCAGATTCTGCGCCGCGGCGGCCAGCGCCAGAACCACCAGCATGACGGGGAGGTCCAGTCTCATGGCCGGTCCTCCCGCGCCTTCATCAGCACAAAGACGGTCTGCAGGTTGCCGAGGTCCGCAGCCGGCATCACGGCAGCCTCGCGGTAGAGGCCGGCAGGATCAGCGGCGGTCTCCAGCACGTAGCCGACCTTCAGCCCCCGGGGGAAGACCCCTCCCAGGCCGGAGGTGACCACGCGCGTCTGCGGCGCAACCTCCACGTCGCGCTTGAGAAAGCGCAGCCGCAGCGGGTCCAGCACGTACAGCAGCTGCAGCTCGCCTTCGCCGGCCGCGCGCCCGCCGCCGCCACACAGCACGCCGCGCACCGCCACGGTGCCGGCAGGCGGAGGGTCGAGTTCGCAGGCCACGCGGCTGTTGACATCCGCCAGCAGCAGGACATCCGCCGTATGCGGCGTGACGTTTTCGATGCGCCCCACCAGGCCGTCGGCCACCAAAACCGGATCGCCGGCCTGCAGGCCGGCCAGCCGCCCCCTGCCGATGCGGATCTGGCGCTGCCAGCCCGTGCTGCCGCCCTGCGAAAGAACGGGGCAGGCCACGATGCGGTGCCCCGGCGGCGGCGGAAATCCGAGCGCGGCGCGAAGCTGGCGATTCTCGGCCGCCACGGTTTCGAGGCGGTCGACGTCCAGGCGCAGCCGGTCCACAGCATCTGCCAGCTCGCGGTTGCGGGCGGCCAGGTCGGCGCGGCTGAACACGCCGGCAACCGGCGCGCCGACGCGACGGCGCAGCCAGGCGGCACCGTTTTCAAAGGGATAGACGGCCTCGCGGGCTCCGTGCAGCAGATCTGCAACGAACCATCCCGCGATCAACAACGCCAGGCTGAGGGCCAGAAGTCCGTACCAATATTTCGAAGGTTTCAACCCCGTGCAGCTCCATCCGGCTGCCTCGGCAGCCGGATCTGTGGGGAGAAACGGATTACGGACAAATCAAGATCGGGTGGCTAGCGCCGCGCCGCCGCGCGGGAGAGAAAGTCCATCTCGTTCAGCACCACGCCCGTGCCCTCGGCCACGGCGCTCATCGGGTCGTCGGCCAGGTGCACCGGCAGGCCCGTCTGCTCGGCGATGAGCTTGTCCAATCCGCGCAGCTGCGAGCTGCCGCCGGCCAGCACCATGCCGCGGTCAACCAGGTCGGCCGACAGTTCAGGCGGGCACTTCTCCAGCGTGATGCGAATGGCGTCGACAATGGTGGACACCGGTTCCTGCAGCGCCTCCCGGATCTCCTCGGACGTCACCGTGAGGGTTTTGGGGAGGCCGGCCACCAAATCGCGGCCCTTGACCTCCATGGTGCGTTCATCCCCTGTCGGATATGCCGAGCCGATCTCGATCTTAATCTGTTCCGCGGTCCGCTCTCCTATCATCAAATTATACACCCGCCGCATGTACTGCACGATGCATTCGTCCATGGCGTCGCCGCCAACCCGGACGCTCCGCGAGTACACAATGCCGGCCAGCGAGATCACCGCGACCTCGCATGTGCCGCCGCCGATGTCGACAATCATATTGCCGGCCGGCTCGGAAACGGGCAACCCCACGCCGATGGCAGCCGCCATCGGCTCTTCAATCAGGAAGACCTCCCGGGCACCCGCGTGCCGCGCAGACTCCTGCACGGCGCGCTTCTCGACCTCGGTGATGTCGCTGGGCACCGCAATGATGACGCGCGGCTTCACCCGGATGCGGTGCGAGTGCACCTTCCGGATGAAGTACCGGATCATCGCCTCGGTGATGTCGAAGTCCGCAATGACGCCGGATTTCATCGGGCGGATGGCCACGATGTTCCCCGGCGTGCGGCCCAGCATGCGCTTGGCTTCCTCGCCCACCGCCAGGATGCGCTTCGTGCCTTCCTGAATCGCCACCACGGACGGCTCACGAATCACGATGCCGCGGTCCTTGACATAAACCAGCGTATTAGCCGTACCCAGGTCAATACCAATATCGTTGGTAAAGAGACTCAGGAATTTGTTCCACATTGCGCGCATCTTTTACTCAGCCTGCCACTCATTCCCAAAGGAAACGAATAGTGTGCCTAGAATGCCGCAGGTGGGGGG
>JBAWXQ010000192.1:0-5491 GCA_037144015.1 bacterium
ATCCTTCCTCTATTCCTCGCGCGGAACTGCCGCCCCCTGTCGCCAACCCATTACCAAGGAAGCGCTGAAATCTATATCCCCCTGCTTTCCATCTGTGATAGTTTTTTGAACTATGAAAGTGATGGTTTCAGACCATTTCTGCGATGATTTGTGTTCGTCTCCCTTGCCGGCGCTCGGCATCATCCTGGTGACCGGCGCCACGGGGTATGTGGGCGGGCGGCTGGTGCCGGAGCTGGTTGCCCGGGGGTACCGCGTGCGGGTGCTGGTGCGCGCCCGCACGCCCGGCGAGGAGGCGCGCTGGCCCGGCGCAGAGGTGGTCGTGGGGGATGCCGCGGATCCTGCGGCCCTGCTCCGGGCCATGCAGGGCGTGCATGCGGCCTACTACCTGATTCATTCGCTGCTGCTGGGCTCCCGCAATGTGGGGGCCGTGGAGGCGATGTATGCCCGCAACTTCCGGCAGGCGGCCGAGGCGGCCGGCGTGGGGCGGATCATCTACCTCGGCGGGCTGGGCGATGTGCGCACGCGCCTCTCGGCCCATCTGCAAAGCCGGATGTACGTGTCGCAGGAGCTCCAGCGCGGCACCCGGGTCCCCATAACCGTGCTGCGCGCCGCCATCATCATCGGCTCCGGCAGCGCCTCCTACGAGATCATCCACCACCTGGTCAAGCGGCTCCCGTTCACCCTGCTGCCGCGCTGGACGCGCACGCGCTGTCAGCCCATCGGCATTCGCGACGTGATCCGCTACCTGGTGGGCGTGCTGGAAAAGCCGGAGACCGCGGGCGGATCGTTCGACATTGGCGGCACGGATGTCCTGACCTACGAGGACATGATGCGCCGGCTGGCTGGCATTCTCGGCCGGCGGCGCCTGTTCCTGCCGACCATGGTCGACAGCGTGCGCCTCTATGCCTATGTGGCCGGGCTGCTGACCCCTGTGCCGGCGCCGATTGTGCGCAGCCTGATGGAGGGGCTCCGCAACGACGTGGTCTGCGAGGACGACCGCATCCGCGCGATCCTGCCGTTTCAGCCCCTCTCCTACCGCGACGCCATCGTGGAGGCGATGTCCCGCGAGGAGCAGGATGCGGTGCACACCCGGTGGTCGGATTCCTATCCGCCGGCGCACGAGCTGGCCATCAAGCTGCACGAGCTCAAGCACCCCCCGCGCCACACCGCCACCTATTCCATCCTGACCGCGGCCAGCAGCGAGAAACTTTTCCGCGCCATCTGCGGCATCGGCGGCAAGGAGGGGTGGTTTCACGGCAACTGGATGTGGCGGCTGCGCGGCGCGCTGGACAGCCTGCTCATGGGGGTCGGCACGGCCCGCGGCAGGCGAAGCTCCTCATCTCTGCGCGTCAACGACGTGATCGACTTCTGGCGCGTGGAAACACTCGCCCCCACCCGCCGGCTGCTGCTGCGCGCGGAGATGAAGCTCCCCGGCCGCGCCTGGCTCGAGTTCCGGATCGAGCCGGAGCAGGCCATGAACCGGTTCACGGTCCAGGCCCACTACGACGTCAGCTCCTGGTTCGGCGACCTCTACTGGTACGCCTTCCTCCCGTTCCACAAATATATCTTCGAGCAACTTCTGGTCCAGATCGCCAGGCGGGCACAGGCCGTGTAGCCGTGACGGGTGGGTCACCCGCGCGACGCAACCTCAGATATTCGAGTGCAGACGCTGTCATCGTGCTCGTCCTCAGCGAAGCGGTCCTCGTCCTCGAAAGGATCGATTCGAGGACGAGGACGATTGGCGTTTCAGGCGTCGAGCGGGTAGTGCGTCCGAACGGTCTTGAAGCGTTGAAAGTCCCTGTCGGCCGTGTGAATCGTCGCCCGGCAGGCATCCGCCAGCGCCGCAATCTGTGCGTCGGTGACCAGATTTCCGCCGGCCGAAGCCGCCTGTTCCAGGAGTTGAAACACGCGCTGCAGATGATCAGGGCCCGGCAACAAAACCTGCACCGGGGGCGCCTCCAGCCAGGAACGGACGATGTCGTGGGCGTTTGCGAGAGACAAGGGAGACACGAAGGCTCGCGCATTCGTGCCGATGCGCAGGAACGCAAAGACAACAGGATGTGTCAGCCCGACGGTCTCGACGCCCGAAAGGCACTGCTCCCACCATCGCCTGGCTCTCGCGTGAAATGGGCTCTCCTTGTCGTAGGCGTACAGCAGCAGGTTGGCGTCCGGCACGATCATGAGCGCTTCCGTTTGGAGACCGCGAGGCGGCGTGACAGATCGAGAAAGGCATCGACCTCGGCATCATCGCCGACATCGGCAAGATGGGCAGGATCCACGCCGGCGCGCACGCCCATGGACACGGGATGAACCTTGAACGCGGCGCGCGGCGGCCTGCCTGCGCCCTCCAGTCCGCGACGCACGGCGCTGTTGAGCGCCTCCTTAAAACTGCGCCGCGTGCCGTGCGCCGCATCCCGAAGGAGTTCCGCCACGTCCGGATCCAGAGTTACGGTGGTTCTCATAAAATAGCATCATGACAGCATGACATACTGCTGTCAATACATCACGAAAAAAGACGCTTTGGCTAACCACCACACCGTGGTATAGTCGCGCGCGTGCCGGACGAGCGCATCAGGTGTGCGCCGGAGGCCAGAAAATCGGTCGCAGGCTTGAACTCTCGCCAACCGTGCAGGTTTACCCCGGCGATCGCTAACACGAGGAAATTCCCATGCAGCAGATGCCCTGTTGGCGCAGGTGGGTGGCCGTCGTACTGGTTTGTGCGGGCGTGGCAAACACGGTTCAGGCAGGCGACCTGGCGGTCCAGGCCTTTGACAGCACCGGACAGCTGGTGTTCAACACGCTGAACATCGCCACGAATTACCGCGTGGAGTGGGCCTCGTCGCCGGCAGGCCCGTGGACCAACTTTTCCGGCGCCGCAGGAGCCTGGCTGGACAGCATTCCCGCCACGCAGGCTGGCAGCGTGACCTGTTCTGTGCCGATGTGCTACCGGGTCGTGGCCTCGGTGACAAACGCGCCCTATCTGGTGATCGATGTGTCAGGCGGCCCCGCGGCATCAAGTTACCCGGTGTGCTACCTGACGTCCGTTCCCGCGGGCGGCTGGACTGATGAATACAAGACAACCAAGATCGTGCTGCGACGCATTCCGGCGACAACCAGTGCGGTCACGATGGGCTCCCCGGTGGGCGAAGTTGGACGGTCCACCGATGAGGGGCAGCACCAGGTCACCCTTTCAAATGACTTTTACATCGGGGTCTTTCTGGTCACGCAAAAGCAGTGGGAAAGTGTCATGGGCACCTGGCCAAGCTACTTCACCAATGGCAGTTACCGCAACACCCGGCCGGTCGAGAAAGTCTGTTACAGCGATATCCGCGGTTCAAATGCCGGCACGAACTGGCCCGCGAACAACAATGTGGATGCCGCCTCGTTCATGGGCAAGCTGCGAGCTCTGACAGCCAGGACGTTCGACCTGCCAACAGAGTCGCAGTGGGAGTACGCCTGCCGGGCAGGCACGGCCACGGCTCTGAACTCGGGTTATAACCTCACGAATTCAACCAGCGACGCTCATTTGGCCGAGGTCGGCCGGTACAAGAACAACGGCGGGGGCGCAGGCATTGGTGTTCCAAGCGCTGCCACAAACGTGGGTACTGCCACTGTCGGCAGCTATCTGCCCAATGCCTGGGGGCTTTACGACATGCACGGGAATGTCTGCCAGTGGTGTCTGGACTGGTACGGGGCCTATCCGGGCGGTACGGTGGCTGACCCGAAAGGGTCGTCCGGAGGCACCATACGCATCTCCCGCGGAGGTTTCTGGTCTGGCGACGCCTTCTACAGCCGGTCGGGGCAGCGCCTCGGCGACAATCCGAACAACGCCAAAGATAATTACGGCGTCCGCATCGCCGTGCCTGCAGGCCTGTAAGCGACATTCGTTGAGCAGAACCCCGCGCAGGCAGGCATCATGTTCAAAGCGAAGCGGCTAATGCCACCCGCATTTTCGAAACCAATTGCCTGAGCGCCCAACCGTTACGCACGGCCCACGTGCTGACGATATAGGGGATGGCGCGGAAAACGCAGCCGGGTTGCGGATGAACCTATTTCTGCAGCTATTTCAACGCCCTGGTCCGCCTGCTGGGCACATCGAAAGACGAGCAACGTGCCGGGTGATCGTGAAGGAAACCCCGGCTCAGATGATTTCCAGGTAATCGCGTCCGGGCAACTTCGGAAACGCCGCGTGCGGCTCGGTCTGATACCAGAAGGCGACGGAGGAAATGTCGTCCTGCGCAGGCAGGTAGCGGCCTCCGGCGCGCCAGCCCAGCGCCTGCATGGTGACCGCAAAATCCTTCTGGAACCGGACCGGGTCCATGATGTGCCAGCGATACAGGCTAAAGCGGGTGTTGGCTTGATAGAGCCCATCGGGGCGCACCACGTGCGGCACGCCGGCATAGGCGGTGGTAAACTCCTGGTACTGCTTGGTCGCCTTATTCTCAAAGTTGTAGGACCCGCAGAAATAGTCCTCCGTGCCCGTGCCGCAGATCGTGGGATAGCATGCGCCGCCATGCTCCCTGACGTTGCGGGCAACCACCCCGCCGGGCAGGTCGCCATCCAGGTAGAATTTAACCTCCCCCTCGCCCCACCAGCCGTTGTTGTTCATCTGCCAGGCCATGCAGGTGCCGACGTATTGCCCCTGCCCCTGCACGCCATCGAGAAGCGTGTAGACCTCCTGATACGGCAGGGGGTTGGTGCGGCGGAACTGGGCATGGAAACAGGCCGCGTCCGCCGGCACATCGGTGAGGGTATAGTTGATCTGATAGTAGATCGTCATGTCCTCCAGGCCGATATTCTCCATGGTGATCCGGCAGTGTTTGCGGAAGGGCATCTCCCAGTAGCAGTTGAAGGCGTTGCCCGGGTTGACGCAGACAGGCAGGGAGTTCAGCGGCACAAAGGTGTTGTAGTTCGTGTAGGCGCTGGCAAAGAAATCTCCCACCGGCACCTCGACCGAGGGGGTCTCCTCGCCGTCCCAGTAGAAGCGCAGGATGGTGAAGCGGTAGTTGCCGGTCGGGGTCATCCAGATCTGCTGGATGGCGCCGGGTCCGTCGACATCCGCCAGCACCAGCAGCTCTCCCGGCTTGATGCTGACGCAGGGACGCACCTTCCATCCCGTGCCCAGATCCCGCGAGGGGCCGTGGGCGGGATCGACATGCCGCCCGCCCTGCCCCCTTGCGCCTGTGGGGTTTTCCGGCGAAAGCGAGCGGGTCTGCGCCGCCGACAAGCGGGACAGGTTCCCCAGGTTCAGCCCCAGTCCATTAAATGTGAGATCCATCGGCAACACTCCTTATTCGCACTTGCGGAAACATATCACCTTCGCCATTCGCAGACAACGCGCCGTGTGCTTTGGCGCCGCGTACCGGCGCGGCGAGCACGCCGTCTTCCAAGCCCCAAAGCTTCACCCAGATCAGCGGCCTCCCGGGGTTTCATGGGGGACCGCCAAGGAGATCGCCGCCGAGATACAACTCATTGAAAACCCCATGCCGTA
>JBAWXQ010000193.1:0-5457 GCA_037144015.1 bacterium
GTGCTGTTCTACGCCATGACGCACTAGCAGCTTGTCGGACTTAGCTCTGTACCTTTACAAACTTGGTGCCGACCAAGCTGCTAGTTTTGGGAAGCCCGCTGACGGGCGATAGATCTGCGCAAGAAACGGAACGATGTGGCACGACGATGCGCGTATCGCGCCTCGCGGCAAGGATTTTTCAAACTTCCTGCTGTCCAGTCTTCCAACTCCCGCCGCTTCCGGGTTCCCATCCCGCTCTTGCGCGCCGCTCCGAAGTGTGCTATTCACCGCACTTCGTTCACTGGTGTGTGACACGGCGGAGAGGTGTTGTGACCGAACGGGATGCCTTTATTGCGTTGAATCAGGTCTCGGGCCTGGGTGCGATTACGGTCAAGCGGATGATCGAGGCGTTTGGCTCTGCCGCGGCCGTCTTTCACGCCGGCGAAAAGGAGCTGCGGCGTGTTCAAGGGGTTGGGCTGGACCGGGCGCAGTCGTTCCGCCGCGAGCTCGACCAGGTGCGGGCGGATGGCGAGATGGCGCGCGCGGACGAGATGGGCGTGCGGCTGCTGACGTGGGTTGACGCAGGGTATCCGGCGCTGCTGAAGACGATCGCGGACCCGCCGCTGGTGCTCTATGTGGCCGGCGCCGTCGAGCCGCTGGCCGGGCCGTCCATCGCCGTGATCGGCACGCGCCACCCGACGGTGTACGGCCGCGAAATGGCCCAGCGGCTGGCGTTTCAGCTGGCCGGCGCCGGGTATGTGATTGTCAGCGGACTGGCGCTGGGGATTGATGCGCAGGCCCACCGTGGCGCGCTGCAGGCCGCCGGCCGGACCGTCGGCGTGCTGGGCGGTGCGCTGGATTGCCTGTATCCGAAGGAGCATGAGGGGCTGGCCCGGGAGATGGCGGCACAGGGCGGGGCTGTGATGTGCGAATATCCGTTCGGCCGGCAGCCCGACCGGCAGACCTTTCCGATGCGCAACCGCATCGTGAGCGGCCTGGTGAAGGGCGTGGTGGTGGTCGAGGCGCCGCTCGCGAGCGGCACGCTGATCACCGTGGACCAGGCGCTCGACCAGGGGCGGGCCGTGATGGCGCTGCCGGGCCGGGCGGACTCGCCCGCCTCGGCCGGCTGCCATAAGCTGCTCCGCAGTGGCGCGCGGCTGGTGACGTCGGCCGACGAGGTGATCGAGGAGCTGCAGGAGCTGCTGCCGGCCGCGGCCATGCGCGCGGCGGCCCGCCCGGCCGCGCCGGAGCGCGCGCCGGACCCGCCGGCTACGGCAGAGGAGCGGAAACTGCTGGAGCACGTGGGAATCGAGCCGGTACATATCGATGCGGTCATCCGCGAAAGCGGCCTGCCGGCGGGGACGGTCAACGCGCTGGTCGTGGGTCTGCAGATCCGCCGCCGCGTGAAACTGCTGCCCGGCGGGCTGGTGAAGCGGGCGTAAGAATGCGGAGCACGGAACACTGGCTACCGGATGCCGGATGACGGATACTGGATGCTGAACGGAACAAGGGAAACCCGCGCATGTCAAAGAACCTCGTGATTGTGGAATCTCCTGCCAAGGCTAAGACCATTGGCAAGATGCTGGGCAAGGATTACCTGGTGAAGTCCTCCGTGGGGCACATCCGGGATTTGCCGGAGCGGGAGCTGGGCGTGGACATCGAGCACCAGTTCACGCCCAAGTATGTGATTTCGCCGAAGAAGACCAAGGTTGTCGAGGAGCTGCGCAAGGCGGCCAAGGAGTGCGACGCCATCTACCTGGCCCCTGATCCGGACCGCGAGGGGGAGGCGATTGCCTGGCACCTGCGCGAGGCGCTCAAGGCCGCCTGCAAGGGGAAGCCGGTGTTTCGCGTGCAGTACAACGAAATCACGCCCCGTGCGGTGCGGGCGGCATTTGATAACCCCGGCGAAATCGACATGCACCGGGTGGACGCCCAGCAGGCGCGGCGCGTGCTGGATCGCATTGTGGGCTACATGGTGAGCCCGCTGCTCTGGCGCCAGGTGCGGCGCGGTCTCAGCGCCGGCCGCGTGCAGTCCGTGGCGTTGCGGCTGGTGTGCGAGCGCGAGCGCCTGATCCAGGCTTTCCGCCCCGAGCCGTACTGGGTGATGGGCGCAATCGTGCAGAAGAAGGTCGCGCCGACGGACAATTTTTCCATCAAGCTGACCAAGATCGACAGCGTCAAGGTGGACATCCACACGGAGGAGGCTGCCCGGGCTGTGCTTGACGACCTGGCCGGCCGCGCGCTGCGCGTCGCCGACGTGCGCATCCGCACCGTCCAGCGCCGCCCGCTGCCGCCGTTCATCACCAGCACGCTGCAGCAGGCCGGCTCGAGCTTCCTGGGCCTCTCTCCCAAGCGCACCATGGGGCTGGCCCAGCACCTGTACGAGGGCCTGGACTTCGGCCAGGGGCCGGTCGGCCTGATCACGTACATGCGCACGGACTCGGTCAGCATTGCGCGCGACGCCCAGGAGACGGCCCGGCAGTTTGTCGTCACCCAGTACGGCGAGGCCTTCTACCCGGAGACACCCAACGTCTACCGCAGCCGCTCCAGCGCGCAGGAGGCGCATGAGGCCATCCGCCCCACGGACGTCTCGCGCACGCCGGAAAGTCTTGCCGGGCACCTCGAGCCTGCGGCGCTGCGCCTTTATGACCTGATCTGGCGCCGCTTCCTGTCCAGCCAGATGGCGCCGGCGCGGATCGCCCAGCGCACCGGCGTGGTTGCCTCGGCGCCGCCGCCCGCGCAGCAGCACCAGTACGAGTTCACGGCCTCCGCCTCGGAGGTGATCTTCCCGGGGTTCCTGAAGGTCATGGAGCTCGACATCCGCAAGGTGCGCGAAAACGGCGACGACGCCGAGGATGAGAACGACGAGGTCGACCGCCTGCCGCCGCTCGAGGCCGGCGAGCCGCTGAACCTGGTCGACTGGCTGAGCGACCGCAAGGAAACCAAGCCGCCGGCGCGCTACAGCGAGGCCTCGCTGGTCAAGGCGCTCGAAGCCAACGGCGTGGGCCGCCCGTCGACGTATGCCGCTATCATTGAGACGCTCGATGCGCGGGCCTATGTCACGCGCGAAAAGCGCCAGCTCGCGCCCACGGACATCGGCTTCCAGGTCTGCGACCTGCTGGTGCTGAAGCTGAACGACCTGTTTGACGTCGGGTTTACCGCAGCCATGGAGGAGTCGCTGGACAAGGTCGAGGAGGGCGTGGTCGACTGGACCGCCATGATGGCCGAGTTCTACGGCCGCTTCAGCCACTGGATGGCCCTGGCCAAGGAGCCGCCCGCGGATCCGCTCCGCGTCGAGGCCAGCCTGTCGCTGCTGGCCTGCGTGCGCGAATGGGCGCCGCCCACCAAGCGCGGCAAGCGCAACTACAGCGACGACAAGTTCGTGGAGTCGATCCGCGAGCAGATGGCCCAGGGCAAGAAGCAGGTCAGCGACCGCCAGCTCGATGCGCTGGGGCGCATTGCCGTGCGCTACCGCGAGCAGATCCCCGACGGTGAGCAGCGCCTGGGCGCAGCCGGCTTCGCGGCCATGATCGAGGAGGAGCGCAACGCCCCGCCGCGCGAGATCGCCCTGCGCAAGTTCGAGCTGCTCCAGCCGATCGAGATGGACGAGCGCCAGCGCAAGTTCATCGATTCGCTCGCCCAGCAGGAGGCCTCCGGCCGCCGCCTGACCGCCCCGCAGTCGGCCGCGCTCGACCGCGCGCTGCTGCGCCATGCCGCCATGATCCCGGACTTCGAGCAGGAAAAGCAGCGGTTGGGCATTGTCGCCGAGGCGGCCAGCCTGGAGCCGGACTCGGAGAGCGCCCCGCTGCTGGAAGTCATGGGCAAGGTCGCAACCTGGCGCCCGGCGGTCAAGCGCGGCAAGCGGACCTTCGACGATAAGGACTTCTTCGAGAGCCTCTCGCGCCAGTTCCGGCAGCGCGGCGGCCTGTCGCCGCGCCAGCGCGCAGCCCTCGGCAAGATGCTCTTCCGCTACAAGGAGCAGATCCCGGACTTCGAGGAGACCGTGCAGCGCCTGGGGCTGCGCAAGAACAAGGAAAAGCCCGCGGACGAGGCTGCTCCCGCCGAGGCGCCGGCGCAGCAGGCGTAGTTTCCACCGCGGAGCGAATGGCCGGCGATGGTGTAGGAGCGCTGCCCCGCAGCGCGATGGATGAAGGCGTTTGCCATCTTTGTAAACCGGTTTATTCTGTACTGAAAAATACAGACGGGGGCGATGCCGCTGCCGGGTGGCCCGCGCGTTCCGCCGCGCGGGCAGGCTCTGTCCTGGCACATTCTTTTGCTTGCCCGTGCGGCGGAACGCGCGGGCCACCTGAGAAACTACGCCGATGAAACGCAGGCGGATACACCGAGTCGTCCTGCCGCCCCCGGTGCAAATCGGCTTCGCGGCGGATGCCGCGCCGGCCGGTTTGCAGAGCGACCCCTGGGTCGCGCAGTTTGTGCGCCACCTGGTCTCGGAGCGCAACGCCTCGGAGCACACGGTCTCTGGATACCTGCAGGACCTGGCCCAGTTTGTGGCGCTGGTCTGGCCCGGTCCGCCGGCGCGCCCGCCGTACGACTGGCGCCGCCCCGACCGGTTTGCCGCGCGCGGCTACCTGGTGAAGTTTTCGAAGGACGGCGCCGCGCCCGCCACCACGCGGCGCAAGCTTTCGTCCCTGCGCGCGTTCTACCGCTTCCTCGAACGCGAGGAGTTTGTCGAGCGCAACCCGTTCGGCGGCTTGCGCGGCCCGCGGCTCTCGAAGCGTCTGCCGCAGATCCTGACCGTGCCCCAGGTGCAGGCCCTGCTGGAAGCGCCGGTCCGGGCGCTGGCCGAGCGGAATCGCGGCGTCCCGCACGAGGATCCCCATGCGGTGTATGCTTCCCTGCGGGACGCTGCGGTCTTTGAACTGCTCTACAGCACCGGCGCGCGCATCAGCGAGGCGGCCGGCCTGACGCGCCGCCACGTGGACCTGATCGGCGGCGTGGCGCGCGTGCGCGGCAAGGGGAAGAAGGAGCGGCTCTGCGCGCTGGGCCGCCCCGCCGTGCTGGCGCTGGAAAAGGCTTTTGAGGTGGCGGAGCTGCTCTGGCCGGAGTCGGGGCGCGACGCCAGCCCGATCTTCCTGAACCTGCGCGGCGGCGCGCTGACTCCGCGCTCGATGGAGCGGGGGATGAAGGTCTGGCTTGCAGCCGCCGGGCTGCCGGCGGAGATGACGCCGCATAAGCTGCGCCACTCGTTTGCCACGCACCTGCTCGACGCGGGCGCGGACCTGCGCAGCGTGCAGGAGCTCCTCGGCCACGCCAGCCTCACCACCACGCAGATCTACACGCAGGTGACGGTCGAGCGGCTCAAGCAAATCTACCGCTCCGCGCACCCGAGGGCGTGAGGGCGGCAAGGGGCGCATTTCCGTTTCATTGATTTGCTCCTGAAAGGCGCACGGCGGCGCTGTGTCGTGCCGCGCGTCCACGCGCGGCCCTTGCGCAGGGTGCGCCGGTGACGGCGCACGC
>JBAWXQ010000194.1:0-5430 GCA_037144015.1 bacterium
GTTGAGCGCCGCACTGTAGCGCGGCGGTTGTCAGATTTCATTCGTCCGATCGAGGAGGCGATATAGTTGACCGGCCATGTAAAAGGGGATGGACAGCAGGCGATACCGGGCCGGTACGCCTTCGGTTGTCTTGACGGCCACCGCGGTGACCGACGGCAGGTCCGCATTCACCCGCACCGCCAGGCTCAACTTGCGGGCCGCCATGAAATGGTGGAGCGACTTCAGGGTCCCTGTGGTGCCCGCCTTGACCTCGACCGGCACGACCGCGGGGCCGTGCTGGATCAGGTAATCCACTTCGGCCACCGCGCCTTTTCGATCGGTGCTCCAGTAATAGAGGGCGCGCTCGGAGAAATGGGGCAGGATCGCCCGAAGTGCCTGGCCAACCGCCTGCTCCGCCAGCCCGCCCTCGTTCACCAGCACAAGGTCCTTCAGGTCGGATGCGCGTTGCAGCGTCAATCCGAGCGCCGCGCACATCAGTCCCGAGTCCAGAAAGATGACTTTGAAAACCCGCTCCCGAAGATCCCCGCCCAGGGGTATCCCCATGCCCGTGGAGGCCTGGACACGCGTGGCCAGCCGCGCGCGGCACAGCAGATCGAGGGCCTCGCGAATGGCCGTGGATCTCTCGCCATCGGCCACGCGCGCGTACTTGAATGTCTGGCCCAGCATCCGGGGAATGGATTCCATGACTCTCCCGATGCGGTCGACCGGCACCCGCCGCGAGTATTTCGAGAAGTCGTCGCGGAACGTTCCCAGCAGCGATTGCTGGAGTTCGGCGCACGCCAGCATCGAACCGTTGTCGAACCAGCCTTGCACGACTTTGGGCATGCCGCCGACAATCATGAAGTCGCGATAGCGTTGCGACAACCGGGCGTGCGCCACCGCAGGCAGGGCCTGGCCGGGGAGCCAATGCTCCAGTTCCTTCAGCAGTTCCGTGTCACCGGCCACAGCCAGAAACTCCTCGAACGACATCGGCTCCAGATGAAGATAGGCGATTCGCCCCACCGGCATGCTGAAGGCGTGGTCGGCGAGCACGAAATCGAGCAGCGATCCCGCGGCGATGACCGGGAGTTCCGGCAACTCTTCGGCGAACCAGCGCAGATTGGCCAGAACCTCGGGCAGGGCCTGTATCTCGTCGAGGAAGAGCAGCGCGTTACGCGGATCGATGGCATGCCCTGCCATCAACTCCAGCGACCGCATGACCCTCTTGGGGTCTTTCTCCCGAAAGATGCCGGTCACCTCGGTTCCGGAACGTTCGAAGTTGATCTCGATCAGGCGCAGGTCGAGTTGCCGGGCCAGTTCACGTATCAGCCAGGTCTTGCCGACCTGGCGGGCACCACGCAGCACAAGCGGTTGTCGGTTCTTGACCAGAACCCACTGCTTCAAGATGTCCAAGGCCATGCGTTTCATGCGGACAATGTATACATATGGTCATCTTTTGGCAAGAGAAATGCACAAACAAAGCCTTCTATTGGCGCCTGGCAGATGGCGGTTGTAGCGCGCCGGTGACCGGCGCGGCCTGCCTCGACGCTTGCGCGGTCGCGGCTCGCAGAGCCGCGCTACAGGAGAATGAGAGCAAGGACAGCCCATGAGCAAAGCAAACAACTTCACCGAAAACGGCAGACGTTACCTCTTCCGCAACCCGCGGCAACCTGACCCGGCCTATGCCTATCATTTCAACCGGAGCCAATTGGTCAAGATCGACCACCGGGGCGCCGTGGACGCGCAGTTCGTGCAGCCGCACGTGACGCGCTACTCGCTGCCGCTGCGCTGCTTCTATGTCCGGGACAACCGGACCGGCAGGTTCTGGAGCGCGCCGTTCGACCCGGTGCAGGCGAGGCCCCGCGCATTCGAATTCGCACCCGGCATCAGCGACACCCGCTGGCGTAACACCACGGACGGCATCGAGGCGTCTGTCCGGCTCTTTCTCCCGCAGGACGACCTGGCGGAGATCTGGACCGTGACGCTGCGAAACGTCTCCAGCCAGCCGCGCGATATCTCGCTCTACAGCTACCTGCCCGTGGGCGAAATCTGCTGGATGAACCACGGTGGACGCTTCGACGCGAAACTCAACGGCCTGGTGTTCCAGTACTTTCCCTACTATGCCAAGGTCGAGGACTACTACCGGCTGCGTGGCTTGATGAACTGCGTCTGCTGCCTGTCCGACGTCCGCCCCACGGCCTACGAAATCAGCCTGAAGGAGTTTCTGGGCGTGGGCGGAGAAACCCGGCCGGACGCGTTGCGCCTGCCGAGACTCGCCAACGGGGACGGCCGGACGCAGGCCTGCGTGGCGGCGTTCCAGTATGTCCGCAAGCTGGCGCCGGGCGCTTCGACCATGGTCAACCTGCTCTTCGGCCCGGCGCGAGACGAGGCTGCAATCCGCCGGCTCAAGGGTAGGTACCTGAAGGCCGGCGGTGTTGAGAAAGCCCTGGCCACAGTCGATCGGTATTTCAAGCGTCATGAGGCCGCCCTGCAGGTGGAGACGCCCGATGCGGACTTCAACGCGTTTGTGAACCACTGGCTGTGTAAGCAGGCGCTGTACAACGGCGGAAGCATGCGCACGACCTTCTATCCCGGCGCCAGAAATCTTTTCCAGGACGCCATGGGGTTGGTCTATCTCGACCCCCGGCTGGCCCGCCACTGGTTCACGAAGGCCTACCGCGTTCAGCACCCCGACGGATTCATGCCCATGTCGATCAAGCTGGATCTGGAGAAGTGTTCCAGCGGAAGCCTGCAGACCGGGGTCGGTGAAATTCCGCACGCGGACGTCAATGTCTGGGGGCCCCTGACCATCGCCTTTTATCTGACGCAGACCGGTGATCTCTCCCTGCTGGACGAACCGGTGCTGTTTAACGATGGTGAGAGGAGCGCCACGATCTACGAGCATGTCTGCCTGGGGCTGGCGTGGCTGCTCAAGAACCGCACCAAACGCGGCTTGTCGCTGATCGGTCAAGGCGACTGGAACGATCCGCTCAACATGGCCGGGTACAAGGGCAAGGGTGAGTCGGTCTGGCTGACTCAGGCCCTGGCCTATGTGCTGGACCTCTGGGCCGGTGTGGCGGAACAGCGGCAGGATGCGGCAAGAAGCCGTACGTACCGGAAACAAGCGGAATCGTGCCGCCAGGCGGTGAACCGCCTCGCGTGGGGCAAGGCGTGGTACACGCGCGGGTTCACGGACGCCGGGCGCCCCTTTGGCGTGGCCCGCGACAAGGAAGGCACAATGTTCATCAACTCGCAGAGCTGGGCCATGCTCTGCGGTGCGGCCTCGAAAGAGCAGACCGAGGCGCTCATCCGGTCCATGAACAAACACCTGATGACCCCCTCCGGGCCCATGTTGCTGGCGCCGGCGTTTACGAAGATGGTTGAGGACATCGGACGCCTGTGCGTCAAGAATCCCGGCCACCATGAAAACGGCTCCGTGTACTGCCATGCCGCGGCCTTTTACAGTTATGCGCTCTATCTGGCCGGCAAGCCGGAGCAGGGGTACGAGATGCTGCGCACGTTGCTGCCGGGGTGGAAGGGCAACACCCTGGAGCGCTCCGGCCAACTCCCGCTGTATATCCCGAATTACTATCATGGGGTGGGTGCCGGACGCACAGCCGGAAAGAGCAGCCACAACGTCGGCACCGGCACCGTGGCCTGGTTCTACCGGATCATGACCGAATGCCTGTTCGGGTTGCGCAGCGGGTTTGACGGGCTTCATGTGGATCCGCAACTGCCTGCCGCATGGAACCGGGCGTCTATCCGCCTTCCGTTCCGGGGCGCGGTTTACGATGTGGAAATCCGGAAGTCACGCGCCGTTCACACAACCGAGGTGCATCTGGACGGCCGGAAACTCGAAGACAACCGGATTCCGCCACCGGTCGGCAAGGGGCGCCATCGCGTGACCGTAGTTGTGCCCGCTTCGAAATAGAATCATGAATATCCTCCTGTTGATGGCAGACCAGTTGACCACCCGGGTGTTGTCGGCCTACGGCAGCGCCGGTGCGGCGCTGACTCCGAATATGGACGGGTTGGCCGCCCGCGGCACGGTTTTCGAAAACGCCTACTGCAACAGTCCGCTGTGCGTGCCGTCACGCGCCGCCCTGTGCACCGGCCGCCTGCCCAATCGAATCCGCTCCTACGACAACGGCTCCGAACTGCCTGCGGCGGTGCCGACTTTTATGCATCACCTGCGCGCCGCCGGCTGGAGTACGGCGCTGTCGGGCAAGATGCACTTTGTCGGGCCGGATCAACTGCATGGCTTCGAGGAGCGGCTGATTACTGACATCTATCCTGCCGCGATGGATTGGACACCGGACTGGAGCCGCGGGGTCTACGGCAATCCCGGCGCCAGCGGCGCCAGACTCGGCCGTTCCGGTCCATGCCCTTCGCCGACCGTCGAGATGCAGTACGACGACACGGCCCAATCGCGCGCCCTGGCATGGTTGCAGGCAAGATGCGCCACACATCAGGCCAATCCATTCCTCCTGTGTGTTTCGTTCACCCATCCTCACGACCCGTTCATCATCACGGAACCGTACTGGAACCGCCATGGCGCTGACGACATCCCGCCATCGCAGGCCCTGCCTGACCCTCAACCGCACCCCTTCAATCGCTGGATCAACACGCACCACGAGCTGGATCGCTTTCCGCCGAATGCGGAAACGATTCACCGGTCGCGGCGCGCCTACTACGGCATGGTTTCCTACGTGGACGACAAGATCGGCGAATGGATGAAGGAGCTGGAGCGCCTCGGCTTGCAGGACGACACGCTGGTCCTGTTTACCAGCGACCACGGGGAAATGCTCGGCGAGCACGGCATGTGGTTCAAGCGGACTTTCTTTGACGCCGCCAGCAAAGTGCCTCTGATCGTGGCCGGCCCCGGCGTTCGCGCAGGCCAGCGCATCGGCGAGACGGTTTCACTGGTGGACCTCTTTCCCACGCTGCTGGATTGCGCCGGAGTGCCATCGAATGGGGAGGATCTCGACGGCTCCAGCCTGGTGCCGCTGCTGGAGGGCAAGCGGAGCGGCGCCTGCGACACGGCCTTTTGCGAATACTGCGGAGAAGGGCCAATGGCGCCGATGCGCTTCATCCGCAAGGGCGATCACAAGTACGTGCAGGTGCACGGTCAGCCGCCGCTGCTCTTCGACCTGTCGCGCGATCCGCTCGAGCAGCACAACCTGGCTGACCGTCCGGAATGGGCTGACGTGGCCCGGGCCCTGGCGTGTGAGCTGCTTGCCGGCGGGGATCCGCAGCAGACGCGGGCCGACGTGCAGCGGAGTCAGCAGGAACGGCTGCTGGTCGGCCGGGCGCTGCGCGCGGGAAAGGTGCAGGCATGGGACTGGCCGGATGACATCACGCGACTGTAAGTTGGCAGACTGTAGCGCGCCGCTGTGCGGCGCGGCCCTGCTGCCGGGGCTTGCGCTGCAGCGCCGCGCAGCGGCGCACTAC
>JBAWXQ010000195.1:0-5417 GCA_037144015.1 bacterium
AGGAACAGAGGAAGGATGGGGTGTCCGCCGCCCCCTGTCGCTAACCCATTACGGCCTGCGCGTCATGCAGTTCATGCAGGAGCACCAGGCCACGTTCCTTCTCCTCGTTGTCGGGGATGTAGGGAAACCGGAGATGCTGGCCAAAGTTGGTGAACTCCTCGTCGATATGTCCCCGGATATAGCTGCCATCCACGATCCACACCACGATGTCACCGCGTTTGGTCAGCTTTTGCAGATAGGGTTTCTTTCGTGTTTCCGCCATGTCTGTCCTCCAGGATGTGTGCTCGACAGGGATTATCCCTCGTCCCCAACAGTGTAATCCGCGACCAAAAATGCAGCCGGCACAATTTTCTGTCTGTAATTGAGTTTCCGCAACCCGCGGGCAGCGGGTTGCACAACTAGGAGACGGTCGGCAGAAGGCCCTGGACCGAGCCGAGGCCTAATTCCGACAGTCTCCTAGGCGCTTTACTTCCGCGTCAGATCGCTGAGCGCATCGCTCTCGGTCTTGTAGATTTGGAAGACCTCGGTGAGGCCGGCGATGGCAAACCCCTCCTGGATCATGGGCGTCAGGGCGCAGAAAGCCAGCTTGGCGCGTGATTCGCGGGCTTTTTTCCCGGCCACGATGAAGGTCCGGAAAAAGATGCTGGAGAGCCGTTCGACGCTGCTCAGGTCCACGAGCACGCTCTGCGCGCCGGCGTCATACAGATCGACGAGGTGGCGGGTCAGGCTCTCGGCCTGCTGGGGCTCCAGCAGCCGCTGCGCCATGACGTGTACCAGGGTGACCTCCTGCCGGGCTTCGTCGATAAACAAAATTGCGTCAGGCATGTGCTTCCTCCCAGGTTGACGTGAGCGTCAGGCGGTTCGCTCCGTTTTCACGGGCGTACTGCATGCGGGTCACGAGCGTTCGTGTCAGGTGAATCCCCAGCCCTCCGATCGGCCGTTGCTCGAGCGGAAGCGAAATGTCAGGCGTCGGGTGCGCGGTGGGATCGAACGGCGTGCCCTGGTCCACGATTTCCGCCGTGATTTGGGGGCCGTCGCGGCGGAGGCAAACGCATAGGGTGCCCCGCTGATCTTCGGGATAGGCATACAGCACCACGTTGGTCAGGACCTCGTCCAGGGCCATCATCATCTTGCCCCGGTTCGTCTCGGGGGTGTGCAGGCGGGTCAGCGCCTGATCCACAAAGGCGAACAGCTCCCCCAGGTTTTCGCGTGTCGCGGCTGTTTCCAGTGTTTGCACGTTCATAGCCGTCGAATCCTGTAACAATGAAATTGTAGCAGACTGGCGCGGAAGGGGAACCGGATATCCGTCAGGCCTCTGCCGGGAACTGCAGCTTGACGACGGAAAAATCGTCTTCAAGCGGGCCGGCGCCGTGCATGCCATGCACGGTTTTCGACAACTCCTCGATTTCCGGCCTGCCGGCGGCCGTGGCCGCGCCGATCAGCTGGGAAAATTCGCTGAACGTCCAGAGGGAGCCGTCCGGCCGCGTGATTTCATACGCCCCGTCGCTCGTGAGAAACAGGGTGCTGCCGGGCGGCACGGCGCGTTTTTCGGTGCGGTAGGAGGTGCCCGGCATGCCGCCCAGCACCATGCCGGGCGCGCCCAGTTCATCCACGAGCGTGCGTCCCGAGGCATCCGTATGAATCAGCAGGGCCGGCGGATGCCCGGCGCAGGCATAGCGCAGTGTCTGCGTGGAGCGCGAATACACGCCGTACCAGATGGTGAAGTACATGTTGTTGTGCTTTTCCATCTGGAAGGCCTCGTTGAGCACCGTCAGCATGGCGCCCGGCTCCGCGAAGTCCGTGTTCGGCAGGGTCTGCGAGCGGAGCACATTCATGGCCGAGATGGAGAGCAGCGCTGCGCCCACCCCGTGCCCGCAGACATCCAGCAGGAACATGCAGAAGTGATCGGGATCCAGCCAGTGGTAGCCAAAGGCATCGCCTCCCAGCGAGGTGGAGGGGATGAACTGCCAGCTGGTTCGCACGGGCCCCTGGTCCAGCGGCGCGGGCAGCAGGGACTGCACGTAGGCCGCCGCCTCGGCCAGCTCGGCCGCCAGCGCCTTCTGGCTGGCCAGCAGGGCGCGGTAGGCTTCGTTGCGCTCCAGCAGGTTGATGTAGCCCTTGGAGTGGTGCCGGATGCGCGCCACCAGCTCGATGCGGTCCGGCAGCTTGACCAGGTAGTCGTTGGCGCCCAGCGCAAACGCCTCCGCCTTGGTGGTGGCTTCCTCCTTGGTGGAAAGCACGATCAGCGGCGTGTCCCGCAGGGCGGCTTCGGCCCGGTAGAGTTTCACCAGCGACAGGCCGTCGATCTCCGGCATCACCAGGTCCTGGAGAATGACGGTGGGCGTCAGCTCAAGCGCCATCTTCAGCGCGTGGGTTGATTTGCCGCAGTAATGAAAGCGGATGTCAGGCTCGGAGGCCAGCATGCGGCGCACGGCCTCGCCAATCATGGCCTGGTCATCCACCAGCAGCACCTGGATCGCGTGCTGGGGCAGGGCGGCTGGCGACGGGGGCGTCTGGGTGGTGCTCATGATGGTCCTGGTTGGTGGTTTTTCTTTATTTCGAGGCCCTGCTGGATGGCGTCGGCGATGGCGCCCAGCGGCAGGATGGCGTGTGCGGCGCGCAGCTCCGCGGCTGCCCGCGGCATCCCGTACACGACGGACGTGGCTTCGTCCTGCGCCAGGGTGTGCCAGCCGCAGCGCCGCAGGGCGAGCAAGCCCTCGGCGCCATCCCGTCCCATGCCGGTCAGCAGCACCGCCACGCCCGGCGGCGAGGCGTGCGCGGCCACGCTCTTGAAATAAACATCCACGGACGGACGGTAAAAGCATTCGGCCGGTTCGACGAGGTACTCCAGGGTGCCGTGTTTCGTCAGCACCATGTGGTCGTCGGTGCCGGCCAGCCAGACCGTGCCGGCTTCCGGGCGGCAGCCCGGCGTGGCCACCTTGACCTGGAACGGGCAGTGTGTGCCCAGCCAGATGGCCAGCTCCCGGGAGAACTCCCTGCCGATGTGCTGGATGATCACAATGTCCGCGCGGAGGTCCCGCGGCAGCTGCGAGAGGATCTGTGCGAGCGCGGACGGGCCGCCGGTCGAGGACCCCAGCACAACCAGCGGCCGGCGGCCTCCGGAGGCCGGATGCGCCTTCCCCTCCGGTGCCGCCGGGCGCGCCGGCGGCTGGCGCGCGATCAAATGCCCGATGATCTCAATCTTGTGCAGGAGCGACTGTGCGCCGGCCAGCTGCCCGTCCGCGCCCAGCACAGGGGTGTTGACGGCGTCCAGCGCGCCGTGGCCCATGGCTTCGAACACGAGGCTCACATTGCCGTCCACCGTGGCGGTCACGACCAGGATCGGGCAGGGCGATGCCTGCATAATCAGCCGCGTGGCCTGCGCGCCGTTCATGACCGGCATGATCAGGTCCATGAGAATCATGTCGGGGCGGTCGGCGGCGCACATTTCGACCGCCTCGGCGCCGTCGCGCGCCACCCAGGCGATCGTGTGCTGCGGGCAGCTGCGCAGCACGCGGCGCAGGGCTTCCACGGCCATCAGCATGTCGTTGACGATGGCGATTCTCACGGGTCTCCAATCACGGACGCCACGGTCTTCAGGAACGTTTCGTCTTGAAAGCTGCTTTTGTTGAGATAATGCGCGGCGCCCGCATCGAGCCCGAGCTGGCGGTCCTCCTGCCGGTCCTTGTAGGAGACGATGATGGCGGGCAAATGTTGCATCCGGGCGTCCTGCTTGATGTGCCGCACCAGCTCGATGCCGTTCATCCGCGGCATGTCGACATCGCTGACGACCAGGTCGTAGTGTCCCATGCGCAGCGTGTTCCAGGCGTCCATGCCGTCCACGGCCACGTCCACGGTGTAGCCGCGCTTCTCCAGGAGCTTGCGCTCCATCTCGCGCACGGTGATCGAGTCGTCGGCCACCAGGATGTGCTTGCGGGGCCTGACGGCCGCGGCGCTGCCGGTTGTCCGGAACTGCTTCAGCCGTCCGCCGGAAAGCAGGTTTTCGATGGAGCGCACCAGGTCCTCGGCATCCAGGATCATGACGGGCGCGCCGTCGTCCAGCAGGGAGACCGCGCTCACGTCCTGCACCTTGCCCAGGCGCGCATCCAGCGTGCGCACCACCAGCTTGCTCTCCCCGATCAGCCGGTCCACCACCAGGCCATAGGCGTTGGCGTGGTCCCCGATGATCACGATCGGCCAGGCGGCCGGGCGGCTGGCGCCCTGGCCAAGCTCCAGGACTTCGCGCGCGTCCACCAGCCCGATGTGCCGCTCGTTCCGCGTCAGGTAGTGTCGTCCCTCCAGGGTCTGGATATCCTCCGGCGCGGCGACCACCAGGCGGTCAATCCGCGTCAGCGGAATGGCATACGGATCGCCGGCGATCTCCACCAGCATGGTGCGCAGGACGGAAAGCGTAATCGGGAGCTGCAGGTGGAACTTTGTTCCGGCGCCGGGTCGGTTTTCAATCCGCACGCTGCCGCCGACTTCCTGGGTCAGGTTGCGCACGATATCCAGGCCCACGCCCCGCCCGGAGAGCTCCGTGACCGCCTCGTTCGTCGAGAAGCCCGGCAGGAAGAGAAAGTCCAGCACTTCGGCCTCTGTCAGGCGCCCGGCCATCTCGCTGGTGGTGAGCCCGCGGGCGACCGCTTTCCGGCGGATGCGCTCCAGGTCGATGCCCCGCCCGTCATCAGCCACAATCACGTGCAGCAGGCCGGCGTGGTGGCGCGCCTCCAGCGTCAGCAGCCCTTCCGGACTCTTTCCGGCCGCCTGCCGTTCCGCGGGGAGTTCGAATCCATGGTCCAGCGCGTTGCGCAGGAGGTGCGTCAGCGGCGCCTCCAGCTTCTCCAGGATTTCGCGATCCACGCCGGTGGTTGGGCCGAGGATCTCGAATTTGACTTTTTTATCCAGCTGGCGCACCAGGTCGCGGACCATGCGCGGAAACCCCTGCACGCCATCGGCAAACGGTCGCATGCGGCTGACCAGTCCTTCCCGGTAGAGCCGTTCGGCCAGATCCGAGGACTGCTGCGCAAAGAACTCGAAATCCTTCAGGAGCTTGGCGGTGGACTCGCGGCAGGCATCCAGCTTCAGGCGCAGATGGGCGACCTGCTCGGCCGTGCCGGCCTGCTCCGACAGGCGGGCCAGTTCGTTCTGGCGCTTTTTAAGCGCCTGCAACCCGGCGGCAAACGGCTCAAACCAGCGCGTCTGCACCATGTATTCGCCCATCATGCCGAGCATGCGGTTCAGGTTGTCCGAGGAGACACGCACCGCCCGGTCCCTGCTCTCTGAGCCGGCTGGCGCCGCGGCTTCGTCCGGCAGCCTGGCGGCCGGCGATGCGGGCTTTGTGGCAGGTGGTGGCGTGGCAGGTGGCGTGGCAGGTGGCGTGGCAGGGGCCGGCGCCGGGGCAGGGGCCATGGCAGGTG
>JBAWXQ010000196.1:0-5403 GCA_037144015.1 bacterium
GCGCGGGCCGGGGGCGCGGCGCCGGGATGTGTCCGCGCAGCAGCTGCGCCTGTTCGTGCCGCCAGGCCGCAGTCTCCGCCGCATAGGGGCCCTGGTACTGTTCAAGCAGCAGACGCGCCTCTTCCATGCGGTTGCGCGACACCAGCGCACGAGCCTGCGCGTCGAGGCCCCTGTAGATCGCCTGCTGGGCGGCATCCCTGTCCGCGAGCAGGCGATCGCGTTGCACGCGCGCCTGCTGCGCGTACCAGGAAACCGGCGCGCAGGAAAGAACCGCTTCCAGCCGCTCGATGCCGCCGGCCAGGTCCGCGGGGTTCTCGGCGACATAGGCCAGCGCGGCCTTGTAGCGGTCATCATCCGTGAGCGGTGCCGGCATGGAGGAGGGCGTCTCCCGGCCCTGACGTGCTCCACCAAAGACAAACCACCAGAGGCCGCCTCCCATCGCCAGCGCCAGCAGCATCCAGAGGAACAGGCGCGCCACCCAGGCGCCGCTGCGCGAAGCTGCCGCCGCCGGCGTGGCGGCGGTCGCGGCCTGCATCGTATGCCGGCGCACGGCATCCGATTCGCTCGCATCGATGAAGATCGTGCTGGATCCGGGCGGCGGCTCATGGCCCGCGGGGGTGCGGCGGTCGCGCACGCGGCGGAGATCGGCGGTCACAGCCTTCCAGTCCTCCGGCCGGTATTTGCGGTCCTTAGCCAGCATCCTGGCCAGCAGCAGGACAAAGCCGTGGGAGAGCCCCTGCACCTCTCGCGACGGGCTTGGCACCGAGCCGGTGAGCTGCTGCTGCATGAGCTCATCCTCCGCGCCCTGTCCGGCAAAGAGCGTGTGCCCTGTGACCATGTGGTACAGCGTGGCGCCGAGCGCATAGATGTCCGCGCGGCAGTCGAGGTCCGACTGCCCGGTCACCTGCTCCGGCGACATGTACGCGGGAGTGCCAAGAACCTCCTGCTCCGGCTCCCGTGCCTGCATTGAGACAATGGCCCGGGCCAGGCCGAGATCGGCAGTTTTCACCGTGCCGTCGGCATCCACCATGATGTTCTCGGGCTTGATATCGCAATGGATGATGCCGTAGTTTGTCCAGGCATAGTCGAGCGCCGCAATCACACTCTCGGCCACGGTCAAGGCGTCGTTCTCGGCGAGCTTCCCCTTGCGGCGGATCCACTCGCCGACGGTGTAGCCGTCGACCAGCTCCATGACAAAGTAGTAGCAGCCGTTGTTGAAGTTGGCATCGTAGACCTGCACGATGCCCGGATGCTTGAGCCGGCCGGCCGCGCGGGCCTCCTCGCGAAAACGGGCAATGTCGGCCGGGTCGGTGGCAAAGGCCGAGGAGAGGACCTTGATGGCGACAAAGCGGTCGAGGGACCTCTGGCGCGCCTTCCAGACCGTGGCCATGCCGCCCCGCCCCAGCAGGCTGTCGACCTCAAAGTTCTCGATATGGGGGGCCTCGCTCATCGCAGCGCACAGCCCTCACCCCGGCATTTCGGACACAGGCGTTCGGTCTTGCCGCGACACTCGGGGCAGGTGGCGCTTCCGGCGCTCCCGCTTCCCTGGCACTTCGTGCACGCCCCCCAACCCTGTCCGCCGCACTCCTGGCAAATCGCATTGCGCCCGGTCCCGCTGCAATTTTTGCACGAGATCGTGCCGCTGCCACGGCAGTCCGCACACGGCATGAAACCGGAGCCCTGGCAGGTCAGGCAGCGCTCCCTGCGGCTGATCGCCGTCTTGGCGGAGAGGGCGTTCGCGTCCTTGCGGACAACCCACCCGTCCACACAGCCGTTGCCGGTGCACGTCAACCGCGCGGCGCCCTTGCAGCGGACACAGTCCTGAATCCCGATGCCCATGCACCCGGAACACGGCGCCGGGCAGGCTGTGCGAAGCAGCGCCTGGCTCTTCACGTCCAGCATCGCCAGCAGATCCTGCGGCACCCAGACACGCCCGCTCGCCACGCGCCCGAGGGCCTGCTGGCGGGTTTCAAAATCGCGCCGCCCCTGCGCAATCAGCACGCGCAGTTCATCTGCCGATCGGCCCGCAGCGACCGTGCCCCGCCCGCCGCAGACCGCGCAGGCGGGGCCGTCGGCAACCTGCACGGCGGCGCGCGCACTCTTGTCGCCACCGAGCGACTGAAACTGCACCGTGCGCTTCCCGCTGCCGCTGCACGCCGTGCAGGGACGCGGCGAGAGGGCCAACACCGAGCGGCAGCGCTCCAGGTTCCCGGCCAGCGACTTGCCCGCGTCCGCGGGCATCCCTTCGCGCCTGACCAGCCTGCCCAGCGCCAGCGCGTTCTCATAATAGGCGTACGCCAGTTCCGGACGCCGGGACAGGTTTTCATCCGCCACGCGCTTGTCCGTGCGGGCCGCTTCGAGCGCCAGGTCCGTGACCGTCGCAGGGCGTGTGTCCGCGGCAGCCACCGCCGGGCTGGCCGCGTCAGGCGCAGCCGCCACCACCGGCAGGCTCGCGCCGCAGTGCGCGCAGGCCGGCGCGCTGCCGGCGGCCTCGGTGCCGCACTTGGCGCAAATTACGAGCCCCGCTGCCCGCACCGCGCAGGCCAGGAAGATGCCCGCAAGAAAAACAACCCGTCGACAACAGCATGCGCGAGCCGTCATGACACCTCCACGGAAACGATTTGCCAGCACCGGATACCGGCCAATCATTCTGGCTGTATATGCGTCTTCGCAACCCGCTGGAGGCGGGTTTCCAAAACTAGCAGCCTGGTCGGCAGACGGTTTGTGTCTTTACAAGGCTAAGTCCGACAGGCTGCTAGCGGTCAAACTGGGCATCGAAGGCCACGGCGCTGGGAGCGAAATCGACCTTGCGCACAAAGGCGCAGGCCTCGCGGGCGCCATGGCCGCGGTCCATGCGGGAGTCCTCCCATTCAACGGAGAGGGGGCCGGAATATTTGACGTCGTTCAGCGCGACGAGGATGTCCTCAAACCGGATGTCGCCGTGGCCCAGCGAGCGGAAATCCCAGAACCGACGGGGGTCGGCAAACTCGGTGTGTCCGCCGAAGACGCCGACCGTGCCGTCGCCATGCCCCCACCAGGCATCCTTCATGTGCACGTGGAAGATGCGGTCGCCGAAGCGCCGGATGAACTTGACATAGTCCACGCCCTGGTACCCCAGGTGCGACGGATCGTAGTTGAAGCCGAAGGCCGGGTGCCCGTTCAACGCCTCGAGCGCGCGCTCCGCAGAGACCATATCAAACGCGATCTCGGTGGGGTGCACCTCGAGCGCAAACTTCACGCCCTGGTCGGCATACACGTCGAGAATCGGCTTCCATGTCCGGGCAAACTGCCGGTAACCCTCGGCGATCTGCCCCGGCTGACACGGCGGAAAAGAATAAACCAGGTGCCAGATCGGCGAGCCGGTGAAGCCGTTGACGACTTTCACGCCCAGGTTGGCGGCAGCCCGCGCCGCCTTCTTCTGCATCTCGACCGCCCACTTCCGCGTCCCCTTGGGGTCACCCTTCAGGTTCCGGGGCGCAAAGGCATAATGCCGCTCGTCAATGTTGTCGCAAACCAACTGCCCGGAAAGATGGTTCGAGATCGCCCAGCATCCCAGCCCCTGCCCGGCCAGCACGGCCAGCTGGTCCTCGCAGTACGCCTTGCTGCGGACCGCCTGATCCAGGTCCAGGTGGTCGCCCCAGCAGGCGAGCTCCAGTCCGTCATAGCCGAACTCTTTGGCCATGCCAGCGAGTTGCTTCAGTGGCAGGTCAGCCCATTGCCCCGTAAACAGTGTTACCTTGCGCGCCATCTTCCACCTCCGTTATTGAGTTGAAACAGACGATAGCCAACTCGGACATGGATATTCAATTGAAATATTCCTCATTTTCCTGTTGACGCCTTTCGCGAAACGAAGTTAAATCAAATTCGAAACAGGGGTTTATCCTGCATTAGGACCGCGCGTGCAACCAATCATACGGATGCTATTACGTGTCGCCATCGCCGCCAGCATGATTCTGCTGGTGGCTGGAACGGCCAGTGTTTTTCTGCCAAAATACAATCAGATGTGCGGCCTGGACCACCGCTGCCGCAGCCTGCGCGGCCGCGTGGAAACCAAGCAGCGCGACATCCACCAGATCCGCGAGAACCAGGGGCGCCTGCTGTCCGACCCCGAGTTTGTCGCGCAGATCGCCCACCAGAACCGGCGCGTCTTTCCGGGCGAGCTCGTGTTCGTTTTCGACGACCGGTAGCCATCCATGAAGCTGGCAAAAATTCCGGATGCGGCAATCGCTTCCCTGCTCCGCTCCCTTGGCCTGCTGATCGGCCAGGCGGGAATCTACGGCCCTTCGCATAATGTCACGCAGAACGCCGCACGTGCCGCGTTCCCTGAACTGGAACAGGTGGTCGGGCAATATGGCGCGGTTGAAATCACGGTGCGCGAAAAGAAAATGCTGGTGAACGGCGTGGTCCTGGATGTCGGCGGATCGGCCGGCAGGAACCTCCTCGACCGGATGGTGCTGCACAAGATCGAGGGGATCGCCTTTCTTTCGCCCGCGAACCAGGATGAGTTTCTGCAGTGTGTCACGCTGTTCGGCACGCCACCCATGTCGCTGGCCGCTGCGGGCGGATTCGAGGAAGCCATGAAGCTGGCCAACCTGCGCAGCGTGCAGGTTGTGAATGTCACGTACCGGCGCATCGCCAAGGATCTGGCGGCTGACAGGCCGGACGCGGACCGGCCCGCCAAGCCGCGCGCGCCCCGCCGTCCAAACGCAACAGCCGTGGCCAGGATACTGGACCTTGCCGCCACGCCCGGCGGCATCCCGGAAGCAGAGGCCGCCACGCTCACCGCGCCCACCGCCGCAATCGAGGAGGCCCGGCGGCAGGCGGCGACCGTGCGCCAGCAGCGGGCCCTTGCCCTGGCTGAATTGCTCCGTCAGGCAGCCTCCCTGCTGGAGCAGAATGATGCAGCCATCAGCGACGACCATCAAGAAAGCGTCATGGCCGCTTTCAATCAGATCCGCGACACGCTCTCCGCGATGACGTCGGACTCGGAGCGCCAGATCACGACATTTGCCGGCCAGGTGAACGCCGACCGCAAGACCATCGCCGACATTGAAACCGCCGCGCGCCGCCGCGGCATCGGCCTGCAGCTGACCCGCAGCGAGCTGATCACGCGCTATGCCGAGATCAGCCAGGAAATCGCCCAGCCGCTCACGGTCTCCAGCGGCGTGATCGAGCTGCTGAATTCCGGACACGCCGGGGAGTTGTCCGCGGCACAGCGCGAACTTCTGGCCATGGCTGCGGAAAGCGTCGAGCGCGTCAACCGCCTCGTCAGCCACCTGCAACAGATCTCCGGCATGCCGGAAACCCTCACGCCGGACGCCGCGATTCTGAAAGACGCCTACCAGGGGCCCTAGCAGCCTGTCGGATTTAGCCTTGTATAGACACAAACCGTCTGCCGACCAG
>JBAWXQ010000197.1:0-5350 GCA_037144015.1 bacterium
GCGACGAAGCGTAGACGATAAAGCGTGGGACGAAGAAAGCGACGAAGTGTGGCGTGGTCTGGATACAGATCGGGCTCGCGGCGCAGCCGCGCGGCGGACTCACGGGGCGCGTGGCTCCAGCAGATCCAGCAGGCGCTGGGTGTCGAAGTTTTCGGCCAGAGTCCGCAGTGCCGTCGCAATCGCCGGGCAGCTCTCCTGCAACTGGGAGATCAGCCCCTTCACGCGCTCAAAATCGCCATGCCGGGCGGCAGCACAGATGTCGCGGCGCAGCGGATCGGGCACCGTTGCCAGCTCCGCCGGCGTCGGCAGCGCCACAGCCGGCGCCGGCGCGGCGTTTTCCGCCCAGACGTACCGGATTGCCTGCAGCGCGCCGATCTTCCGGAACAGCTCCGTGTCGGTGTACGGCTTCACCAGCAGCTCGTCGGCACCGGTGGCCATCACCTGCCGGCGCGTTTCCGAAAAGGCGTTGGCCGTCACCACGATGATCTGCACCGCGCGGCCGCCGGGCAGCAGGCGGATCTGCCGGATCACCTCCATGCCGTCCATCTTCGGCATGCGCAGGTCGAGCAGGATGAGCTGAGGCTTCCAGTCATTGAACTCGCGGATCGTCTCGCGGCCATCCGCCGCCTCGCGGATTTCAAACCCCGCGGGGACGAGGAACTGAACCAGAAGGGCGCGGTTGTCGTCGTTGTCGTCGGCCACCAGCACCCGCACGGACGGCTGGCCCGGCGCCAGGCCGACCACGTGCCGCGAAGAGCCGAGAGACTGCCTGTCCGCATGGTCCGCCGTCTCCACGCGCACGTCAAAGCGGAAGGTGCTGCCCTTGCCGACTTCGCTGACCACATCAATGTCGCCGCCCATCATCCGGACCAGCCTGCGGCTGATGGCCAGCCCCAGGCCGGACCCGCTCTCGCCCGCCGGCCCGTCCTGCGCCTGTTCGAAATACTGGAACAGCCGCGCCTGGTCCGCCGGCGCGATGCCGGGACCGGTGTCCTCGACCTGGACCAGCAGGTGCGCCCCGGACGCATCGCGCTTGAAACCGGCGCGCAGGGTCACCTGCCCCTGCCGGGTGAACTTGACGGCGTTTCCCAGCAGGTTGATCAGCACCGCGCGCAGCTTGCCCGCATCGGAGGCCACGAAATGCGGCAGGCCGGGGGCGAGGCACAGCGCGAAGGTCAGCTGCTTGGCTGTGACGCGCGGCTGGAACAAGCCGGCCACCTCCGACAGCAGGCCATGCCAGTCGAGCACCTCCGTGTGCAGCTCCACGCGGCCGGCCTCGATCTTGGCCATTTCCAGCACGTCGTTGATCAGCGCCAGGAGGTGGTCGCCGCTGCGGCGGATCGTCTCCAGCTGCGTCCGCTGGCGCGGCTGGACCTCCGGGTCGCGCAGGAGCAGCTGCGCAAAGCCGAGGATGGCGTTCATGGGCGTGCGGATTTCGTGCGACATGTGGGACAGGAACGCGCTCTTGGCCTTGCTCGCCGTCTCGGCCGCCATTTTGGCAATGCTCAGGTCCTGCGTGCGCGCCTCGACGCGCCGCTCCAGATCCTCGTGGGAGAGGCGCAGCGCCTCCTCCGCCTGCTTGAGCCCGGTGATGTCGGTGATGGTGCAATGGCAGACCGGCTCACATCCGGGCTCGCGTGCGCGCGTCGCGGTCAGGTGCGCCCAGAATGGCGTGCCAGCATGCTTCGTCATCCGCAGATCGGCCGACTGCGGCGCTCCATCCGCAAACACCTTCTTGCGGAGCTGGTAGTAGATGTCCTGGTCTTCCTTCCAGATGAATCCGCTGAAGGGGTGCTTGACCAGGTCGCCCCGGGAGACGCCCAGCATCATGGCGGCCGTGAGGTTCACCTCATGGATCAGGCCCGCCTCCGTGATGGTCACATAGCCCACCGGCGCCAGGTCGTACAAGTCGAAGTAGCGCGCCCGCGCCGTGTCCAGCGCCACCTGCGCCCGGCGCAGATCCTCGTTCTGCATCTCGAGCTCGACCTGGTGCACGCGCAGCTCGTGGAGCAGCCGCCGCGCCTCCGCCGGCGGCAGGGACTCGGCCTCTTCCGCCGGCACGGCCACCCGGGCCTCCGCCTGGCGCCGCAGTTTGTCTTTCTCGGTCATGATGGCACCCCGCGCTCACGCATCCTACACGTTCCTGTCCTGCGCCCGCTCCGTGGTGGCGATCGCGTACATGCGTCCGGTTTCGTCCACCAGCGCGGTGGCGGTCATCCACACATCCAAGAGCGCGCCCGCCTTGGTGATCCGCCGGGTGCGGTAGGGCTCCAGGATGGCCGCCCGGCTCAGCTGCTGCGCCTTGGCCAGCTCGCCCTGCCGCAGCGGCTCCGGGACCCGGTCCCGGATGTTCATGGTCAGCGCCTCCGCCTCGCTCCAGCCGTACAACTGCACGGCCCCCGGATTCCAGGCGATGATGCGGCCCTCGAGGTCCTGCACCGTGATGGCATCGTGCGCGTCGCGCACGACCACGGCCAGGCGGGCCAGCTCATTGGCTTTGCGCAGCGCCTCCGCCGTCCGCCGCTGCTCGGTGATGTTCACAAAGGTGAGCACCGCGCCTTCAATCACGTTGTCGGTCGTGCGGTACGGCTGGATGCGCAGCGTGTACCATGCCCCAAGCCTGGCCTGCACTTCGAGCTCGGCTGGAATCAGCGTGTCCAGCACGACCTGGGTATCGGCCAGCAGGCGGTCGTACCCCGTCAGGTTGGAGACAAAGTGCGCCATCGGCCGCCCCACATCGACCGGAAGCAGGTTGATGATGGCGGTGGTCGCGGGGGTGAAGCGCAGGATGCGCAGCTGCAGGTCCACAAACAGCGTGGCAATGCCGCTGCCGGACAGCAGGTTGTTCATGTCGTTGTTGACGCGCGACAGGTCCGCCACCTTGGCCTGCAGCTCCGTGTTGACCGTGGCCAGCTCCTCGTTGATCGACTGCATCTCCTCCTTGGAGGTCTCCAGCTCCTCGTTGGTGGACTGCAGCTCCTCGTTGACCGACTGCATCTCCTCGGTGGTGGATTTCAGCTCCTCCGCGGCGGTCTCCAGCTCCTCAATGGTGCTCTGGGCATATTCATCCTTGTCCTGCAGCTCCCGCTGGAGGGAGGCGATGCGCGCGCCGGCATCCCCGGAGACCGGATCGCTGCTCACGGCTGCCGGGTCCGGAATCACCGGGTCCGGCGCCTCCTCCAAAATCACCAGGTACAGGGACTCTTCAATCACCCCTTTGGATGCGGTCTGATCGTCCTGCCCCGCAGGGCGGACCGTCAGGTTGACCGTGGTGAAGTGACCGTTGGTTTTGACGCGAAGGCCCAAATGGCGGACGATGCCGCGTGTCTCGGCCGCCTTGTGGAGGGTCATGGCCAGCTCGCGCCGCAGCCCTTCGCGCGCCATCTTCAGGATATTATACCCGCCGACCTCGCCCACGGCAGGCTCCAGATACATGCCGGTGCGGCCGTGCAGATAGAGGATGTCGCCGCTCCGGTTGACCAGCGCGGCGGACGGGGCGACCTGCTGCAGAAGTGCCTGCTCCGTCCGCTCGCGCAGGCGTGTCTTGGCCTGGACGGGAGGGGCCAGCCCTGCGCTCGTCACACGGGGCACCATGCCGCCCGGCAACATCGCCACCTCAATCGCCGTCTCGGGCAGGGCAAACCGGTCCGGGACCCCGCGCTGCAAGCTGCGAAAATCACCTTTGCGCTGATACAGCTTCAGCTTGCGGTCCATCGCGACAAAGTGGACGCCCCCCCCTCCCACGGTCTCCGAGGTGCCCAGGACGAGGAAGCCGCCCGGCTTCAGCGCGTAATGAAACAGCGGGATGATCCGATCCTGCAGCGCATCGCCCATGTAGATCAGGAGGTTGCGGCAGCAGAGCAGGTCCAGCTTGCTGAAGGGGGGGTCCTTGATCACGGACTGCTCGGAAAAGACCAGCATGTCGCGGATGCCCTTGTGGATGCGGTAGGTGAGGCCGTCCGGCTCGGCCGAAAAGAAGCGCTCCAGCCGCTCCGGCGAGATGTCGGCGGCAATGCTGGCCGGATAGAGGCCAAGGCGCGCCGTGGCAATCGCCTGGCTGTCGATGTCGGTGGCAAAAACCTGCACCCGGAAGCTCCGTTTCAGCAGCTCCTGCTTCTCGGCGAGCAGGATGGCCAGGGAATAAGCCTCCTCGCCGGTGGAACAGCCGGCCGACCAGACGCGGATCGTGTTGACCGCACTCTTGCCGGCAAAGAGCCTCGGGATGATCTGCTCCTCGATCGCCTGAAACACCGCCGGGTCGCGGAAGAAGCCGGTCACGCCGATCAGCATGTCGCGGAAGAGCGCGTCCACCTCCTCCCGCGACTGGCGCGCAAACTTGAAGTACTCGTCGATCGATTCAATCTGGCTCACAGCCATGCGCCGCTCGATCCGCCGGCGAATCGTGCTGGGCTTGTACTGGGAAAAGTCGTGGCCGGTCTGATTGCGCAGCAGCAGGAAGAGCTTCTTCATCGCGCTCTCAGCCTTGGGCTCCTGCACGCTGCCGGGGGTGGCAGACCGGCCAAAGGCGTGCGTGGCGTAGGCCGTGAGCTGGGGGGGCATTTCCTTCGGCGGCAGCTTGTAGTCCACCATCCCGGTGGCGATGGCGCTGCGCGGCATGCCATCGAACTCCGCGCTGTCGGGGTCCTGTGCCATGACCATGCCGCCCTCGCCCTTGATGGCCCGCACCCCCAGCGACCCGTCGCACCCCGTGCCGGAGAGCACGATGCCGATGGCCCGCTCGTGCTGATCGCGGGCGAGCGACTGGAAGAAGAAGTCGATCGGCAGCCGGTGGCCGCGGGGGGCCGCGGGGGTCAGCAGCTGGAGCGTGCCGTTGAGAAAAGCCATGTCGAAGTTGGGCGGAATGATGTAGACGCAGTTGGGATGCACGACCATCCCGTCCTCGACCTCGGAAACCTCCATGCGGGTGTAGCGGCGGACGAGCTCGGTGAGGATGCTCTTGTGGTTCGGGTCCAGGTGCTGTACCAGCACAAAAGCCATGCCGGGATCGGCATCCGCGGGCATGCTGGAAAAGAAGGATTCGATCGCCGCCAGCCCCCCGGCGGAGGCGCCGATGCCGACAATGGGAAACCCATGCTCAGGCGCTGCGACCGGCACGTCCGAAGCGGTCGTGACAGGCACGTCCGAAGCGGTCGTGACAGCGGGATTCTTTGACACGCGTCGCTTCGCAGGCTTCTGATTCATGAGGCTCCCCCGTGCGCGCTCCCGGCCGCATAGCCCGGCACAGCCGACCGGGTTGCAGGAACAGGCGTGGCTCACTACTCCAAACATTCCGATACTACACTCCTTGCCATACGCAAGCCATCTATATCCGCAGCAATTCTCAATATGG
>JBAWXQ010000198.1:0-5331 GCA_037144015.1 bacterium
GAGGGCTCTGGTTGAAGAATAAGGATTCAGGGTTCGGGGTTCGGTGGCGGGTGGAAGGTGGCGGGTGGAAGGTGGCGGGTGGAAGGTGGCGGGTGGAAGGTGGCGGTGGAGGGTGGCGGGTGGAAGGTGGCAGGTGACGAGAACGGTCAACGAGCAGAGAGCAGCGCCATCGTCCACCGCTCTCGTCGCCCGTTCTCGTCCACCGGGCCTCCGGTGCGCAAGCGCACCTGTCCGGCAAAAATTCAATCCTTCATGATTCGGACCTCTTCAATCGTCAATCTACGGTTCGGTTAAGCGTATCCGAGTAAGGGTGGCGGTTAAGGGTGTTTCTGTCACGTCCTGACTTCCGTTTGACATTTTTAATTGGTTGTTACTGACCCAAGGCGGGCGACAGCCCGCAACCCAATCTTTGTCGCGAGCTTTGTCGCGAGCTTCGTCGACAAAGCTCGCGACAAAGCTCGCGACAAAGATGAGACGCAAATGCATCGCGAGTTACACCGGAACGATCTAATCCGAACGACAGAAATGAGTTCATGTATATGCGAACGCGGCCGTGCTCCGTCGGCCGAATCCGTCCCTGGCGAGGCCCGGCACGGGGTACAGATCGCCGACCTGCGAACCGCAGATTGACGAATGTCCAGTGCCGATTTTTGAAGTCAACGCCGCATGTCCCCCTGACGCCTGGCGCCTGTCACCTGACACCTACCCCCTGGCCCCGCACGACCGCAGCGAGCGCCTCCTCCCGGATTGCCCCCGGCCGCAGGATCTCCACTTCTCCGGTCACCACCCGCACCACGGTGCTGGCCGTGCCACCCGGCGAGGTGCCGTCGTCGATCACCAGGTCCGCATCCAGCCCCACGTCCTGCAGGGCGGCGAGGGCGCGGACGGCCGGCAGGGCGCCGCTCAGGTTGGCGCTGGTCACGCGCAGCACGCCGCCGCAGGCTGTAAGCAGCGCCCGCGTCCAGTCGTGCGCCGGGACCCGGAACCCTTCCTGCGGCCCGTTCGCACACGCAAGCACCAGCGTGAGCGCGCCAGGCCAGAATGCCGCGGCCAGTTGCACGGCCACGGGAGCGAGCTGCGCGCCGAACTGCTGCACGGCAGTCGCGTCCGTGGCCAGCAGCGCAATCGGCTTGGATTCCTGCCGCCCCTTGATCGTGTAGAGGCGCCGCACCGCCGCGGCATGCGCCGGATGTGCGGCCAGGCCATAGACCGTGTCCGTTGGGATCACCACCACGCCGCCACTCAGCAGCAGGTCCGCCGCCTGCCGGAGGCAGGAGGCGTGCGTGGCAGGTGTGAGGGCGAGCGTCTTCATGCGGGTTGATGGGCGCCGGGGTTGGTGCGGGCTGTACAGGGCGAGGGGCGGGGTTGCGGATTAATGTTCAAAATGCAGCGTGACGCGCTGCCGATCGTTATGGGTGTCGACGGCGACCCGATCGGCAAAATGCCGGATGAGCGTTTCGGGCAGGTGCTTAATGGCATGATCATCTTCGAGATGTTGCACCGGAGACGGCAACTTTTCTGAGGTTGGGAACGGCGGACCCGCATACAACACAAGCACATCGAGACAATACTCGTCAAAACGGGCCTGGATTTCAATCGTTCCTTTTGTTGTCCCGGCCAGGCACAGCGTCTCCAACAGTTCGTTGACCGCCGCCTGCGCCCGCAGCATCACCTCCCGGCGGGCACCCCAGGCGGCGCCGCGGCTCTCAAGGAAGCGCACGGTCCCGGAAAGGGCGGAGAGGTCGGGTTCAATGAGGATTGACGCGCTTCGGGTTGTCCCGATCCGGAACAACAGGTTCAGCAGGATGGCGCAGAGAGAGGCCACGGCGAAGGGCGAGCCGAGGATGCAGGAGATCCAGGCCGGCAGCTGCTGGATCAGCGCCGCAAACTGGATAACCGTCAGGCCTGCGATGATGGACCCGCCGACCATGAAGATGCGCCGGGTGTCGAGCATGCGGGAAACGATCAGTTCCATGCCGGAGGTGATCAGAAAGGCCGCAGCATAGACCAGGACGGCGCCAATGACCGGCGCCGGCATGCGGGACAGCAGCTTGGTGATCGGGGGCACAAAGGCGGTGGCGAGGAGCACCATGGCGGTCAGGGAGCCGATGCGGCGGGCCGTGGCGCCTGTCGTGGAAGAAAGGGCGATATGGGCGGAGGAAACCCCGGTTCCGAGGGTTCCCAGCGCGCCGGCCAGGGCCGTGCCGAGGCCGTCTACAAGAACACCGCGGCTGACGTTGGACATATCCGGGCGGATCCAGTGCGACTGATTGATTTTCTGGCAGGTAATGATTCCTGCGGCGGCATCCAGTGCGGAGACCAGCGCGGTCATGAGGAAAGGGGCCAGCAAGGCCCATTGAAACTGCCAGCAGGGCGCCGGCAGCGCCGGCGGCGCGATCACCCCGTTTTCCATCAAACCCTGCAGGCTGGCCGGCTCGAGCACGCCGAACCAGAGGGCGGCGCCATAACCGGCGGCCAGGCCGATCAACACCGAATAGAGGCGGAGGTGGCCCTTGGACCAGATGCTCAGGGCCACGATCAGCGACAGGGTAATCAAGGCCACAGCAATCGAAGGCGGGTTCACGGAGGTTCCGCCGTTCAGGCCCAGGACTCTGGAGACGGCAGACCCGACCAGTGAGATTCCGAGCATCATCACGGCCACGCCGCAGACTTCAGCCGGAAACAGATGGCGCCAATGCTTCAGGAAGCGGGAGAAGATGGCGATGAAGAGCCCGGATAGCAGGGTCATGCCGCAGGCGAGTCCCAGGCCGCCCATTCGTACCGCTTGAATGGAAACAGGGAGGAAGATCGGGTTGTTTTTGTGGACAGCCAGATAGCCGCTGCCCAGGCCGTTACGACCGCGGCATTGCAGGAACGTGCCTGCGGCTATGGCCAGGATGGAGGCCGTCACCACGCGTTCGGCGTCGCGCGGCGTGCCACCGGCCTCTGCGACCAGCATCAGGGGGTAGATGACAAAGACCAGCGCGAGAATGGCATGTTGAACCGCCAAAAAAAGAGTTGTGAGGAAGGGCGGGACATCATCCACGCCATAGATGATGCCGGCGGGTTTCGGATTTATGTTCTGCATGTGCGTGGCACGAATGAGCCACCTGCTGTCGGCGGGTGGCGAAGACACAATGACAGACAGAAAAATGGGTTCATCTGTTCAATTGTTTGCGAATGACGCCGTTATCCGGAGCTTTGCGGCGACTTCCTGCTAACTATACATAGCGACATAAGTGAATGCGCACAACAGTAAGTAGGTCGGCCATTCTTGGCCGACCCCCGCCGGTCGGGCAGGAATGCCCGACCTACGCCACAAGGTGGCGTCTGACAGTCTCCTAGCCAAGCTTCGCCAACTCAAGCTGCACCTTGGCATCCCCCTCGGCGACCTTCTGCCGCAGCTTGTCCTTGTAGGCGTGGAACTTCCGGCGCAGGCCCGGGTTCGAGAGCGACAGGATCTGCACGGCCACGAGCGCGGCGTTCACGGGGCCGGCGCTGCCCAGCGTGACCGTGGCCACGGGGATGCCGGCTGGCATCTGGATGGTGGCGAGCAGCGAGTCCAGACCGTTCAAGGGGCCGCCGGCCACAGGCACGCCGATGACCGGCAAAACTGTGTGGGCGGCGATCACGCCGCCGAGGTGCGCGGCGCCTCCGGCAGCCGAAATCAGCACCTGGAGGCCGCGGGCTTCCGCGGCCGCGGCATAGGCGGCGGCCACGTCGGGCGTGCGGTGCGCGGACATGACGCGCACTTCGAACGGCACGCCGAAATCGCGGAGCGTCTCGGCGCCTTTCTGCAGCAGCGGCCAGTCGGAATCGCTTCCCATGATGATGCCGACGAGCGGGGCAGGTGGGGTCTTGGCCATGGCGTGGAGCCTTTCCTGGTTCTTGTGTGCGTTCAACTCGGGCGATCGAATGCGCGGCGGGCGATATCCTTGCGGTAATGCGCGCCCTCGAAATGGATGACGCCCGCGCCGGCATAGGCTTGTGCCACGGCCGTCTGCATGTCCCTGCCGAGCGCGGTCACGGCCAGCACGCGGCCGCCGGCTGTCACCACGGCGCCAGCGCGCAGGGCCGTGCCCGCATGGAAAACGAACAGATCCTTCTGCGTGGCGGCCTGGTCCAGTCCGGTGATCGGCTTCCCTTTTGCGTAGCTGCCGGGATAGCCGCCCGATGCCATCACCACGGTGGCGCAGGGTTCGGGGCGCACGCGCACCATGGATTCGTCCAGCGTGCCGTCGATGCAGGCCTGCAGCAGGGGGATCAGGTCGCCGGCCAGGCGCGGCAGCACGGCCTCGGTTTCGGGGTCGCCCAGGCGGCAGTTGAACTCCACCACCTGCGGCCCCTGCGGGCCGATCATCAGGCCGGCGTACAGCACGCCCTTGTAGACGATGCCGCGCCGCCGCAGCTCGTGCAGCACGGGCAGGATGATGCGGTTGCGGATGACGGGCAGCAGCTCGGGCGTGACGACTGGGGCGGGGGAGTAGGCGCCCATGCCGCCGGTGTTGGGTCCCTGGTCGGCATCGAACACGCGCTTGTGGTCCTGCGAGGACGGGAGCAGCGCCACGTGCTCACCATCCACCAGCGCCAGGATCGAGGCCTCCTCGCCAATCAGAAACTCCTCGACCAGGACCGTGGCGCCGGCCGCGCCGAAAACGCGATCCACCAGCATGGAGCGGATCGCGGCGGCGGCCTCCTCGCGGGTGGCGGCGATGACCACCCCCTTGCCGGCCGCCAGGCCGTCGGCCTTGATCACGACCGGCGTCTGGAACTGTGCCAGCGCCCGGATGGCGGCATCCGCGTCGGCGAACGTTTCCGCCCGCGCCGTGGGCACGCCGGCCGCCCGCATGATCTCCTTGGAGAACTGCTTGCTCCCCTCCAGGCGCGCGCCCGCCTGGCAGGGGCCGAAGACGCGCAGCCCGGCGGCCGCGAAGGCATCGGCAACGCCGGCGCAAAGCGGGGCTTCCGGCCCCACCACGGTCAGTTCAGGGCGGTGCTCGACCGCCCAGGCCAGCAACGCGGGGATGTTTTCGGCTGTGATCGGCAGATTGCTGGCCAGCGCGGCGGTGCCGGCGTTGCCGGGTGCGCAAAAAAGGATCGGGCGGCAGGAGTCCTGGGCCAGTTTCCAAACCAGCGCATGCTCGCGTCCGCCACATCCAATGACCAATACTTTCATGACGCAACCGAGCTTACGGATTTCGCCTGCTGAAGGCAAGGGGTTCTGGCTTACCCCGAAACTGCGAGAGGGAAGCGCGAGGAACTCTCGCAGAATGGGGGGCTTACGTTCGTATTGCGGGGACTGTCGCAAGCTTGCTATATTTTATTTTTTTG
>JBAWXQ010000199.1:0-5292 GCA_037144015.1 bacterium
AAGTAGGTCGGCCATTCTTGGCCGACCCGGTCGGGCAGGAATGCCCGACTTACTTGGCAGTCTGCTTCGCCGGGATGGGCTTGCCAAGCTTGATCAGGACCTTCTTCAGATCGTCCCAGGCGTCTTTCCTAGCCTGCGGGAACCGCAGCAGGTAGGCGGGCTGGTAGGTGGGCATGAGCGGGATGCCCGCGCAGGCGGTCCAGGTGCCGCGCAGCTTGGAAATGCCGACGCTGGAGTCCAGCAGCCCTTTCACGGCCGTCGCGCCGAGCGCCACGATGGTCCGTGGCCGGATGGCGGCGATCTGGGCGCGCAGGTAGGGAAGGCACGTCTGCATCTCGTCGAGGGTTGGGTGGCGGTTGTCCGGCGGGCAGCACTTGCAGATGTTGGCGATGAACACCTCCTCGCGCGTGTACCCCATGGCCAGGATCATCCGGGTGAGCAGCTGGCCGGCAGCGCCGCCACCGGCCGTCCCCTGCGTGTCCTCGTCGGCGTCCGGCGCTTCGCCGACAAACAGGATGTCGGGCGAGAGGGCGTTTCCCTGTTCGGGGACGGCCCGGGTGCGCTTTTCACACAGCACGCACAGGCGGCACGCGGCCGCCTTCTGCGCGATCGCGGCCAGCGCGGCCAGGCGGGCTTCGGGAGTTGTCACGGCTTCGGGCGCCCGGCTCTCGGCCGCCAGGAGACGTGCTGCCGCCTGCTGCTGGAGCCCGGCGCCGGCCTGCTGGCCTGCGGCTGTTGTCGGCGGCACGGCCGTGCCAGCCGGATTCCGGGCAGCGACCTTTCCGGGCGCGCCAGCCAGAAACGCCTTGAGCGTTTCCGGGTCGATCTCCTCCGCGCGACGGCCACGCTCCTGCTGCCAGCGCAGGTAGGTGGTCAGGTCGTCCAAAATGGCGGTCCATTCGCTCATGTCGATGCCATGTTCAACGCCCGCGGCGGCATTGTCAAGCGCGGCAGAAAAACTCTTCCATCGTCCGGCCATGCCGTATATCATGCCCATAACAAACGGGCCGCTGCAGGCAGTCGGCAGAAACTTCTCCAGGCGTGCAGCCCTGCCAGAACAAAGAGGATGAAAATGAAAAAAGCATCCCGCGTCGTTGGCATCACGGGCATTGCCGTCGCACTGATCGGCATCATCGGGCGAATGCTGGGCCTGGAGACGATCTACATGGCGGATGGTCCGCATTCGCCCATCACGTTTGTCGAGCTGGGCATCCTGGGCGTGGCTGTCGCCATCTGGCTGGCCGTGGCCTTCGGGCAGCCGCGCGCGAAAGATTGACGCCGGGCGCCGTTCCGGGAGCCGCGGCGGCGGACGAATGTGCGGCGTTACCGCCGCACCGGTCATGGCAGCGCCAGCATGCGCACGATGGCCTGGCGGGCCTGCGTGCGCACCGGCTCCGGCACGTCGACCCGCGGGGCGAGGGTCGCGAGCGACTGCGCGATCTTCTCGAGCGTGATCTTCTTCATGTTCGGACAGGAGGCGTTGGGCGTGGCCGCGTAAAAGCGCTTGTCCGGATTCTCAAGCCGCAGGCGGTGGAGCAGGCCGATCTCCGTGGCGATGATGAACTCCTTCGCCGGGCTGCTTCTGGCCGCGCGCAGCATGCCGCCGGTGGAGAGCACCTCGCCGGCCAGCGCAATCACATCCTCGCGCGACTCCGGGTGCACGAACACGACAGCCTCCGGATGATCCAGCTGCGCCTGCCGCACGTAGCCAGGCAGGATGCGCGCGTGCGTGGGGCAGAAGCCGTTCCAGAGGATCAGCTCGCGCTTCAGCTCGCGGCTGACCCAGCCGCCCAGGTGCTTGTCCGGCACAAAGATGATCTCGCCGGGGATCGACGCCACCACGCGCACGGCATTGGCCGAGGTGCAGCAGATGTCGCTCTCCGCCTTCACCTCCGCGGAGCTGTTGACATAGCAGACCACGTGCGCCTGCGGATGACGCTGCTTCATCGCGCGCAGCGACGGGCCGTCCACCATGTCCGCCATGGGGCAGCCGGCCATGGCGTCGGGCAGGAGCACAATCTTGTCCGGCGCGAGGATGGCCGCGGTCTCGGCCATGAAGTGCACGCCGCAGAAGACGATCACCGGCGCGTCGCAGGCCGCGGCCTTGCGGCTCAACTCGAGCGAGTCACCGGTGAAGTCGGCGAGGTCCTGGATCTCCCCCGGCTGGTAGTTGTGCGCGATGATGACGGCCTGGCGCTCGCGGCGCAGGCGTGTGATTTCGGCCAGCCAGCGGGCGGCGTCGTGTGGAACAGCGGTTGACATGGCGTGAATGATAGCCACGGCGGGAAGTGGATGCGAGCGGGAATGTGGGGGGAACGCCAACCGAGCCCACCAAAAATTATGGCGAAAACTGTAGGGGCTTCGCTTGCGAAGACCGCCGGCTGCGGTCGCCGCAAGCGGCGCCCCTATCAGGGCTGACGCGGTGCGGTCGCCGGCCAGCGGCGACCCTACATCAATCGGCGGACGAGAGCGGGCGACGAGAGCGGTTGACGATTGGGTGCGACAGATTCGACCCCCTATTCGAGCAGGGGAAACGAGCAAGCGTGGTGGCAGGTGATGTAGCCACTGTAGCGCGCCGCTGTGCGGCGCGGCGGGTTCACCGTCGCTGCTGGCGCGGCCGGTCCTGGTTTCGAGCTTGGGCTCACAATACCCGCTGCAGGTCCGCGATGAGGTCGTCGGCATCCTCGATGCCGACGGACAGGCGCAGCAGGCGGTCGTGAATACCGAGGCGCGCGCGCGTGGCGGCGTCGATATCCGCGTGCGTCTGCACGGCCGGGTAGGTGATGAGCGACTCCACGCCGCCGAGGCTTTCGGCAAAGAGAAAAACCTGCACGCCGGCGAGGATGGCCGGGACGCGCGCGGCATCGTCCACCTCGAAGGCGATCATGCCGCCGAAGCCGCTCTGCTCACGCAGCAGGATATCGCGGCCGGGGTGATCCGGCAGGCCGGGGTAGTGCACGGCGCGGACGTGGGCGTGGGAGGCGAGCCACTGCGCGAGGCGCAGGGCGTTGGCCTGCTGCTTTTCCATGCGCAGCGGCAGCGTCTTCAGGCCGCGCAGGGTGAGCCAGGAATCCTGGGGCCCCAGCACGCCGCCCACGGCGTTCTGGAAGAAGGCCACGCGCTCCGCCAGCTCCGGCGTGCGTGCGACCACAGCGCCGGCGACGACATCGTTGTGTCCGGCCAGATACTTGGTGGCGCTGTACACTACGAGGTCGGCGCCCAGGCGCAGCGGACGCTGCAGGCAGGGCGTGAGGAACGTGTTGTCCACGATCGTCAGGACGCCGCGCGGCCGGGCGCAATCGGCGATGGCGCGGATGTCGGCGATCCGCAGCAGCGGATTGGTGGGCGACTCCACAAAGACCGCCCGCACCCCGGGTTCAGCCAGCGCGCGCGACACGGCCGCGAGATCGGAGGTGTTGACGTAGATCGCCTCCAGTCCCAGGGGGCGATAGACTTTCTCAAAGAGCCGGAAGGTCCCGCCGTAGAGATCCTCGGTGACCACCAGTCGGTCGCCGCTGCGGAAGAGGTGCAGCACGCAGTCCACCGCGGCCAGGCCGGAGGCAAAGGCAAAGGCACGCACGCCGCCATCTGCCGCGGCCAGCGTCTCCTCCAGCGCCAGCCGGGTGGGGTTGGACGTCCGCGAGTAGTCAAAGCCGGTGGACGTGCCGAGCGCGGGATGGCTGAACGACGCGGTCTGGTAGATGGGGACGGAGATCGCGCCGGTGCGCGGATCCTTCCGGCTGCCCGCCTGCGCCAGCAGCGTGGCGATGTTTGTAGCCTGAGACATTTCAAACCCCGTGTTGGTCAGCGCGTGCGACAGGTCGCGTATGGTCGAGTTGATGGGCGAATCATTTTTCGGCCATACCTGCCACTGAAATCGCACAAATTACACTGTAGCGCGGCGCTGCGCGCCGCGGAAGAGCGAGTTCCGCGGCAGGCCGCGCCGCACAGCGGCGCGCTACAGTTGAGCCCGCATGCGTTCCCGTCATCTCTGCCATGCGCGCTGCAACAGGTCGCATCTTTACAAAATCGATGAAATTACTCTACTATCGCGGTGTCGGGTTGTCAAATTGCGATGTGTGCATTCGGCATTGTACACGCTGACTTACTTTGTTCGCCGACGATTAATTGCGCATCGGCGAACGTCAAGAGGCTCCACCATGACCAATCACACCCGCCTCATTCACCCGCCCATGGACCGCGACCCGCACACGGGCGCGTCCAGCATCCCGATCTACCAGGTCTCCACCTATCACCAGGAAGATCCGGAGCACCTGGGGCGCTACGACTATGCGCGCAGCGACAACCCGACCCGTGAGGCGCTGGAGCAGGCCATTGCCCAGCTCGAGGGCGGCGCGCGCGGCCTGGCGTTTGCCTCCGGCATGGCGGCCACCTCTTCCGTGCTGCTGCTCTTCCAGCCGGGCGACCACCTGGTTGTCGGGCGCGACACGTATGGCGGCACTTTCCGCATTCTGACCACGGTCTTCCGCCAGTGGAAGCTCGACGTGACCTTTGTGGACAGCACGGACCCGGACAGCATCCGCCGCGCCATCACGCCCGCCACGCGCGCGCTCTTTGTCGAGACGCCGGCCAACCCGCTGCTGACCATCACCGACCTGCGCAGCGTGGCCGCGATTGCCCGCGAGCACAAGCTGCTGGCGATCACAGACAACACCTTCATGACGCCGTATCTGCAGCGTCCGCTGGAGCTCGGGTTCGACATCGTGGTCCACAGCGCCACCAAGTTCATCGGCGGCCACAGCGACCTGATTGCCGGCCTGGCCGTGGCGCGCGAGGAGGGCCTCGGCCGCCGGCTGCGCCAGATCCAGAACGCGTTTGGCGCCATACTCGGCCCGCAGGATTCCTGGCTCGCGCTGCGCGGCCTGAAGACGCTGGCCGTGCGCATGGATGCGGAGCAGCGGGGCGCGGAGCAGATCGCAACCTGGCTGCAGACGCGGCCGGAGATCCGCCACGTCTTCTATCCGACGCTCGCCAGCCATCCGGGGCGCGACGTCCATTTGCGTCAGGCGGCCGGCGGCGGCGCCGTGGTCTCGTTCGAGCTGGCGGATGGCGCGGCAGCTGTGCGCCTGATGAAGCGCGTGAAGCTGCCGCTGGTGGCCGTGAGCCTGGGCGGCGTGGAGAGCATTCTTTCCTATCCCGCCACCATGTCGCACGCCGCCATGCCGCGGGCGGAGCGCCTGGCGCGCGGCATCACCGACGGGCTGGTGCGGCTGTCCGTCGGTCTCGAGTCGCCCGGAGACCTGATTGCAGACCTGGAGCAGGCGCTAGATT
>JBAWXQ010000200.1:0-5270 GCA_037144015.1 bacterium
CGCGTCCTCGCGCAGCCATCATGCGCCTGGCGCGCCGGGACGGCGCGCGCTACACAACAACCATCAACCTTCCCGAAAGCCCCGTGCCGATAATTTCTCCGGCCGCAGGCTTTCCGCTCCGGAAAACCTACGGATTTGCGGGCGCGGCCGGCGCAGGGGCCGGGGCGACGGCGTTTACCGGCCGCCCCTGCGAGTCGACGAGGATGTCTTCAGCCACCTGGATGGTGCGGCCGTCGGCCGTGGTCTCGGTGCGCCAGCGGCGCACCACGTGCGTGGTGGTGTCGAACGGCGCCGTCGCGCCCTGGACCAGCCCCTCGCCGGTGCCGACCACGAACCCGGCCGCATTGCCTGCCACCACGCCAACGCCCGTGCCCACGGCGCGCCCAGCCACGGGGCCGGGGTGGTACGAGCTGGTGGTGTAGCTCGGAGTCGAGCAGCCGGCGGCCAGAAGGCCCAGGAAAACGGCCAGACAGCAACCTTGCTTGGTGCGCATCGTGTTCATGACTTACTCCTGTTCAAAGACTCGCAGTCGGAACGATTGAAGTGCGTAACGCGTCTGCCAGGTGGCCCGGGCGCTCCGCGCACGGGCAGGCTCTTGTCTGGCGCATCCTCTTCACATGCCCGCGCGCGGAGCGCCCGGGCTAGATTTCGCGCACGCGAAAACTAGAACCCGACCGAAGAGGTGCTCCCCTGCTTGGTGATTTCCTTGGCATCCTCCCACACCGCAATGCCGGACCTGGAAGTCAGCGAAAGCTGGAAGGAGAAGGTGGACTGGCGGGTGGAACCGTCCTTGGCGCGCAGCTCGATGATCTTGCCGGAAAGCGTGTAGTCCGGCAGGCGCGCGTGCTTCTTGTCCTCAAAAAACTCCTGCGCCTTCTGCTGGTCCGCGGCCAGCGGATCCTCGGCAGCACCGAGACCCATGGTCGTCGTGGTCTGGATCTTGCCGGTGCGGTTCAAGGCGATGCGGATCTTTTTGACCAGCAGGTCCGTGTCGAGCTGCTTGCTGGTGTTGTTTACGATCTTGCTGATGGCCATCAGCGCCGGCTCTCCAGCCACACCACTTTTGCACTGCCCCTGGTTGATGAAGTTGTCGATCAGCGAGTTCACCATGGCGTCAGCCGCGCTGTTGAAATCCTGTATGTTGACCTGCCCGACATTGACCACCATGCGCGAACTGCCGGTTTCCACGTATGCGGCAGGCGTCGAACAACCGGTCAGCAGGAGAAAGCCGACAACTGGAACCGACAGCAGCGATACGGAACGGAGTGTGATTTTCATGTGCGGGCATCCTGTGTTGGTGTCTGATCAAACAACAAACTAGATTTTGCGGAACGCAAAATCTAGGGCGATTCCATGAACTTGATGCGGAAATCCTTGGCGCGATCGGTGGGCGCCATGGCCGTAATCGCGATCGTCTCGCCGCCCTCAATCGTGCGCGGGGTGGAGACCGCGATCGGGGAGTTGATGATCATGCCGGCTTCATCAAACCACTCGATCCGGTAGGTGAATCTGTGCGCCCGGCCGGTCGTGTTCATCAGCTCCACCTGGATCTTGAGGAAGCCTCCGGGGCCGGTGGCCGTATTGATGCCGACGGGCTGCACGCGGTTGTGCAGGGTGGTGTCGGTGATGAGCCGCTTGTCGGACAGCATCTGGCGCTGGGCCACGGTGCCGGCCGGCTCCAGCGTGTTCATGGTGTTGGCGCAGCCGCCCAGCAGCAGCGCCGCGGCGCAAGCGGCGCCGGCAAGGGGAAGGATGTTTGTTTTCATTTGAGTTTAAACTGCGAGACCTGCAGCGGACTGCCGGAGGTCACTGACCGAACACATACCACATTGACCGTTCCATCGACAAGCGCAACTTCGACCGGCGCCTGGCCGGGCGCAGCCAAGACGAGCTTGCGGTCGGCCGGCGTGGGCACACACGCCACCTGGTACTCCTTGGGCAGCGTCGTCCAGGAGCGGGTGTCGGCAATGTTCACCGCCATCTGCGCCACGGCCGTGCCGACCTTGGAAATCCATCCGGCCACTTCCGACTGCCGCTCCGCCGCCGAGTTGACCACATAGGCGGCCACGCCCTTGGCGACCGCGGACGCGATCGCCTTGGTCAGGACGGCCGGCCATTCGTTCCGGAAATCCTGGGCAATGACCGCATCCATGCTGGCAATCAGGGTCGTGCGCTCCTGCACGGCGCCGGCGGTCACGGTCAGCTCCCGCGCATAATTGTCATGAAAGGCGAGCCGGGGGAACGCCACGCCGACGTAGGAGACCTTGAACAGGATGATCGGCACATCGATGCGCACCTGGTCCAGGCTGGCCGCTTCGCCGGTCTCAAAGATGACATAGGTGCACGCCGCCGAAGGCGTGCCGCTCTCGGCCGCCTGGAGATCGGCCTGGATGAACTTGTTGGTGCCGCTGGTCTCCTGCACGCGCTGCAGCGACTTGCGCGCATGCTCGAGATCGGAGCCGCCTGCCCCGGCATGCAGGAAGTACAGCCCGTCCAGGTAGACGGTGAACGGATTCACGTAGTCGGCGTAGAAGCGGAACCCCTCGAGGTTGTTGGTGACGCCGGCCAGCTCGCCGGAAAACTTGGGGTCCGACCGGGCCTTGTCGATCGCGGCCTTGTCCTTGCTCTTCTTCTCCTCTTCCTGGGCGCGCTCGATGCGCCGTGCGTTCTCCTCGACCGCATCCTGCTGGTACTGGTAGGCGCGGATGATCTCCGGCCGCGCCTTGTCGCTGTCGCCCTGGGCGAGGAAATTCAGCGCCTGGTAGGTGTGCAGCATGATCTTGTCGTACGAGCGCCCCTCGTATGGCATGTTCTGCTCGTTGGACATCAGGGCCAGGGCCTCGCGGCCGACCTTGGTCTTGGCCTGCTGCTCGTAGACGTCAATCCGCTCAGCCGCCTTGCCAAAGTGCCGGTTGCTCTCCGGCAGGTTGCCTGCGGCGCGATAGACCGTCCCGGCCTCCAGGTTCCAGACCACCGCGTCCTTCGAGTCGCCGCTGGCGTCGGCCTCCTTGCCGAATGCGGCCGCGGCCACGGCCGCGTTTCCCGCAGACCACTCGTGGTGCATCGTCTTGGCCTGCGACGTGTAGGTCTGGCAGCCGGAGCCCAGAAGCGCCACAGCCAGCGTTGCGGCTGCCAGCACGATCATTCGTTGCATTTGCATTTTCCTCATGGTTTTTGCGGAGACTACGGCTTCGGCGCCGCGGGCAGGCGCACGACCATGCCCTCTGTCACCTTGTCTGCGCCATCGGTCAGTTCAGCCGTGCTGAACTTGGGCTGCACGGCGGTGATCCGCGCCTTGCCCACGATCCCCTCCTCGCGGCCGAGCACCTCCCCGGTGTCGGGGTCCACGAGCGTCTTCCCCTGCGACATCACGTTCCAGACCTGACCGACCTCCGCGCCCGTGGTGTCGCCGCGGTTGATGGTGATCTGCTTGTCGGCCCTGGCCAGCACCTTGGCGGGGAAGGCCACGTTCACCACGCGGTCGGCAATCTGCTGGGATGCCTCGCGCACGGCGGTCAGCAGCACCTCGTCGGTCAGCTCCGCGTTCTTCTGCAGGTCTGCGGAGTCGGTGCGGTCATCCTTCTTCATCACCTGGATGTTGGCGGTCTCGTACAGCTCCGGCGGATCAACCGCCAGGTTGTAGATCTTGGCCACCACCGACAGGCGGACCTTGCGCTTCAGTCCGACCTTGTTGAGGGACTTAAACTCCATGCGCTCGGTCGAATCCTCAAAGTCGTCCAGCGTGGCGATCAGCCCGAAGTTGAGCGCCTTGACCTCCGTGGCCATGCCGGCACGGTTCACAGCCTTGAGCAGGTCGGCCTGGTCGCTCACGGCCGTGACCCTGAACTTGCGCGAGGCGTTCAGCCGGTCCATGAGCTGGGTGTCGAAGGCGTCGGTAACGCGCCCCAGCGACAACCCCTTGCCCGCGCCCTCCATGGCCTTTAGCAGCGCCGGCTTGGCGTGGATCTTCTCCACCGACAGTGCGGCCGGCCCCGTGGCCTGCCCCTGCGCCCCGGCAGCCGCCAGCAGCACCGCGCCCAAGACAGACATTCTCCCGACGAAACGAGTTTTCACTGACATGCTCCTTCGTTGACGACTTCCAACTCCTGAACCGAAAAAATACTAGATTTCCCGGCAGGGAAATCTAGTAGAAGCTCTTGTGCAGGTTGAACTTCAGCCCTTCCTTGGTGTCCACCTTGATGTCCTGCTTGATGTCCTGCTTGATCATGACGCCACTCTGGCGGAGCTGCTGGGCATACCCCTCGAGGACCTTCACCTGGCCGTCGGTCAGCTTGCGGCCAGTGTCCAGGTCTGCCAGAAACGCGCGCATGTCCTTCCACCGCGCGTACCCGGCATCGGTCAGCTGCAGCGTCGGCGAAAGCTGCAGGCCGGCCTGCGCGTCGATGGCCGCCACGTAGTCCTCGCACCCGGCGCGGCTGATGCGCATCTTGTGCAGCCCCGGGGCGAGCTTCATCCGGGCGGGCGTGGTGCCCATCAGAATGCCGTCGATCTCCACCGAGGCGCTGGCTTCAACCGGGAAGGCCTTGTCGCCCTTGATCACCTTGTTGTCCTCGCCCACGCGAATGTCGGCCAGCGTGATCTCCGTGCCGGACAGGTCGCGCAGCGCGCAGGAGATGGCCACCTCCACCTTGCCGGCTGCAGCCGCGACCTTGAGGTCGCGGGTCTTCTCGATGCAGCTCTGCGCGATCTTGCCGGCCGCCGTGCGCAGCAGCTCGTTCACGACGTTGCCGTCGTTGCGCTTCACGGACGGCCCGAACTTCAGCTTCTTCGTGGTCTCCACGTCGTCTCCCGCCACGGCGCCGCCCGTGCCGCCGTCGAGCACCTTGTAGGTGGTCTGCAGCACGTACTCAACCGTGGTGAACGCCATCTGGTCGTCCTTGAACTGCGTCTCGTTGGTGGCCACGGAGTTGATCGCCGCCACGAGCACGAAATCCGCGCCAAGCTGCTGCCCCATGCGCAGCGCGCCGGCCTCGTCGGATGGCGTCTGCAGCACGTCGCCACGGCTGATCACCTGAAAGTCGCCGGACCCCAGGCGGCCGGACAGGGCGGACTCCAGCACCGCCACCTTTTCACGGATGGCTGCGCCCGCGTTATTGCTCACGAATATGGCCACCTTGCGGGGCACAGGTGCGGCCGCGGTTGCAGGCGCAGCAGGCTGCGCGCCGGCAGCCAGCGCCATCCCGACCAGGCCGATCAGACAAGACATCCGCGCGCACGCATTCATTGGGCGTTCCCCTTTCAACTGTTGC
>JBAWXQ010000201.1:0-5240 GCA_037144015.1 bacterium
CGCGGCTGCGGCCTGGTGTCTGGCGCGCGGCGCCGTGTGGGGCGCGGTGCCGCTGGCATGGGGCGGCGCGCTGGCCGCGGAGGCTGTCTATGTCCTGTCGGCGCTGGCGCTGATTCGCGCGCCCTGGACCCTCTACGTCCGCCTCGCGGCTGCGCCGGCCTTCCTGCTCTGGAAGATCGGCGTCTACCTGCGCATGGCTCTTGCCGCGCGCCGCGGCAAGTCCGGCGAATGGATCCGCACGGACCGCCAGGAGATGCGGCGGTAGAAGGAAGGGGACACGTGGAAGTGTGAGGCGCGGGGGGCGACGGAATACCGCGCCGCCGCTTTATCGTTCGGTTTTTTGAGAGAGGAAGATAGCAATGACGAGTCGAGAACGGATTCGCGGCATAATTGCCGGCACCCCGGTGGATCGTTGCGGGCTGTGGCTGGGGAATCCCCACGGGGACAGTTGGCCGGCCCTGCACGGCTATTTTGGAACCAGGACCGAGGAGGAGCTGCGGCGAAAACTCGGGGATGATCTGCGCTGGATATGTCCGCAGTTTTTTCCGGGCGTCTACCGGGACCCACAAGGCCGCGGCATGTTCGACGCCGGGTTGAACAAGAAGCAGCATGGGCAGGCAGGTCCGCTGGCCGACTGCGAAGACGTGCGCGAAGTCGAGGCGTTCCCCTGGCCTGACCCAAACTATCTCAACTTCGATGCGTGTCTGGCGGCGTTGCGTGATGCGGGAGAGGTCTATCGCGCAAGCGGGTTCTGGACCTGCTTCTACCATAACGTCATGGACCTCTTCGGCATGGAGGATTACATGGTGAAGATGTTCACGCACCCGGAGGTGGTTCAGGCCGTCACAGATCGGGTATGCGGGTTCTACTACGACGCCAACGAACGCTTCTTTGCTGCCGCGGGCGATGAGATTGACGGGTTCTTCTTCGGTAACGACTTCGGAACTCAACTCGACCTGATCTGCGGCCCCGCACAATTTGACCAGTTCATCATGCCCTGGTTCGCACGTTTCACCCAACAGGCGCACGCGCACGGCCATCAGGCTCTGCTGCACTCCTGCGGCGCGATTCATAAGGTGATTGACCGGCTGATATCTGCGGGCGTGGACTGCCTGCATCCGCTCCAGGCCCTGGCTGCGGATATGGATGCCGAGACCCTGGCACGGGATTTCAAGGGCCGCATCGCGTTCATGGGCGGAATCGACACGCAGCAACTGTTAGTCCATGGGACGCCGCGAGAAATCAAAGAGGAGGTGCGCCGGGTCAGGAGACTGTTGGGGCCGCGCCTGATCGTGAGCCCCAGTCATGAGGCCTTGCTGCCGAATGTCCCGCCCGCCAATTTGGAAGCCATGGCAGCGGCCGCTCTCGAATCATGAAACGGGCCGAACAACTGCCATCAAACGGGTAGCTGGGTCGGCAGAAGGTTTGTGCCTCCATCAGGCTACGGCCGAGAGGCTGCCAGCATGGCCTGCTGCAGCCGGGAAAATTGCGTGTCCAGTTCGGCCAGGAGCGACTGGACGCTGTCCCGGTTTCCGGCCCGCGCGGCCAGTTCGATTTCGCTCGCCGTGCGGCGCAGGGCCTCGCCGCCGACGCTGGCAGACGCGCCCTTGATGGAATGCGCCTGTCGTTCGGCGCCGGCGAGGTCACCCTGGGCGACGAACTCGTTCAGCAGCCGGATCTGCCGCGGCGTGTCCGCCTGGAATTCCCGTATAATATCCTGCATGAGATCGCTGTCGTCCATCAGCCGGCTCATCAGGTCGGCGCGGTCCCAGACAGCGGCGGCCGCAGGCGCGTCAGAGGCTCCGCCGCCGGGCTCGGAGGGTGGCAGCTTTGCGGCCGCCTCGGGGGGGGTCTCCCGCTTCGGCAGCAGCCATTTTTCCAGCATGGCGGCCAGGGACTGCGGGGTCACGGGCTTGGCGATATAATCGTTCATGCCGGCTTTCCGGCAGCGATCCTGATCGCCCAGCATGGCATGGGCGGTCATGGCGATGACGGGAATATTGTGATTGCGGACCGGGGATGAGGGGTCGCGGATCTGGCGGGTTGCCTCGAAGCCGTCCATCACGGGCATCTGCACGTCCATGAGGACGAGGTCGTAGGGGAGCGTTGCCAATGCCTTGAGGACTTCCTCGCCGTCAGCCACGGCGTCGGTCCGCAGGCCGAGTTTCCGGAGGATTCCCAGGGCCACCTGCTGGTTGGTGATGTTGTCCTCGGCGAGCAGGATGCGCGCCTGGCAGTTGGCTAGCGCGCTCGACAGGCTGCCATCCGGCTGGCGGGACAGCGTGGCGGATTTCAGGACCTCGATGGTTGTTCCGAGGAGTGCGCCGGGAGGCCTGCCAGCGCGTGGGACAGGGCGAGCTTCAATTCCTGGTGGCGTGCGGGCTTGGTCAGGTAGGCGGCAAACCCGATCTCCTCGAACCGGCGGGCATCGCCCGGCGCCCCCAGGGAGGTCATCATGACCAGTTGTGTGCCGGCCAGCTGCGGGTCGGCCTTGATGGTCCGCCCCAGCATTTCGCCGTCCATGTCCGGCATCTGCATGTCGAGCACGGCCAGGGGGAACGGGTCGTTTTCCTGCAGCGCCCGGCGCAGGGCGAGGAGGCCCGCGGGTGCGTCCGGGGTTTCTTCCGGGCGCATCCCCCAGGAGGTCATGCGCGTCATCAGGATTTCGCGGCCGGTGGCGTTGTCGTCCACGATCAGGACCCGCACCTGGTTCAGGTCGGCGGGCGGGAGCGCCTCGACGTGTGGTGTGGCTTGCTGCTGCCGGCCCAGCTTCACGGTGAACCAGAACTCCGAGCCGCGATTCTCCTCGCTGGCCAGGCCGATCTCGCCGCCCATCAGCTCGGTCAGCTGCTTGGAGATGGCCAGCCCCAGGCCGGTGCCGCCGTACTTGCGGGTGGTGGAGGCGTCGAGCTGGGTGAACTTGGAGAAGAGCAAGCCGATCTTGTCTTCCGGAATGCCGATGCCCGTGTCGCGCACGGAGAAGCGCAGGACGACCTCCGTGGCGGATTCGGACTCCCGCGTGACGCGGATCGCCACCTCGCCGTGGTGTGTGAACTTGATGGCATTGCCGACCAGGTTGGAAAGAACCTGGTGCAATCGTCCCGGGTCGCCGCGCAGCAGCAGCGGGACGTCCGGCGCGGCGGAGCAGAGGAGCTCCAGCCCCTTGCTGTGGGCGCGCAGGGCGATGGTGGTGGCAAAGTCCTCCAGCAGCGTCTGCAGGTCAAAGTCGAGGATTTCGAGGTTCAGCTTGCCGGCCTCGATCTTGGAGAAGTCCAGGATGTCGTTGAGGAGCCCGAGCAGCGCCTCGCCGCTGCTCTGCACAGCCTCGGCATAGTGCCGCTGCTCAAGGGTCAGCGACGTGTCGAGCAGCAGGCCCGTCATGCCGATGACGCCGTTCATCGGGGTGCGGATCTCGTGGCTCATGTTGGCCAGGAACTCGCTTTTGGCCTGGTTGGCCTGGCCGGCCTTGACGGCAAGCTCGGTGGCGCGGGCCGTGGTGGCCTCGAGCTGGCGGTTGCTTTCGCGCAGCGACGCCTGCTGCCGGGCGATATCCTGGTCGGTCCGGTGCAGCAGGACATGCAGGAACCCGAAGAGTATGGCCAGCAGCGCGATGATCCCGCCGGACCCGACGGCCAGCAACCGGGCCTGCGTCGTCTTGAACCCGGTCACGTTGCGCAGCACGATCAGGCGGCCCACGCTGGCGCCGGACACGTCGACCAGCGGCGAGGCCATGATGCGCCACGCCTGGCCGCCAAAGGTCAGCGACGCGGTGTCATGGTTGCGATTCTGCCCGGCATGGGTGACAAATGGCGTGCATTCATCGGGGAGGCTGGGCAGGGAGGAATAGATCAGCACATGGTCGGCATAGCGATCCCAGTCCGCCCCGCGGCCGAGCATTTTCATGCCGGCTTCCCAGTCGCTGCGCTTCAGGGCGGTCTTGCGGATTTCCAGCGCGACTTCGATGCCGCTTTTCTGGTGCAGGGAGGACATGGCATCCTCGAGCTCCTTGCCGAGCTCGAGGTAGCCGATGATCCGGTCGCCGTCGCGCACCGGCTGCACGGACCGGAGGGTAAAGGTGCCCAGGGGGCCCAGTTCAATCCCGGCCGATGTCCGGCCCGTGTGCGCCGCATCGCGCATGGTGAAGCGGTCGATCCGGTCGCCGAACCGTTCCGGCTGGTGGATGCGGAGCAGGCAGACGCGGTTGGTCCCGACGAAGTAGATATGCGAGAGGAGGTTGTCGGCCTGCAGGGCCTGGTAGAGCGGCAGGTAGTCGGCCAGCAGGCGTTCCCGGTCTCCGCCCTGCAGCGCCTGGCGCACCCCGGCATCCCGCAGCAGCGACTGTCCGAGGATGTTCAGCGACTGTGACTGCTCCGTAATCAGCGTCGCCAGGGTTCCGGACACGTCGGTCAGGTCCTTTCGGGTCATCTGTTCCATGCTTTCGCGCTGCTGGTTCAGCAGCAGGATGCTGAACGCGGCGACCAGCAGGAACAGCATGCCGGCGAGGGGGATCATCAGGCGGCGGTAGATCGGCTGCGCGGAAACTTTCGCCTGCGAGTGCGCCGCGAGCATGGCGGCGGCGAGCAGGACCAGGACGGCGAGGAGCATCCCGGCGAACGGCGCCGTCTGCGAAGCGACTTCCCGGTACCATGTGCCTGCCTCCACGTCCATTCCCAGCACGGCGAGCACCCGGCCTGACGCCGGGTCCGGTATCGGCTGCAGGGCCGAGATCCACCGGCCTTCGCGGTCGCGGATCGGGCCCGCGACGGATGCGGTTTGCGTCTTGAACACGCGCTGGGCCACCCGGTTGGCCTTTTCGCAGACCGGTCCGATCGGGAAGTAGTCGTTGGATTCTGCCGGTTCGGAATCTGCGTAGACGAAGATTTGTCCGCCGCCGCCGGAAGGTGAAGGACCCTGGTTCCGGTTTCCCAGGAGATAGACAAACCGGCTTGTGGGGTTGTCCTGCCGGACGTGCGCCAGCTGCCTCTTGAGCAGGATGTAGTTCGGGTTGGTGCGGTCGACGTCACTGCCGGTCAGCGACTGGACAAGCCGGATGTCGATCTCCTGCCGGTTCAGCCGGGTCTGCAGCAGCAGGTCTTCGCGCATGCGGTGGTCGGTCATCCGCGCGGCCCATCCGGTCAGGAGTACGCCGACGACCAGCGTGGCCGTGAGTGTGCCGGTCAGGACCAGACGATATTTCCGGTCGGGGGAGAGTGCATTTTGGGGCTTCATGCTGACACCTG
>JBAWXQ010000202.1:0-5235 GCA_037144015.1 bacterium
GCCACCACGTGCCGTCCCAAGAGATTCCGGAAACAAACTTCGCCTACCGCTTTGCTAAAAAGCACTATTTCTTCGGTTTTGGCGCTTACGGCTAGGACACATGACCACTTCCCAGCGAAAAGACCTGGTCGTGCCCGCGGACAAGAGCGTCCGCGACGCCATGCGCCGCCTGGCGCAAGCGTATTGCGCCGGCCAGGCCTTTGTGCCGCCCCTGGCGCTGGACGAAATCGAGGCGCACGCCGACTGCCTGCTGCAGCAGGCGGGCCTGGAGCCCAGCTACCGCGGCTTTATGACCGTGCTCGTGGCCAACGAGGTCTGGCGCGATACCGTGGCCGCCACACCGTTCGAGCGCCGGATCCTGATGCTGCCGAAGTGCGTCCGGTCCAGCACGCGCTGCAAGGCGGAGTCGGACGCGCTTGGCCTGTTGTGCGAAGGGTGCGGCAGCTGCGCGGTCGGCGGCATCCAGGAGGAGGCCGAGGCGCTGGGGTACGTTGTGCTGGTGGCGGAAGGGACCACCGCCGTGAGCGCGCTGCTGGCCAGGGGCGAGGCCGACACCATTGTCGGCGTCAGCTGCCTTCCTGCACTGGAAAAGCTCTTCCGGCCGCAAACGACGCACGCCATTCCCGGCCTCGCCATCCCCTTGCTGAAAGACGGCTGCGTGGAGACGGAGGTCGACCTGGAGTGGGTGCGCGAGATCATGCGCCTGCGTGACGAGGCGCGCCCTTACGCCCCGTTGGACTTGGACGCGTGGCAGCATCAGGCGGCGACCTGGTTCGAGTCTGCCAGCCTGCAGGCGCACCTGAACCAATCGGGTACGGAAACCGAGCGCATGGCCATGGACTGGATGGCCAAGGGCGGCAAACGCTGGCGCCCCATGCTGACGCTCTGCGTCTGCCAGGTGCTGCAGCCGGCCGCCACGCCAGCGCGGCTCGCGACGCTGATCAAGCTGGCCATGGCCGTGGAGTGCTTCCACAAGGCTTCGCTGATCCATGACGACATCGAGGACGGGGATGCCACCCGCTACGATGGCCCCGCCTTGCACGGTCAGCATGGCGTAGCGGTTGCGCTCAATGTCGGCGATCTGCTGATCGGCGAGGGGTACCGCCTGATTGCCGAGTCCGGCGCCTCCGCGGAGCAGGTGCAGCAGATGACGGCGGTTGCCGCCGCGGGGCATCGCACCCTCTGCCTGGGACAGGGAGAGGAGCTGCTGCTCCGCCAGACGCCGGAACGGCTCACCTCCGCCGCGGTGCTGGAGATCTTCCGCCGCAAGACCGCCCCGGCATTCGATGTCGCCCTGCAGCTTGGCGCCATCTGCGCGCAGGCGGATGCCGTAACCCGCACCGTGCTGACGGCCTTCAGCGAGGCGCTGGGCGTGGCCTACCAGATTCGCGACGACTTGCAGGATCTGGCCGACGATCATCGCGCCGCGCCGGGCGCCTGCGTCCGGCCCTCCCTGCTGCTCGCGCTGGCGCGTGAGGAGCTGCTGGCCGGTGATCCGGCCGCAGGCGCGGCCCTGACGCCGGAAGCCATCCGCCGCACGCAGGCGGAGGTGCGCACCCGCGAACTGCTGCAGCAGTACTCGGATCAGGCCATCCGCGCCTTGCGACCGTTGCGCCATGCCATTCTGAAACGCCTGCTGTACCGTGTGGCAGCCAAGCTGCTGGCGGGCGCAAAATAAAGTTGACCTGCGCCTCAAGCCACGGCAAGGACACAGAGGACACCGAGATCAAATGAGTGCACAGAGTCAATGCCCGTTTGTTTTGGCCGGGAAGCCGCCCGCGAAAAGGAATTTCTCTGTGGTCTCTATCTGCTCTGTGCTCTCGGTGTCCTGAACTTGTGCCATTGTTCAGTTGCGGGCTGGCGCGCGCTTTGAGTTCATATGATCCGATCCCACGAAATGTTGCGAGTTGCCGGACGCGCCCTGCGTCTGCTGCAGGATGCGGACCGCGATGACGTGGTCGCGTATGTCCGCGGGCAAATCCAGCCCGACGGCGGGTTTCGCGGCCGCGCAACCGCCAGCGACCTTTACTACACCGTTTTTGGCGGCTCCTGTCTGCTGGCGCTGAATCGTCCGCCGTCGCCACTGGCGTTGCGCCGCTATCTGGAAACCTTTGGTGACGGCGCTGATCTGGACTTTGTGCACCAGGCCTCGCTTGCCCGCTGTTGGGCGGCGCTGGCCGTTCCCCTGCTGCCGTCCCGGCGCGCGCGCGCCTTGCTGCCGCGCCTGGAGCGCTATCGTGCGGACGATGGCGGCTACGGCCCGGCGGCGCCGGGCTCGGCGCACGGCACAATTTACGGGGGCTTTCTGGCCTTTCTAACCTACGAGGAGGCGCGCCTGCCGCTGCCGCAGCCGGACGCGCTGCTGGCGGGCGTCCGGGCGCTGCGCACCCCGGACGGCGGCTACGCCAATGCGCCGGGAGTGGCCGGCGCCACCACTCCGGCCACGGCCGCGGCCATTCTGCTGCAGCAGTGGATCGCCGCGGCCGCCGATCCTGCAGCCTGTGCGGCGCTGCAGTCCTGCGCCTGCGACACGGGCGGGTACAAAGCCAGCCCCACTGCGCCTGCGCCGGACCTGCTCTCCACCGGCACCGCGCTCTTTGCGCTGCATGTGGCAGGTGTGGCCCCGGTTGCCGCAGCCACGGCAGGGCACCTGGATTTTGTCGAGTCGCTCTGGCACGCGAGCGGCGGGTTTTGCGGGCATGCTGCCGATTTGCTGCCGGACTGCGAATACACGTTCTATGGACTGTTGACGATGGGCGCGTGCTCTTCCGGGGATGCGGCATGAACCATCGCGCCACGGGGTGGCGCTCCTACAATTGATTGGCGCGTGTATGTTTTGTGGGAGCGCCACCCCGTGGCGCGAACGAGTGATGGGTTTTGTGGGAGCGCCACCCCATGGCGCGAACGAGTGATGCATGGACGAACGCTTTCTACAGCCTGATGACCTTCATCGCACCCGGATGGCGGCGCGCGCGCACCTGCTGCGCCTGCGCGGCGCGGACGGCTTCTGGCACGGGCATCTGTCCAGCAGCGCACTCTCGACCGCCGTGGCGGCTGTGGCGCTGCAACAGCTGGATGCAGCGGCACACCGTGCCTTGGTTGATCGTGCGATCTGCTGGCTTGCGGCGCACGCCAACCCGGACGGCGGCTGGGGCGACACGCCGGACAGCCCCAGCAACCTGAGCACCACGCTGCTGGTCTGGTCCGCACTGGCACATGCCGATCCGGCGGACGCGGCCGCCGGCGGGGCGGTGCGCGGCGCAGAGGGCTGGATTTGCCGGGAAGCGGGCAGCCTCGAGCCGGAACGCCTGGCTGCGGCGGTGCTGGCGGCGTACGGACAGGACCGCACCTTTTCCGCGCCGATCCTCACCCTGTGCGCAATTGCCCGGCGTCTGGGCAGCGATCCCTGGCCATTCGTGCCGCAGCTGCCGTTTGCATGCGCCGTGCTGCCGCACCAGATCTTCCGCTTCGTGCGCCTCTCCGTGGTGAGCTATGCCCTTCCGGCGCTGATTGCCATCGGGCTGGCGCGGCATGGCAAGAAGCCTCGCGCGGCACCGTGGATGGAGCGGCTCCGCACATGGTTTGTGCCCGCGGTGCTGCGCGTGCTGGCGCGCTGCCAGCCGCCGCGCGGCGGGTTCCTGGAGGCGGCGCCGCTGACCGGATTTGTGGCCATGGGATTGTCTTCTGCCGGACTGCGTGAGCATCCGGTGGCGCTGCGGTGCGCGAAGTTCCTGCTGGAAACCGTGCGGCCGGATGGGAGCTGGCCGATCGACACGGACCTCGCCACCTGGGTCACCACGCTGGCCGTGAATGCCCTGGCATCCCGAGAGCCTGCCGAACGGCCGGATCCGCCGTTTTCCGGCTCTGGACTTCGGGAATGGCTGCTGTCGCTGCAATGCCGCACGGAGCATCCCTTCACGCATGCGGCGCCGGGCGGGTGGGGTTGGACGCCTCGCGATGGCGGGGTGCCGGATGCGGACGACACCGCCGGCGTCTTGCTGGCCTTGCATGCCCTGGCCTGTCGCGATGCCGAGGGGCGCGCGGCTGCCGTGGCGGGTGTGCGCTGGCTGCTGGGTCTTCAGAACAGCGACGGCGGCATTCCCACCTTCTGCCGCGGCTGGGGGCGGCTGCCGTTTGACCGCAGCTGCCCGGACATCACCGCGCACGTGCTGCGCGCGTTCGATGCGTGGTACGGCGATTTCGGGCACACGCTGCAGCGGCGGCTGGACGAGGCCATGCACGCGGCCATGCAGTACCTGGAGCGCGTGCAGCAGGCGGACGGCTCCTGGCTGCCGCTCTGGTTCGGCAACCAGCATACGCCTGGAAAGGCCAACCCCACGTACGGCACGGCGCAGGTGGTGCTGGCCCTGACCCGGCTGGCGCCGGGGCGCCTGCCGCCGCGCGACACGCTCGCCATGAAGGGGGCGCAGTGGCTGCTGGCGGCCCGCAATGCCGACGGCGGCTGGGGCGGAGCAGCCGGCGCGCCCTCCACGATCGAGGAGACCGCCCTGGCCGTGGCGGCATTGGCCGGCGTGGCCGGCGCGGAGGATGCGGTGCACCGCGGCGCCGCCTGGCTTGTGCAGCAGACCCGGGGCGGCACGCAATTTGAGGCCGCGCCCATCGGGCTCTACTTCTCGAAACTCTGGTACAGTGAGCAGCTCTACCCGGTAATTTTCACCGTACAAGCGCTGGAGCAGGCGCGCGCGGGTTTGACCGCGGATCGCGCGGCGTGTGGCAACACACTGCGTCTGCACGATCCGCCATGATCTGCGCTCCATCGCCAGCGTTCCGCAACCCCCTGCAGACCAAAGAACTGCACCGCCTGTGCTCGGTGTGAAAAAATTTGAACACCGTGTCCGAACATGCGAATATCGCATGTAAAGCTGCGGCCGAGGGGTTCCTTTCCAGTCGTATCGTCCTGTTCGTGCAAGAAAGGGAAACTGATGAACCGGTGGGACATCGAAAAATCCAATACTTGGTATCGCAACCTGCCATGGCTGGTTGGATGCAACTTTATTCCCAGCTCTGCGATCAACCAAATGGAAATGTGGCAGGCCGAGACGTTTGACATGGTGACCATCGAGCGGGAGCTCGATTGGGCCGCCGGGTTGGGCATGAACACTGTTCGCGTATACCTACACGATCTCGCATGGGAGTCCGACGCAAGCGGATTCAAGACCCGGCTAGACCGCTTTTTGGCGCTCTGTGCGAAGATCGGCATCCGGCCTATCCTTG
>JBAWXQ010000203.1:0-5157 GCA_037144015.1 bacterium
GCGCGGCACTACACAGCGCCGCCGTGCGCCTTTCAGGAGCAAGTCAATGAAACGGGGTTGCGCCCGCCGTTCTCTGACCCTGCTGAGTTTTCTTGGCTTTGGCACCCCGCAGGCGTATGATTGGCCATCTCTGCAGGGTCGAGGAGTGCGCACGTATGGCGTCCTTTTTTTATTCATCCGGGTTGCTTCTGACCTGTTTTCTGCTGGCGGGAATCGTTCTGCCGGCAGGTGCCTGGGCTTCGACCGGTTCGGCCCCGGAGCCAGCCACGGCCTCCGGCAACGGGTACCAGATGCCGGAGTTCGACCGCTACCTTCCGATTGTTGAGCGCATGCCGTTCGGCCTGCCGCCGCCACCGCCTCCGGCGAGCGTGCCTCCGGGGGGTGTCCCGCCTCCCGCCGCAGACCTCGGCAAGAACTTCGTGCTGTTTGAAATTGTCCGCACCCCGGCCGGCGACATCATCGCGGGGTTTGGCGACAACGGCGCAAAACCTCCGCGCAACCTGCTGCTGGGCGTCGGGGAGGAACTCGACGGCTACAAGGTGGTGGCTGCGGACGTGGATCTGGAGACCGCCACGCTTGAGAAGGACGGCGTTCCGTTCAACCTGCGTCTGGCCAGCAGCGCGCGTACGCCCGTGGCCGGCACGCCGGCCGGCAAAACCGAGTCCGCAACGACCGGCTTGGCGCGGCCGGGAACGCCGTCGAGCGCCGGCGCAAACCCGATGAGCATGGCGGAGTTTGCCAGCCGGATGTCCCGCATGAACCCGGAAGCTGCGCCCCGGAGAAGCACAAGCTTCGACCTGGCCAACCAGCCGGTGCCAAACTCGGTGGGCGTGATCGACCGGCTGATCAGCTCCGGTATCAAGGACAACTCCTACCTTGGCCGCCTGCGCGAGCGTCGCGAGCAACTGGTCAGGCAGTCCGAGGATGAGGCGGCCAAACGCGAACAGGAAGCCGTGGCGCGGGCCCAGAACGTCTCCGGGGATGAGATTGACAAGCGCCTGCGCGAAACCAACCTCAACCTGATCCGCAAGGGGCTCAAGCCCATTGGCACCATCGAGCTGACGCCGGCGGAGGATGCCCGGCTCGTGGCCGAGGGCGTGCTGCCGGCGCGATAACGGCCGGAGCGTGTATCTTGGAGCGTCCAAGTGGAAGGACACCGAGGTCACAGAGAAAGAAAGAGAGCACAGAGCAATTCATACTGCTGCAGCCGGCTCGCCGGCCGCAGTCAGGCATTTCTCTGTGGTCTCTGTTCCACTCTGTGTGCTCTCGGTGTCCTTGACTTGTTCATCCGTTGGGTTGCGGGCTGAAGCCCGCCTTAGGCGAGGATTTTGGCGCGCCATCCCTCCTTGACACCTGCCGCCAAAACTTCGACACTTCCGCCCCATGAATCGCATCATCAGCCGGCGTCAGCTTTCCGCGGAGGTCTTCCGCCTGGAGATCGAGGCGCCGCTCATTGCGCGCGAGCGCCGGGCCGGCCAGTTTGTCATCGTGCAGGTCGATCTGGACTGGGGCGAGCGCGTCCCGCTGACCATTGCCGACGCCGACCCGGCGGCCGGAACCATCACGCTGATCTTCCAGACCGTGGGGCGCACCACGCACCTGCTGGCCGCCAAGCAGCCCGGCGACTCCCTTGCCGCCCTGCTCGGCCCGCTCGGGCAGCCCACGCACATCGAGAAGCTCGGCACCGTGGTCTGCGTCGGCGGCGGCATCGGCGTGGCGCCCATGCACCCCATCGCACAGGCCATGAAGGCTGCCGGCAACCGCGTCATCATCATCATGGGCGCACGCAGCCGGGAGCTGCTCATCCTCGAGGACGAGATGAAGCGCATTGCCGACGAGCTGATCATCATGACCGACGACGGCTCCTGCGGCCGCAAGGGGCTCGTCACCCTCCCGCTCCAGGAGCTGTGCGAGCGCACGCCCAGGCCCGACTGCGTCGTGGCCATCGGGCCGCCCATCATGATGAAGTTCTGCGCCGAGACCACCCGCCCCTTTGGCGTGCACACCCTGGTGTCGCTCAATACCATCATGATCGACGGCACCGGCATGTGCGGCGGCTGCCGCGTCACGGTCGGCGGCAAGACCAAGTTTGTCTGCGTGGATGGCCCGGAGTTCGACGGCCACCAGGTCGACTTCGATAACATGATGAAGCGCCTGCGCGCCTACAAGAAGCGCGAGGACGAGGATCATCACCAGTGCCACCTGGAACAGGAAGCCGAGAAGATGAGTGACCGGTGAGCGGTGACCGGTGACCGGTGATCGGTGATCGGTGACCGGTGACCGGTGACCGGTGACCGGTGCCAGGTGTCAGAGAAGCATGGATCGAACCGCAGATTGACGATTGAAGAGGTTTGAATCATGAAGGATTCGTTCCGCTACGGCTTTGACTTCAAAAATCGGCATTGGACATTCGTCAATCTGCGGTTCGCAGGTCGTCGATCTGTCCCCCGTACCGGGCCTAGCCAGGGACGGCTTCGGCCGACGGAGCACGGCTTCGTTCGCCTGTACATGAACTCATTTCTATCGTTCGTATTCGATCGTTCCGTCATAACATGCGCTGCATTTGCGTCGCATCTTTGTCGCGAGCTTTGTCGACAAAGCTCGCGACAAAGCTCGCGACAAAGATTGGGTTGCGGGCTGAACCCCGCCTTATGTCAGTAATAGCCAACAATAAGTGTCAAACGGAAGTCAGGACGTGACATGATCGGTGATCGGGACACTGATAACTGATAACCGATAACCGATCACGGATAACCGATCACGGGTCACCTCCCCATGAGCCACACAACTCCCGCCCTCCTTCAGCAAGCCGCAGCCGCGAAACTCGCCGAGATCGACGCCGCCGGAAAACCGCTGACGCCCAGGGACCGCATGGCCATCCCGCCGCAGGAGATGCCCAGCCAGGACCCGGCCGTGCGCCGCGCCAACATGGGCGAAGTCGCCATCGGCTATTCGGCCGAACAGGCGCGGCTCGAAGCCATGCGCTGCCTGCAGTGCAGGAATGCGCCGTGCGTCAAGGGGTGCCCGGTGGCCATCGACATCCCCCGCTTTGCCAAGGCCATTGCCGAGGGGTGCGACGCCGAAGCCATTGCCGTGATCCGCGAGGCCAGCCTGCTGCCGGCGGTCTGCGGACGCGTCTGCCCGCAGGAGTCGCAGTGCCAGGCGCCGTGCACACTCGGCAAGGGGCTCAAGTCCGTGGACAAGGCCGTCATGATCGGCCGCCTGGAGCGCTACGTCGCCGACCTCGAGCGCGAAAGCGGCCAGGTGTGCCTGCCGGCCGTCAAGCCCCCCTCCGGCCGCAAGGTCGCGGTCATCGGCACAGGCCCCGCCGGCATCACCGTGGCCGCGGACGTGCGCCGCGAGGGGCACGACGTCACCCTGTTCGAGGCCTTCCACAAGCCCGGCGGCGTGCTGGTCTACGGCATCCCCGAGTTCCGCCTCCCGAAACGCATCGTGCAGCAGGAGATCGACGCGCTGGTCGCCATGGGCGTGAAGCTCGAGACCAACTTCGTGGTCGGCCGCACGCGCAAGCTACAGGACCTGATCGACAAGGACGGCTTTGACGCCGTCTTTATCGGCACCGGCGCCGGCCTGCCCAAGTTCATGAACATCCCGGGCGAAAACCTCGTGGGCGTCTTCTCGGCCAATGAATACCTGACCCGCGCCAACCTGATGCGCGCCTACGACGCCGCACAATCCCACACCCCCATTTTCCGCTCGCGCCGGGTTGCGGTGCTGGGCGGCGGCAATGTGGCCATGGATGCGGCCCGCATGGCCGTGCGCCTCGGCGCCGGGGAAGTGCGCCTGATCTACCGCCGCACCGAGGTCGAAATGCCGGCCCGTGTCGAGGAGGTCGGCCACGCCAGGGAGGAGGGCGTGATCTTCCACCTGCTCCAGAACGCCAGGCGCATCCTCGGCGACGCCAGCGACTGCGTGCAGTCCATCGAGTGCCTGCGCTATGAACTCGGCGCGCCGGATGCCTCCGGGCGCCGCAGCCCGGTCGAGATCAAGGGGAGCGAGTTCATCCTGGAGGTGGACACGGTCATCGTCGCCATCGGCAATGAGTCCAACCCGCTCATCAAGCAGACCACCCCCGGCCTCGTGACCAGCAAGTGGGGGCAGATCACCGTGGATGACACAGGCAAAACCTCGCTCGACCGCGTCTTTGCCGGCGGCGACATCGTGCTCGGCGCGGCCACCGTGATCCTCGCCATGGGCGAAGGGCGCCGCGCCGCGGCGTCGATTAACAGCCTGCTGGCCTCGCTACCGGCGAAGGCGTAGTGCAGGCGCGGGAACCGCCGTCCGCGGCGGGAGTATGGAAAAATGACCGGAACCTGGATCAATGTAGGTGCGGTGCTCGTGGGGGGGTGTTTGGGTTCCTGGCTGGGGGACCGCCTGCCACAACGCATGCGTGAGATCGTGATGCAGGGGATCGGGTTGATGACGCTGGCCATCGGAATGAGTATGGCACTGAAGACAGCCGCCCCCCTTATCGTTCTAGGCAGTATCCTGCTGGGCGGTCTGATCGGGGAGTGGTGCGTCCTGCAGGCCCGGCTGGATGCTGTCGGAAAGTGGCTCGAACAGAGGGTGGCGCAGCACCCGTTTTTGACCCGCGGCAATTTCATCCGAGGATTCGTCACCGCCACTCTGGTTTTCTGCGTGGGTCCCATGACCGTCCTGGGGGCCACTCAGGAAGGTTTGTCGGGCGATCCCTCCTTACTGATCATGAAGAGCGTGCTGGACGGCTTCACCGCACTGGCCTTCTCCGCCGCCATGGGGATGGGGGTAACCTTTGCGGCACTGCCCGTGCTGGTGATCCAGGGAACGCTGACGCTCGGCGGTGCCCTGTTTGCCCAGATCCTGACGCCTTCCATGGTCATGGAGCTCACAGCGACGGGCGGCGTCATGATCCTGGGCATCGCGCTGCTGTTATTGGAGATCAAGACCATCCGGGTGGCCAACTTCCTCCCGGCACTGATTGTCGCGCCGTTGCTGGTGTCCCTCTGGAAGCTGACTGGCTGGTAGGCCCGAATTATGGTGGAAACTCCGCCCGTGATCCGTGTATGGTAAACCCTTCCTGTTGGGTTGGATTACGTAACCACAAGGAGTCACAAAACAATGGAACATTCCCCGGTCATCAAGTTCTTCAGCGGTGAA
>JBAWXQ010000204.1:0-5155 GCA_037144015.1 bacterium
CTTAGGTCTCGGATCGGTCCCGTGCCTTCTGCCGACAGTCTCCTAGTTGAGCCACCCGTTGCCCGCGGGTGGCGAAGACTCAATTACAGACAGAAAAATTGTTCCGGCTGCTCTTTGGGTTGCGTATTACACTGTTATCCGGCGCCTGGCGGTTGCGTCCCATGGACTAGCAGCCTTGTCGGCACGAAACTTGTGCAGGCGCAAAACCTAAGTCCGACCAGGCCGAAGACCTGCATGTTTGCGCGCACGTGTTCGCGCACCTCGTCCGGCGTGCCGCGCGGCTTCAGCAGCACCCAGCCCCCTTCGGCGTCCTCGCCGATGCGCGTGTCCGGCACGATCAGCACGGGCGTGCCGTCGAAGAGCGTGCGCGGCGTCCAGGCGCTGGCCGCGATCCCGGAGGCCTTCATGCCACCGAGATCAATGGGAATGCGGTCCGCCTTCTGGCGGTTCACTGTTTTCGCAACGCGTTCTCATGCTGTCATGTTTTTCAGACAGGCAGACGCCAAGTAGCTGCGGGCAGGCCCCTGCCCGCAATGCTCGCCGCGGACGTTTACTTGATCAAAACTTCCTTGCCCTTTGCCGCGGCGAGGTAGATGCCGTCGATCATCTTCTGGACCATCAGGCCCGCCTCGGCCGGCGCCTCGTTGGGCTTGTTGTAGAGCGCTGTGTCCACGAAGTAGCGCATCTTGCGTTCGAAGCAGTCCGCGGTGGGCACAAAAGCGGGGGTCATGTCCACCATGTAGCCGTTGCGGTCGGTGCGCACGACGAGCGGCTCCAGCTCGCCGCCACCCTTCTCGCCCATGAAGCTGAAGTTCCAGGAGTCCTTGGCATGGGCGGCAAAGCTGGCCTCGACCTGCATCACGGCGCCGTTCTCGAAGCGGATCTGGCCAACCGCGAGATCCTCGACGGTGTAAGTCTTGTGATCCCAGTTGGGCCAGCTGCAGGCCACGTCCGACGGCTTGTCGCCCATGTAGCGGAAGATGCTGCCGCTGGCTGCGACCGGCCTGGGGGATCCCATGACATAATGCGCCATTTCCATCACGTGCACGCCGATGTCGATCAGCGGGCCGCCGCCCTGCAGGTCTTTGCGGCCAAAGACGCCCCAGTTCGGGATGCCGCGGCGGCGGATGGCCTGGCACTTCATGAAGAGCACTTGGCCGAACACGCCCTCCTGGCTCAAGCGGCGGAAGAACTGCACCTTGGGCTGAAAGCGCTGCTGGAAGGCGATGATGAGATGCTTCTTCGCCGCTTTGGCCGCATTCAGCATGGCCTGCCCCTCGACGGCATTCATGGCCAGCGGCTTCTCGACCAGCACATGGCAGCCGGCCTTGAGCGCCGCGATGCTGTTTTCGGCGTGCGAGCCGTTGGGCGTGCAGACGCTCACCGCATCCAGCGTCTCCTGCTTCAGCATCTCCTTCCAGTCGGTGTAGGTCTTCTGCACGCCGTGCTGCTCCCGAGTCTTGGCCAGGGCGGCTTCGCTGATGTCGCTGACCGCCACCAGTTCCGCGTCCGGGTAGGTCTTGACGTGCTTCATCTGTGCCTGGGCGATCCCGCCGGAGCCGATAAATCCGATACGCAGTTTCTTGGCGCTCATGTTGTTGCTCGGGTCCTCTTGATGGGTGTTGCGTTGATGGAAAAGTGCGCAAATTCTTGCATATCCTGGCGCGCTTGGCAATGAGGTCCCGGTTGTGTCCAGCAATTCTCAATATGGCCGTAAACGGCCCTATTGAGAATTGCTGGGTTGTGTCAACGCGTGCGCTTTTCGGCCGGGAAACTGTTGCGATTCAGACAAACCATATGCTACCCTTTATCCTGCAACTCCAAACGGATGGTGCCTTATGAAACAGCTGTGCTCATTTGCCGGTGCCGGACTGCTGGCCTGTGTATTGTCCGGGTGCTACTCGACTGAAATCCGCAAGGAGGAGGAGGCTGTCCAGCCCGGCTGGCACAGCACGCGCCAGCCGCTCGCCCTGGCCCAGCGAAAGAAGGTCGCGGTGCTGGAGTTTGACGACCAGACCGACTATGGCCACGGCCGCATCGGCCGCAGCGCCGCCAGCGTGCTGACGACCTACCTCGACCGCTCGCAGCAGTTTGCCCTGTACGAGCGCGAGCGCCTCAGCCGCATCGTGGAGGAGCAGCAGATCGCCGCAGGTGGCAAGGTGGACGCCAACGCGGCCGCCGCCATCGGCAGGAAGGCGGGCGTGGATTTCGTGGTCATCGGCACCGTGTCGAGTTTCGGATACCGGACCCGTCGCAACCAGGTGCTGATCTTTGGCTCCAGCGTGACGCGCCAGGCCGAGGCCACCGTGGATGTGCGCCTGGTCGAAGTTGCAACCGGACGAATCCTCGCCTCCGAGAGCGGACGCGGCGTGGTCGAGGTCGGCACGAGCCAAGTCATGGGCGTCGGGTCGTCCGCCGGCTACGACGAAACCATGGCAGGGAACGCCCTGCGCGCCGCCATCAGCAAGTTTGTGGACAAACTGATCGATCAGGGATTGGATCAGCGATGAATTTTGCCTGCGGCAAAATTCATTCTTGTTTCCGGCATGGCTTCATGAGACCTGTTGCCCGGATCCTCCTGTTCGTCCCGCCGGTCGTCCTGCTGGCGGCCGGCTGCGCGACGACGGAGAAATACGCGCCGCCGCGCTACCAGGCGGCGCAAGACCGCTTTGGCGCCATCCGGCTGGCAACCGGGAAAACGCTCTACGTCTGCCCGGCCATCGACAGCCTGACGCCGGAAAACCGCGCGTTGCTGAAACCGGAATTCTCGCCGTGGGAATACGCAACCGCCGCCATCGAGCAGGAGCTGAAGGCCTCCGGGCTCAAGCCGGTGCGCGCGGCGCTGGCATTCGGCCCCGGGTTCGACAGCCTCCGCCGCGTGCTCGCCGAGAAGGCCAACCACACGGAGAAAGCCGTGTACCTGGGCACGGAGCTGCTGGTTCTTTCGTCGAATCATCTGACGCTGGACGCGAAGCTGCTGGATCCCGCCGGCGCCATTCTGTTCGAGAAACGCGGGCTCTGCGTCGTGTTTGATGCGAGCGGAACCAACGTGCAGGAAGTCACGCACATGTCCATGCGCCAGATCCTGGCTGACCCGAAGTTCCAGGAGGCGCTGCAACGATGAGCAGCCGGAATACAAGGTCGCGAGCCGGGCGACCGGGCCATGCGGGCCGCCCGGCGCTCCGGCGCACCGGCGGTTTCCGACCGGTGCTCTGCGGCCTGGCATTCCTTCTTCTTCTGGCCGGGTGCGCCTCCTCCCCGAAGACTCCGGCCCACTACTACTTGCAGCGCGCGCCAATCCGCGTGGCGGTCATGCCAAGCGCAAACATTACGGACAACCCGGAGGCGTCGATCATCTTCGACAAGGCCTGCGAGGAGGCGCTGCGCCGGAAGGGGTTTCAGGTCGTGAGCGCCGACCAGGTGGTGACGTATGCCTCCGCGCGCGGCATGTCCATCCGCGAGCTTTCCGGGCGCAAAGCCAGCGAGATCGGCAGGGAACTCAAGGCCGACATGCTGTTTTACACGCAAATCAGCCACTGGAAAACGGAGTACATCATTATTCAGGGCCGCTCCGTGGTGGCGGGGCGTAGCCGCCTGGTGGAGGTCTCCACCGATGCGCTGGTCTGGCGGCTGCCCTGGCAGTTCGCGCAGCAGTCTGGCAACGGCGGCGGCGGCCTCGGCATCCTGCTCGATGCCGCCGTGACGGCCCTTGCCAACTCCGCCTTCGACCAGTGCAGCCAGTTGGGCGAGCGGGCCGCACGCTACTCGGTGGACACCCTGCCGCACCCGGGCCTGGCACCCTAGCAGCCTGGTCGGACTTAGCCTTGTAAAGATACAAACTGTCTGCCGACCAGGCTGCTAGTTTGGGGGACGCAACCGCCAAGCGCCGGAAAACAGTGTAATACGCAACCAAAAGAGCAGCCGGAACAATCTTTCTGTCTGTAATTGAGTTTTCGCAACCCGCGGGCAGCGGGTTGCACAACTAGCAGCCTGTCGGCAGAAAGCCCTGGACCGATCCATGACCTTCTGCCGACAGGCTGCTAGTCGGCCAGCGCGTCGAAGAATTTTACGTAATCCTTGCGCTGCTCGCCATCGAGGAAGGACATGGCCGAGCGCGGGTGGAGATTGCGCTGGCCCGTGAGCATGTAGGGGATGTCGTACCCCCAGGTGATCTTTTCGCGCATGGGCATGACGTGGTCGCGCAGGCAGTGCATCACCGGGCGCAGGTGATACTTGGGATTCTTGAGAAACCCGAGCAGCAGTTCGGTCGGGCAGTTGCCGGCGCCGCGGCCGAGGCCGCCCAGCGTGACATCGAGGTAGCTCGCGCCGAGAATCAGCGCCTCAATGGTGTTGGCATAGGCGAGCTGCTGGTTGTTGTGCGTGTGGATGCCGACCTTCTTGCCGGCCGCCTCGGCGTACTGGCGGTATTTGCGCGTCAGGGCCTGAATCTCCTCGGAATAGAGCGAGCCGTAGCTGTCCACGAGATAGATGACATCCACGTCGGTGTGGCAGAGCAAGGCCAGCGCCTCGTCGAGATCCTGCTCCTGCACGACCGAGATGGCCATGAGGTTGACGCTGGTTTCGTACCCCTGGTCGTGAATCGCCTGGATCATCTCCACGGCAGCCGGGATCTGATGGATATAGGTGGCGACACGGTACATATCGATGACGCTCTGGGACTTGGGCGGAATGTCCTCGCGGTAATCGGTGCGGTCCACGTCGGCCATGACGGAAATCTTCACGCTGGATGGCGCATCGCCCACGATCCGCCGCACATCGTCCTCGGAGCAGAACTTCCAGCAGCCAAATTCATCCGCGGAGTAGAGCCGCCGGGCCCCCTTGTATCCGAGCTCCATGTAGTCCACGCCAGCCGCGATGCAGGTGTCGTAGACGGCCCTGACAAACTTGTCATCGAACTTGGAGTTGTTCATCAGCCCGCCGTCGCGGATGGTGCAGTCGAGCACCTTGATGTCGGGACGGTAGCTCAGCCAGGTTCCCTTCTTCTGGGCCCAGCTGGGTTGTTTGCCGGCTGCTTCGGGTTTCTGTTCCATGACGCGTCGTCCTTCTCTGTTCACCGCCTGTCGGGCGGAACTCACACACTGAAGCGCCCGCATTGTAGCCAAAGCCGCCCTGCGCGGCAACGCGCTTCGGCGCT
>JBAWXQ010000205.1:0-5150 GCA_037144015.1 bacterium
GTTGCGGGCTGACGCCCGCCTTCCGCTTACCCTCGCATGAAACCGCCGCCCCCTGCCGCTAACCGACCACGCCCTGGCCCCGTTTTTACTTTTCATCCGGACCGATTTCCGGCATTCTAGCGCCCCGGTTTCGGTACGGCGGCAGATGTGTGGATGACCGCCGGCCGGCCAGAAGGATTTCCGCTTCATGCCCAAGCGAACGGACATCAGAAAAATCATGCTGATCGGCTCGGGGCCGATCGTGATCGGTCAGGCCTGCGAGTTCGATTACTCCGGCGCCCAGGCCTGCAAGGCGCTGCGCGAGGAGGGGTACGAGGTCACGCTGGTGAACAGCAACCCCGCGACCATCATGACCGACCCCGACTTCGCCGACCGCACCTACATCGAGCCGCTCACGGTCGACACCCTGGCCGCCATCATCCGCCGCGAGCGCCCCCAGGCGCTGCTGCCGACGCTCGGCGGCCAGACCGCGCTGAACCTGGCCATGGAGCTGCACCGCACCGGCGTGCTGGAGAAGTACGGCGTCGAGATGCTCGGCGCCAAGGCGCACGTGATCGAGAAGGCGGAGGACCGCCAGCTCTTCAAGGAGGCCATGCTGCGCATCGGCCTCGACATGCCCCGCAGCGGCTCCGCCCACACAATCGAGGAGGCCCGGGCCGTGCGCGACCGCCTCGGGCTGCCGCTGGTCATCCGCCCCGGCTTCACCCTCGGCGGCACGGGCGGCGGCATTGCCTACACGGACAAGGAGTTCGACGAAATTGCCCAGCGCGGCCTCTTCTACAGCCCCACCACCGAGATCCTCGTCGAGGAGTCCATCGTGGGGTGGAAGGAGTTCGAGCTGGAGGTCATGCGCGACCGGCGCGACAACTGCGTGATCATCTGCTCCATCGAGAACCTGGACCCCATGGGGGTGCACACCGGCGACTCGATCACCGTGGCGCCGGCCCAGACGCTGACCGACCGCGAATATCAGCACATGCGCGATGCCTCCCTTGCCGTGATGCGCGAGATCGGCGTCGAAACCGGCGGCTCCAACGTGCAGTTCGCCGTCAACCCGCGCGACGGCCGCATGGTCATCATCGAGATGAACCCGCGCGTGTCGCGCTCCAGCGCGCTGGCCTCCAAGGCCACCGGGTTCCCCATCGCCAAGATCGCGGCCAAGCTGGCCATCGGCTACACGCTCGATGAGCTCCGCAACGACATCACGCGCGAGACGCCCGCCTGCTTCGAGCCGTCCATCGACTACGTGGTGACCAAGGTGCCGCGCTTCGCGTTCGAGAAGTTCGCCCGCGCCGACGACACGCTCGGCACGCAGATGAAGTCCGTGGGCGAGACCATGAGCATCGGCCGGACCTTCAAGGAGAGCCTGCAAAAGGCCCTGCGGTCGCTGGAGATCGGCCGGGCCGGGTTTGGCGCCGACGGCAAGGACGGCCCGGCCGAGGCGCTCCCGGACGAGGCGCTGGCCGCTGACATCAAGCGGCCGCATGCCCGGCGCCTGTTCTACATCCATGCCGCCTTCCGACGCGGCTGGAGCGTGGATCGCATCCATGAGCTGAGCGGCATCGATCCGTGGTTCCTGCGCCACCTCGAGGAGCTGACGGCGTTCGAGGACGAAATCCGCACGGCCGGGTCGCTCGACGGCCTGGCGAAGGACCGCCCGCTGCTGCTGCAGGCCAAGCAGTTCGGCTATTCCGACCGCCAGCTCGCCTGGCTGCTGCAGGCAAAGGAAGACCAGGTCCGTGCCCTGCGTTTTCAACTGGACGTCACGCCGTCGTATTCGCTGGTCGACACCTGCGCCGCCGAATTCCAAGCCTTCACCCCGTATTTTTACTCAACCTATGTCGCTCATCACGACTCCGCTGCCATCTCACGGGCCAACGGCCCAAAAACTGTTTCGGCGCAGCCGAAACAGAAGATCATGATCCTCGGCGGCGGGCCGAACCGTATCGGGCAGGGGATCGAGTTCGACTACTGCTGCGTGCACGCCTGCTTTGCGCTGCGCGCCGCCGGGTTCGAGACCGTCATGGTCAACAGCAACCCCGAGACGGTCAGCACCGACTACGACACCAGCGACAAGCTGTACTTTGAGCCGCTGACGCTGGAGGACGTGCTGCACATCTACCGGAGGGAGGGGTGCAGCGGCGCGATTGCGCAGTTTGGCGGCCAGACCCCGCTGAACCTGGCCAAGGGGCTGGCGGCCAACGGCGTGACCATCATCGGCACCAGCCCCGAAAGCATCGAGGTCGCCGAGGACCGCAAGCTCTTCCAGGAGCTCGCCACGCGGCTCCACATCCGGCAGCCGGAGAACGGGCTGGCCACCAGCGTGGCCGAGGCCGAGGCCGTGGCGGGGCGGATCGGCTTCCCCGTGCTGATGCGCCCGAGCTTTGTCCTGGGCGGCCGCGCCATGGTGATCGTGTACGACATGGAGAGCCTGCGCAAGTACATGACCGAGGCCGTCGAGGTTTCCGAGGATCGCCCGGTTCTGATCGACCGCTACCTGGCCAATGCCACCGAGGTGGATGTGGACTGCATCGCCGACGGCGAGATCGCCGTGATCGGCGCCATCATGGAGCACGTCGAGCTGGCCGGCATCCATTCCGGCGACAGCGCCTGCGTCATTCCGGCGCCGACCCTGACCCGCAAGGCGCAGAACACCATCCGCAGCTACACGCAGTCGCTGGCCAGGGCCCTCGAGGTCAAGGGGCTGATGAACGTCCAGTTTGCCGTACAAGGCGAGGATGTCTACGTGCTGGAAGTGAACCCGCGGGCCTCGCGCACCGTGCCGTTTGTCAGCAAGGCCATCGGCGTGCCCCTGGCCAAGCTGGCGGCGCTGGTCATGGCCGGCGCCCGCCTGAAGGAGCTGGGCTTCACCGAGGAGTTTCACCCGAAGCACTACTCGGCCAAGGAGGCCGTCTTCCCGTTCTCGCGCTTCCCGGGCATCGATGTGGTCCTCTCGCCGGAGATGAAGTCCACCGGCGAGGTGATGGGGATCGATGACAACTGCGGCATGGCCTACCTCAAGAGCCAGCTGGCCGCCGGCAGCCGGCTGCCCAAAAACGGTAGCATCTTCCTGAGCGTGCGTGACGAGGACAAGCCCGCCACCGTGGATTTGGCCCGCAAGCTGAAGCAGCTCGGCTACGAGATCTACGCCACGCTCGGCACCAGCACCGCGCTCTGGGACGCCGGCGTCCGGAGCCATGCCGTGTTCCGCATCTCCAAGGGGCGACCGAACGCGATCGACATGATGGAGGAGCAGGACCTCGGCTGGATCATCAACACGCCGTCCGCGGGCGCCGAGCCGATGTGGGACGAGATCAAGATGCGCGCCCACGCCACCATCCGCGGCATCCCCATCACCACCACGCTGGATGGCCTGCGGTGGTCCATCAGCGGCCTTAAGGCCTTCAAGGCCGCCAGCGGCCACCTGAAGGTGCGGACGCTGCAGGAGTACCACGCAAAGTCGCCGAAGCTGACGGCGTGGCGGGTGGGGAAGTGATCGGTGATCGGTGATCAGTGGACAGTAATCAGTGATCGGTGATCGGTGATCGGTGAACGGTGAACAGTAATCAGTGATCGGTGAACAGTAATCAGTGATCGGTGAACGGTGATCGGTGAACAGGAATCAGTGAACGGCAACTGATAACCGATTGCTGATTACCGATTACTGCTCACTGTTTCCTTCCCGGATGAAACGTATGTCAGGCAAATGGAACTGGGCGGAACAGCGGCAGGCGCCAGCGTATCTGGCGCTGGCGGACGGCACCGTGCTGCGCGGACATTCGGTCGGCGCGCCGGCTGACCGCGTCGGCGAGGTGGTCTTCAACACCGGCATGAGCGGCTACCAGGAGATCCTCAGCGACCCGTCGTACGCCGGGCAGTTCGTGACCCTGACGTATCCCGAGATCGGCAACACCGGGATGAACGACGAGGACATGGAGTCGCGCAAGCTCTTCGCCAACGGCCTGGTGATCCACGAGTACAACGAGCCGAGCAGCTGGCGCTGCCAGAAGTCGCTGCGGGACATGCTGATTGCCCAGGGCATTCCCGCCATCGCCGGCATCGACACGCGGTTCCTGACCACCAAGATCCGCAGCGACGGCACGCAGAAGTCCTTCCTGTGCGTGTCCGGTACGGTGCCGGAAGCCGAGGGCGTGGCGCAGGCCCGGAACTGGGAAGGCCTCGACGGAAAAGATTACGCCGCCCTTGTGACCTGCGAGAGCAGCTACGAGTGGGACCCCGGGTGCAACCTCTCCTGCTCGTGGGGGATGCCGAAAACCGTGCCACCGGCCGCGTTCCGCGTGGTCGCGTACGACTTCGGTATCAAGTGGAACATCCTGCGCCGGCTGCGGCAGACCGGCATGCATGTGACCGTCGTGCCGGCGCGAACACCTGCCGCAGAGGTGCTGGCCATGAAGCCCGACGGCGTTTTTCTTTCCAACGGCCCGGCCGATCCGGCCGCCGTCGGTTACGCCATCACGGCCATCCGCGAGCTGCTGGGCCGGGTGCCGGTCATGGGGATCTGCCTCGGCCACCAGTTGCTCGGGCTGGCGCTCGGCGCGCGCACGTACCGCCTGAAGTTCGGCCACCACGGCTGCAACCATCCTGTCATGAACCTGGCGACGCGCGGGGTCGAGATCACCTCGCAGAACCACAACTTCGCGATCGCACAGGACACGCTCGACCTGGCAGCGATCGAGATCACCCACCTGAACCTCAACGACCAGACCGTCGAGGGGATCTCCTGCCGGCAGGTGCCGGCTTTCTCGGTGCAGTACCACCCCGAGGCGGCGCCGGGGCCGCACGACGCCGACTGGATGTTCGAGAAGTTCCGCAAGATGATGGCAAAGGCATAATCCACAGATACCGCTATGAAGAACCAGAAAATTCCCGCATGGATGCGCTCCGGCCGCCCGGACACCATCTTCAAGAACTGCATCAACGTGCAGGAGGGGCTCGTCGAGGCTTGCGATTTCGATCCGGCCATGTGCCAGCCCTGCGAAACCACGACCTGCAAGTGGCACCCGACCCGGCTCGCCAAGGGCGGGCCGGTCGAGGATCTCGACGAGGAAGAGGATGATGACGGGGCCGATGACGAGGACGCGGACGAGGATTCGGACCATGAGTCCGCCGCCGGCCAGGATGACGACGAC
>JBAWXQ010000206.1:0-5146 GCA_037144015.1 bacterium
CTAGCGCACCTTCACCGCGACGTTGTCATCGGCTCTGGCGCTGTTGCCCGCCAGGATCTCCGGGTCGGCTTCCACGGGCTGGGACGTGGACAGGTAGCGGTAGTAGACCTCCAGCATGAGCGTGCAGAGCGCCGTGTCCTGCACCGTGCCGCCCGAATGCTCCCCCTTCGCCGGGCTCTCCCAGTGGCCCACGTCCACCGGGGTGCCGTCCGGCCCGGCGATCGCATTTTTCTCGATCTGCTGCGTGCGGCGCAGCTCCGGAGAAAACTGCCTGTCCCACGCGGCAAACATCTCCCTGCTGTGGTTGAACTTGGCCTGCGTGACGTAATACCAGTAGTACAGCGGGCTGCCGCCGCCGTACGGCTGCTGGTCGGGCGTGGCAAAGCTGAAGGTGCACCCCTCGAGAAACTTGAGCGTGTTGCGAACCTCGGGCGCATGCGACGCGCCCAGCAGCTGCAGGCAGAGCGTACCGGCGCCGGAAAGCCCGGTGCGGCCGCTGCCGGCATAGCCGAACCCGCCACCCGGGTCGGCGTTGAGCTTGAACCCGGCGACCCCTTTCTTGATCGCCGCCTCCAGGCCCGGCACATCGTCCTGCAGCTTGGCGCTCCTGGCCGCCTTCAGCGCCTGGCAGCACCAGGCCATGTAGGAGCTGTCGTTGCGCTGCGTCTGATCCAGGTTGTAGTTGAATCCACCCGAGGCGTTCTGTCCCTTGACCACCCGCGCGACGGCCCGGATGGCCGCCTCCCGGACCTGCAGATGCCCGGTCAGCGCATAGGCTTCGCACAGGGCGTAGGCCGCGATCGGCTGCGTGTAATCGTTCGCGTCGCGCCCCTTGAAGCGCCCGTCCGGCTCCTGGTTTGCCAGCAGCCACTCAATGCCGCGCTTCACGGTCGGCCCGAACTCGGGAGATTCCGGCTTCTCGCCGCGGGCCAGATACGCCAGCAGGGCCATGGAGGTCATGGCCGGCAGGACATTCTGCTTTGACCCGGCCCACGAGCCGTCCGACTGCTGCTCCCGCTTCAGCCAGCGCAGCGCCGCCAGAACCGCGTTTTCATTGATCCTGGCCGCGGGATTATCGTCGATATACTTCTTCAACCGCCCCGGCCGCCCGCCGCCGGAATCGCCGGTGTTGAGTCCGATCAGGATCAGACGGGGTTTCACGATGGTGCTGAGCTGCATGTCCGGGTTCGGCAGCGTGGACGGCCCCGGCCCCAGGCCGGCGCCATCCTGCTGCGTGCCGTAGCTGCCGGCAGGCTCCGGCGTGTCGACCGTGGACACCCCGGGTGTCGGCTTTTCGTTTGTCGGAACGGGCAATTCAGCCGGGTCCGGAGGCTTGACAGGGTCCTCGGGCGGCACATCCGTCTTCGGCTCGATGGGCTCCTCCGTGTGATGGGTGGCGATCTCGATCGGGCCCGTTTCCGGGTACTCCTGGCGCGTGCCGGTGCACATGGTCAGCAGCGCGCCCACGGCCACCACGTGGAAAGCCATGGACCCGGCCGGCCCCCACAGGTGCACCAGCATCTCGCGCCAGTGCTGCTTCACCCGCTGCGCCAGCGGCAATTGCGGCTCCTCCCACGAAGCCAGCCCGCCTTGCGTATCGCGGATCTTCAGGCCATGGAACAGTTGGTCGATGTTCATGAGCGGTCTCCTGGTTTAACCAACGGCACTCCATCGTTGAATACGCTCCTGCCGGGAAGTTTCTTTGTGTCGTAATGGTTCACGCACGGGGTGGCCTCGCTCTTGCCGGGTAGGCAGGAGTAGGTCGGGCATTCCTGCCCGACCGGGTCGGCCAGGAATGGCCGACCTACTTCTGAATCCGTCAGCCACCCCGTCACTGACCCATTACTTTGCGCCCCAAAAATCGCTCGACATCACAGACCGGGTCGATACCATGCCACCGGTCTCCAGGAATCTCGCCCCGATGCCCTTGCTTTACACACTCTTCGAACTGCTGCTCTGCTGGCTGGCAGCCGATGCGTTGCACGGGCTCTGGATCCGCGTGCGGCTGCGGCGCTGGGAACGGCGGTTTTCCCGCGACGCGCAGGGGCTGCGCCCGGGCGTGGCGCCCTACACGGTTGGCACCGGGCAGACGGCCATTCTCTGGGTGCACGGCTTCGGGGATTCGCCCGCGGTTCTCCGCCGCATGGCGCAGCGCCTGGCCGACACGGGGCGCTTCACCTGCCGGGCCATGCGACTGCCCGGCGCGGGCGAGACGGTCGGCCAGGCATCGCGGGTGACACGCGCCGACCTGCATGACGCCGTGCGCCGCGAGATTGCGGCCCTGCAGCGCAACCACGCGCAGGTCTGGGTGATCGGCCACTCGATGGGCGCAAACCTGGCGCTGCACGCGGCGCTCGACGCGGCCGGCAGCGTGGCCGGCGTGGTTGCGCTCGCGCCCATGATCCGCGTGTCGCGCCGGCGCTCGCCTATGCTGCCGCCGCAGACCTGGTTCCGCCTGGCCAGCGTGGTGTTCCGCTTCTCGCGCACGTTCGAGTCGTGCTTTGCATCCACCCTTGTCGCGGCCGATGATCCCGGCTTCACGATCCTCCGCGACCGGTTCATCCCGTTTGCCACCTACCGCAACGTGTTCGCGCTGATCGAGGCGCTGGCGCCGCGCGCCGGCGCGCTGCGCGTGCCCGTCTTCGCCGCGCTGGCAGCCGGGGACCGCGTGGTGGACACGCCGGCCGCGCAGCGGTGGCTGGACGGCGTCACTGCGCCCAAGGTCGTGCGCGTCCTGCCAGATGCCGCCCACGCCCTGCCGATGGAGGCCGGCTGGCAACGGCTCACGGACGAGATTGCGGCCTTCATCAGAACTTGAGCGTCACGCCCAGCGAGGCGACCTGCCGGTTGAAATTGCGGGTGCCGTCGATCACGTCGCCGTCCGCATTTCGCCCCAGCTCAAGCATGTACCCCAGGTCGGCGCTGATGTTGGGCGTGAAGGCGTAGCGCAGGCCGGCCGTGCCGGTGTAATCCCAGTCGTCGCGCGGATTCGTGATCGCGTTCTCCGGCGTGTACTTTATCTTCGAATACGACAGCCCGCAGTGGTAGTCGGCGCGCGCCGCGCGGGCGCCGAGGCTCAGCGAGAGCTGGTCCGACAGCTTGCGGACGTAGCTGAGGTCAAACTGCGTCTCGTCGTCCGGAACCTTGCCGGTGCTCGACATCCAGCGCCACTGCTTGTACTTGAGCGTGAACGTGTCGCTGGAGGAAGCCCTGGCTTCCAGCAGGCCCTCGCCGTAGAACGTCACCGGATCCTCGTGGCGCACGGGCGCGGCCGCGGTGTAGCTGCGGAAGTCCGGACCGGCCTGGACCCTGGCCGTCAGCCACTTCGCCGGCTTCCCCTCAAATCCCAGCAGCAGGCGCTGGTAGTCGCTGGAGGCGGTCTGCCCATACTTATCGATGGCGGCCGGCAGCTTTTCCTGGCGCTGCGCGCCGATGCGGTAGCCGATGGTGACGGCGAAGTTCGTGGCGAGCTTGTAGCCGAAATCGGCGCCGACGTTGGCATCGTTCCGGTCGGGATGGGAGAGGTACCCGTTGTTGGTGATGGTTCCGGCGGGAAGCTGCCGGGTCAGCTGGTTGTAGTTCAGCAGCGTGCCCGCGCCCCGGACAAACCAGGCGGGCTGGTCATACAGCAGCACCAGGTTGGCGCGGTCCTGCGTCTGCTCGCGGCGTTCGCGCACCGTGCTGTTGACAAAGGAGCTGTAGTAGGACGTGGGCGCATTGGTCCGACCCGGATAGCTGGGGCCCGTGTCGCTGCCGTCCACGTAGGTGAACAGGTTGTCCGCCGTGAGCGAGAAATCACCGCGCTTCAGCTTGATGCCGGCGGCGAGCCGGTGCACATCGTAGCTTTCCGTCTGCGCGTCGTGGAAGGTGACGAACTCCGGGGCATACCCCAGCGTCAGCGCCTTCAGCATGCCGGACGTGCCGAGCAGGGGGGCAAAATCGAACCCGACCTTGGGCGCAAGGGTCGTGATCCAGGATTCCTGGTCCTTGAGCGCCGCCACGCCGCCATCCGGCAGCGTGTACGCCGCAGGCAGGTGCGACGCCGAAACGCCGGACATGAAAATGTTGTTGTCGAAGCTCTCCCGGACGCTCAGCGAGGCCTCAGTCAACCATTTCGGCTTGGGCGGCAGCAGCGACGGCGCATTGGTATCGGACGCCACCGCGCCAAGCGCGGAGATGGCGGCGAGGAACAGCGCCAGACGGCGCGCCAGCCGGCCGGAGATGCGTCTCATGGCGTGGCGGGTGGGTGTGGTGGCTGGACGGGTTGTCATGCGTCTCCTTCTCTTTCTTCTGCGCCGGCGCCTGGAAACGGACGAGCGGCATTTGGTTTTGTGTTGTTTGTTGACCTTCTCGCATTCGGCGACGACAAGCCGTCGCCCCGGACAAACCCCTGCTCAGACCATGTCCGCCAGGGTGGTCTTCTCCATCTTGCGCGCCACGTAGTTACGGACCTCCCGGAACACGCCCAGCAGTTTGGATTCCTTCTCGATGGGCGTCGGCTCGTAAAAATACCGGCTCGCCGATTCCGTGGGGGCCAGCGCGCCGTCGAAGAGGCGGATCACCTCGGCCAGCGAAATCTCCGCCGCGGGCTTGCGAAGCTGAAATCCGCCGCCCTTCCCCTTGGAGCTGCGCAGGTAGCGGGCCCGCGCGAGAACCAGCAGGATCTGCTCCAGAAAGCGCAGCGGGATCTCCTGCGCCGTGGCAATGGCCTGCGCCGGGAAAAGCCCTTCGCGCTGGTGCCGCGCCAGGAACACCAGCGCCAGCAGGGCGTACTCGCTGCGGGATGTCAGCTTCATACGGAAATCCTTTCTGCCTTCAGACGATCAATATGATCGGCTATGTCGGCTGATTTGTCCAGCGCAATCAGAGGCCGACCGGTAATGGGTTGGCGACAGGGGGCGGCGGGAGGCGGCGACAGGGGGCGGGAAGGTGATGCGTTGCCTTCAACACGCTGCGGTGTTTTACATTTTGCGGTTGGCTGAGTTCCCAATTCAAATGCAGCTACGGATTGCCGCGGGAATCCGCGATATCCGTAGCTAAGAAATTTCCCTTCCGTGTGATCCGTGTATTCCGTCCCAAATCCTCGCCTAGGACGGAACTTCATCCCGTTGGCGAACCACGAAACGCACGCCTGCTTGGCGTCGCG
>JBAWXQ010000207.1:0-5144 GCA_037144015.1 bacterium
ACAGGCGAAAGGCATGTTTACAAGCGAAGGAGTCGGTCTTAGGCGAGGATTTGGGTGGAGCAAGCTAAAATCAGGAAAGCCGGGAAGATGTCACCATGAAGCACATGAAGTTTTTGAAGGTTTGGCCGGCGGTGGCATCGGGCCTTCAAGAACTTCATGGTGGAAGCCATCCCCAGCCAAAAAAAATCCGCGCCAATCCGCGGTCTCCGTAGCTAAAAAAACCGCCTTCGCGTCCTTCCGTTCCCCTTCCCTCCCTTCGTGTCCGATTCACCTGCGGGCCAGCTCCCGGGCGCGAATGAGCAGGATGCAGATTTCATAGACCACGCAGAGCGGCACGCCCATCAGAAGCATGGAGACGGCGTCGGGCGGGGTGAGCAGCATGGCGATCGCGAAGTTGATCACCGTGGCATGCCGGCGCTTCTCGCGCAGAAACTGCGCGGAGACCACGCCCATCCAGCCGAGGATCACCAGCAGCAGCGGCAGCTCGAAGGCCAGGCCGAAGGCCAGCACCATCTGGAAGACAAGGGTGGCGTAATCATCCAGGCGCAGCGGCCCCAGCTGCACGCCCAGCCAGCGATTGACCTCGATCAGCGCCTCCAGCCCGAGCGGCACCACGTAGCGATAGCTGGTCAACACACCTGCCACAAAGAAGATTCCCGCCGTGACGAGAACCCCGACGACCCACCGCCGCTCCACGGCGCGCAGGCCGGGAAAGATAAACTGCGAAGCAAAGAAAAGCAGCAATGGCAGGCTGATGATGGCCCCGCCCCAGAGCATGGTCTTGAAGACAAACGTGATTCCCGCATCGACCGTCATCACGGTAATGAGCGTGTGCGGGTCATGTCCGGCCCGCGCCAGCGGCGCCGCCAGCCACTGGAAAATGACCGGGCAGAGCGGCCCGACCGCCGCGACGCAAAGGCCCCAGACCGCCAGGCAGCGCATGACGCACTTCCGCAGATCCTCAAGGTGCTCGAGCAGCGAGCGGGGCCGGTCCGACGCGGATTCATCGGCTGGATTGTGGCGTTCGTCTGACACCAGCAGTTACCCCCCGGGCTCCGGGCTCCGGTTTCCGGACTCCGGGTTCTGGTCTCCGGTTTCCGGACTCCGGACTCCGGTCTCCGTTCTCCGGGTTCCGGACTCCGGACTCCCGACTCCGGTCTCCGGTCTCCCGACTCCGGCCTCCGGTCTCCGGGTTCCGGGCTCCGGCGGGTCATCCAGGTGCGAGACCTGCTCCCGAAAGTCGTCGGCCGCGCGCCGGAGTTTCTCCAGCGTGCGGCCGATGGTGCGGGCGATCTCCGGCAGGCGTTTGGGGCCGAACAGGAGGAAGGCGATTACGCCCAGCAACGCCCACTCATCCAGTCCGGTTCCGAACAGGAATGCGGGGCAGGGCATGACGTCTACTTCTTCGTGATGTAGACCACGAATTCGCCGCGGCGGTTCTTGGCCCAGGCGGCCTCATTATGTCCGGGATCCAGCGCCTTCTCCTTGCCGAAGCTGCGCGTCTGGATGCGGCTGCCGTCGATGCCGAGATCGATCAGGAACTTGCGCAGGGCCTGCGCGCGCTGCTCGCCGAGCGACAGGTTGTATTCATTGCTGCCGCGCTCGTCGCAATGCCCGTCCACGTTCATCACGCGGTTGGGGTTGTCCAGAAGGTACTGTCCGGCCTTCTCCAGCTTGGCCACTTCCTTCGGCGGCAGGAGGGCGGAGTCGTAGCCGAACTGGATAGCCTCCAGCTTCGCGTCCGCATCGATCGGCAGCTGGTCAAACGGCACGCCGACCTGGGGCATGTCATTCGAATCCACCAGATCCGTGATCACAACCGGAGGCGGCTCGTTGGTGGCCGCAGCCGCCGCAGCCGCGGCCTTCTTCTTGCAGCTGCCGCAGAGGTTCTGGATGGTCTGGCAACCGCTGGCCAGCATGGCAACACAGGTGACAACTCCAAGGCCCCGAATCACTGACGTGCGCATGAGAATCTCCTCGCAACAAACGACGCATGGTTAACCGTGCCGCCGGCACACCAAGGCCGGACAGGACCACACGGTACCGCAGCCCTGCTGCGGTGTCAAGACGGCAGGCGCAACCCCAATCCTCGCCTAAGACGGAACTTCATCCCTTTGGCGAACCACGAAACGCACGCCTGCTTGGCATCGCGGTTTCTCTGTGTTCTCACGCAATCTCTGTGATCTCGGTGTCCGCACCGGATTTCTTCGCTCCCCAACTCTCGCAAAACGGGGCGCGGGCCAGCGGCGTCGCCGTTACTTGTAGATTACGAATTCGCCGCGGCGGTTCTTCGCCCAGGACGCTTCGCTGTGCCCGGCATCCAGCGGCTTCTCCTTGCCGAAGCTGCGCGTCTGGATGCGCCCGGCATCGATGCCCGTGGCGATGAGGTAGGTGCGCACGGATTGTGCGCGCTGCTCGCCCAGCGAAAGGTTGTACTCATTGCTGCCGCGCTCGTCGCAGTGGCCGTCGACATTCACCACGCGGTCCGAGTTCTCCGCCAGGAACCTGGCGACATCGTCAATCTTGGCAACCTCCTGCGGCGGGAGCACGAACGAATCGTAGGCAAAGTGAACCGGCGCGAAGAGGGCGCTGGCGTCCACGGTGCGGCTCTCGGCAAAGGGGCGCGCGTTGCCCAGGGGCTGGTCACCCGGAACCAGCGAGGCATCGATCGAGCCCGGAACCGGTTCCACGCCCGTGTTAACCAGGCCGGTGTTCGCCCCATTCGTCTTTTCCGGGCCGTACCACCAGCGCCGCAGCGTCGAGCAACCGCTTCCCAGCATCGCGATGCAAACCACAACCGTCAGAACCTTCACAACCGACATGCGCATGATGAATACCCCTTTTGCTCGGCGAGCAGTGTGCAACTAGCGTTGAGACCAGTCCGGCGTAATCCACTCGCCGGACAACGAAAATAAACGTATCTCAGGGTCACCCAGTGTGTCAATGATCCAGATGGAGGAGGCGTTGCCATCGCGGCGGGCGCAAACCAGGTGCCGGTTGTCCGGCGCCCAGGATGGATCTTCGTGCGGCGCGCCGCTGGTCAGCGCGTCGCGGATCTCGCCCCTGGCGGGATCGAGGACGCCGACCTGGTACACGCCGCCGCGCCGCGAGGTGTAGGCGATCAGTTTGCCGTCCGCCGACCACGACGGGCTCAGGTTTTCGGATCCATACGTCACGGTGGCGCGGCGGGAGCGCAGCGTGGCCGGGTCCATGATGTAGATCTGCGCACGCCCGGATTCGTCGCTGACGTAGGCAATCTCGCGCCCATCCGGCGACCAGCACGGGCTGGCCTCGGAAAATTTGTGCGTGCGCGTCAGCCGCTTCAGCGCCCCGTCGCCCAGGTGCAGCAGGAACAGCTCCGGGTTGCCGGGGAACGAGAGGATGAGCGCGACGTCCGCGCCATTTTTGGGAGAGACCACCGGCCCGGCATTGAGCCCCAGGTAGCCGGACAGCATCTGTTTGGCTGCTGTTTCCGTGGAGATGCGGTAGGCGCAGGGGCGGCCGTTGACGTAGCTGGTGTAGTAGGCGCTGCGGCCGTCGGGCGTCCACCGGGGCCCCACGCAGAGCGCATTGTCGTGCGTGATTTGCATCATGTTCTGGCCGTCGGCATCGCACATGTACAGTTCGGCGGCCGTGCCGGCGCGCCGCACCAGAATGATGCGCGTACAGGCGATTCCCTTCACGCCCTTGATCCGGCTGACGATCTCGTCGGCGAACACATGCGCCTCGCGGCGCGCATCCGCCGTGCCCGGACCGCGCGACCACTGGAAGCTCCCGCCCGCCCAGGAAACCGCGCAGGCGGACTGAACCGAGGCGCCGGCGTCCGTGATCGTGCCCGTAACCTTGGTGGATCCGGTCATCTCGACCTTGAACCATCCCGAACGCTCGAGGTCAGCCATCAGCGTCCGCAAAAACACCTTGCCCTGCGGTCCGGCGGCGGCCAGGCCGCTGAGGTTGATGGCGTCCTTGGTGGCGGCCGACCCCGCAATGCGGATGTCGGGCGTGGCGGCGCCGGTGCGCGGGACCGCCGGAGCGACGGCGCCAACGGCGAGCAGGATGGCAAGCAACGGGAGCAGGCTGCGTGGGTTCATGTGATGGCTGTTGTCCTATGGTTCACTATTCCGTAACCGTAAACTCGATCGTCAGCTTCGGATATTCCTTAAGGAAAACGGGGGTCAGGCCTTCCACCCGGGTGACCCGTTTCGCGGCCAGCAGCACGGAGCGGTCCATGGCCTCGCTGCCCGCGGATTGCGAAACGGCGGCGCTGACCACACGGCCGCTCACGTCGAACCGCACCTCCAGCAGCGTGGGCTGATGGCCCGCATCCGCCAGGGTTGGCCGATCCCAGACATCGTACAACGCGCGCTTGATCAGAAGCAAGCACCGCTGACGCTCATCCATCGGCACGGAATTGGACGCGCCGATGGGTGCCGCCAGGCCGCCGAGCGGATCGAGCTCGCCCGGCGTCAGCATGCGCGGCGCACGCCGCACCCCGGGCGTGGTCAGCACGCGCGTCGTGCGCACGGCGCTGCGCACGACCGGCACCGGCGAAACCGCCGTCCGGTCGGCCGCATTGCTGACCGCCGGCTTGATCCGGTCGTGCGGCGGCGAGCGATCCGGGAGCGTCCCCTCCGTATCGCGGTCGGGCGGCTTGGGCGTCGGGGCCACCACCGGACGCGGCGGCACGGGATCCGGAGGCAAGCCGGGGTCGCGCACATCCGTAGGCGGCAGCGGCGGCGGGGGAATCACGTTCTCAGGCGGCGGCTTGATGCGCGACAGCGGCTTGGTTGTTTCGATGTTCCGGATGTCGACATTGGCAAAGGAGGACAAGTCCACCGGCTTCGGGTGTCGGCACCCGGGAAGAACCGACACCACAATGACGGCGATGATGAGCGCGAAATGCCCGATCAGCGCGGCCAGGAAGGATTGTCGGAAATGCGGTGTCATTTGCTCGTGCGAAAAAAACGGACCCTGCAGCAGACAGGAACGTGTAACAGGATGCGCCACGCACGCGCGCCTGTCAATAGCCGCCGCACGTAATGGGTTGGCGACAGGGGGCGGCCGTTCCGCGCGAGGTGCAGAGGAAGGATGGGGGCGTCGTGGCGGGAGGAGGAACGCACCGCGCCGATGCGGAAGGCTTTTCC
>JBAWXQ010000208.1:0-5139 GCA_037144015.1 bacterium
AACGTATTCTCGTCCTCGTCCTCGTCCATCGTCCTCGTCCTCAGCGAGCACCGCGAGCCCTCCCCCTGTCGCCAACCCGTTACCTTCTGTCCGTGAACGACCTACCGCACCGGATCCGGCCTGTGGTATTCTGAGTGCGTTGTCCCACGCCCCATGAAACCGGTAGAAGTCAAACGCCGCAATTCGTTCCGGAGGCTCCTGGCCTTTGTGGGGCCGGCCTACCTGGTCAGCATCGGCTACATGGACCCGGGGAACTGGGCCACGGACATTGCCGGCGGCGCGCAGTTCGGCTACGCGCTGCTCTGGGTGCTGCTGCTCTCGAACGCCATGGCCCTGCTGCTGCAGACCCTGGCCGCGCGGCTCGGCGTGGTCAGCGGCTACGACCTGGCGCAGGGGTGCCGGCGCGAATACCCGCGCCCCGTGACCCTGGCGCTCTGGTTCCTCACCGAGATCGCGATTGCCGCCACGGACCTGGCCGAGATCATCGGCACCGTCATCGGCCTGAACCTGCTCTTTGGCCTGCCGCTCCTCTGGGGGTGTGCGGTGACCGCCTGCGACACGTTCCTGCTGCTGGCGATCCAGCGGCTGGGCGTGCGGCGCATGGAGGCCTTCATTCTCATGCTGGTCGGCACCATTGCCGGCTGCTTCCTGATCGAGGTCTGCCTCGCCCGGCCCGACTGGGGCGCGGCGGCGGCCGGGCTGCGGCCGACGCTGCCGCACGGCGCGCTCTTCATTGCCATCGGCATCATCGGCGCCACGGTCATGCCGCACAACCTGTTCCTGCACTCCTCGCTGGTGCAGTCCCGCGCCATTGACCGGACGCACACCGGCCGCGCCGAGGCCTGCCGCTTCAACCTGATCGATTCCATCGTGGCGCTCAACGGCGCCTTCCTGGTCAACGCGGCGATCCTGATCATGAGCGCGGCCAATTTTCACACCCGGGGAATCGTCGTCACCGAGATCCAGCAGGCGCACGAGATGCTCGACCGGCTGCTGGGCGGCACCGTGGCGCCGCTGGCGTTCGGCATTGCGCTGCTGGCGGCCGGGCAGAGCTCCACGCTCACCGGGACCATCTCGGGGCAGGTGGTCATGGAGGGGTTCCTCGACATCCGCCTGCGGCCGTGGGTGCGCCGCATGATCACGCGGTTTGTCGCGCTGGCGCCGGCCGTGGCCGTGATCGCCCTGGCGGGGAACAGCGGTCTCTACCGGCTGCTGATCCTGTCGCAGGTGATCCTGAGCCTGCAGTTGCCGTTTGCCGTGATTCCGCTGATCCAGTTCACTTCGCAGCGCGAGAAGATGGGGGCGTTTGCCAACCCGCCGTGGGTGCGGGTGCTGGCGTGGTGCGTGGCGGCGCTGATCATCTGCCTCAACGGCTGGCTGATTGTGCAGACTATCGGCGGGGCCATGTCCGCGCTGCCGCTGTGGGTGAGGTGCGCGGCCAGCCTGGTGGCAGGCGCGCTGGCCAGCCTGCTGGCGTACATGCTGGCCCGGGCGTTTTTCGGGCGGCACAAGGAGTGGGAGAGCGGCATCATTGCCAGCGGCGAGGCGGTGGCCCGTCGCATGCGGCCGCCGCGCCTGCGCCACCTGGGCGTGGCGCTGGACCACGGCCCCGGCGACGCCGAGGCGCTGTCCATGGCCGTGACCCTGGCCCGGGCGCATGGCGCGCGCCTGGCGCTCATCCACGTGGTGGAATCTCCGGGCGGCATGGTCTACGGCGCCGCCTCCGCCAGCCTGCACGGGCGGCAGGACCAGACCTATGTCGAGGGGATTGCGCGCGAGATCGAATCGCCCGAACTGCCCGTGGATGTGGTCGTGCGCAGCGGCGCGCCGGTCGAGACGATCGTGGATCTGACGGGCGAGCTGGGGCTGGACCTGCTGGTGATGGGCGCGCACGGGCACACGGGGCTCAAGGACCTGGTGTTCGGCGAAACCGTGCACGGCGTGCGCCATGCCCTGTCAATCCCGGTGCTGGTGGTGCGGATGGGGAGCGGCGGCCGGCAAGCCGGTGCCGTTGAACCTGGAAAGTAAGCAGGACACAGAGGCCACAGCGGAAAAAAGAGAGCACAGAGAGATTCATGCTGCTGCGGCCGGCTCGCCAGCCGCAGACAGGCATTTCTCTGTGGTCTCTATTTTTCTCTGTGCTCTCGGTGTCCTTGACTTGGTCATTCGTCGGGTTGCGGGCTGATGCCCGCCTTACGCGCTCACCGCTCGTCGCGGGAGGAGCGGTCGCGCTTGTGCTCGTCGGACGGCTTGTCGGGCGTGCTGCGCTCGCCGTTCCGCGGCGCCGCCGGCTGCTCCACGGCGCCTGTCGGCCGGAAGCGCACGCGGTCCGGCTGGATCGCGGTCGGCGGGGTGTCGCGTGCCGGCAGGGACGTCTTGGGTGCCGTGGTCTTCCGGCCGGCCGGCTGCCGGGTTGCGGCCGGCGGCTGGACTGCCGGCGCCTGCGGCGCCGGCGTGGCCGCCTCCCAGCGCCCTCGCGCATCACGGAACGTGTGGGCATCCGCCGATTCCTTCACCACCTTCTGGCGTGCGTCCCGGTCCACGCGCTCGAATTTCATGGATGTCGCCGGGGCGGTGATGGCTGTGCGCAGCGGCTGCGCCACCTGGCGTTCGCGGCGCTGCGGCTCCGGCAGGCGCGCGGCGCGTTCCTCCTGCTCGCGGTATGTCCGCGGCGGCCGGCGGTCGCGGTCGTCATGACGCTGCCGGTACTCGTGGCGCTCGCGCTCCTCCCACCGTGGATCCCGGCGGCCGTGGTCCCAGCGCGCATGGACGAAGAGCGGGTCATACCAGGTGCCGATACGCACGCAGTCGAACCACGGGTAGATGCCGATGCTCACCCAGGCGTCATCGTAATAGTCGCCGAAGTAGTAGTGCGTGTAGCGCGGGCAGGCGAACAGGCTGGCCGATACGGCCCCGAGGTTCACCGTGATGCTGGGCGAGAAGGCGAAGGCCACGCCGCCGCCCGCGCGCCCCGCGAAGCAGACCGGCGCAAAGAGCACGCCGCGGCTCTCCAGCGGGAAGTCCCAGTACCCTTCCACAAAGACATGTCCGCGCGGCGTCCAGACGTAGTGTGACGGCGCCCAGACCCATCCCGCCCGCGGCTGCAGCCAGTAGCCGGAGCGGAGCACGTAGCGCCCCTGCGCCCAGTACCAGCAGCCCGGAATCCAGATCTGATCCGCCACCATCACGGTTGGCGGGTTTTCCGTGACGGCCGGTGGCGCCGGGAGGTAGGCGATCTCCTGCGTGGCTGCCGGCGCCCAGAATCCGGAGATCCACTGCCAGCCGCCGGACACGCGCGCCCAGTAGCCCGGGACCCAGGTCATGCGGGTGGGCGTGAGCCGCCAGCAGCCGCTCACCCAGATGAACCGGCTGCTCTCGGAATCCCAGCTCCAGTAGCCGGGAACCCACATGCAGTTGCCGCCTGCGGGCCGGTCAGACGGCGGGGTCTCCACGATTGTGGCCGGTGGCTGGCCAGCCACAACCAGGCCGGACGGAGTTTGCACGGTCACCGGCTGGGCAAACGCCTCGTGCACCGGGCCGCGCGTGAGCACCTCCGGCTGCTCCTGGCCTGGCACGGGCGGCACGCCGGGGGACGTATCGGACGACACGTCCGGCTGGGCCGCCGGCGGCGCACCGGGCGGTGGCGGCGGCGGAGCATATGCGGGTGGATACGTGCGATAGGCAACCGGGCGTTCCTGGACAATGCAGCCGGTCAGCACGAACAAGGCGACGACAACCAAGGCGGCGAGGCGTGGGGCGTGCATGGGTGTTCTCCTTTTGATTCGATCCGTCTCCGGCGGGTGTGCCCGCCGGAGCGAACCTGCGGTTCGTCTTCCTCGAACCAACTGAATTATACCGCATGCCGGCCGCGTCCGCCATGGGTGCTTGCGCGCTAGCAGCCTGTCGGAATTAGCCTTGTAAAGACACAAACCTTCTGCCGACCAGGCTGCTAGTTGAGCAACCCGCTGCCAGCGGGTTGCGAAGACTTGATTACAGGCAGAAAAATTGTTCCAGTTGCTCTTTTTGATAGCGTATTACACGGTTGTCCGTCGCGTGGCGGTTGCGTCCCCCTAACAGCCTAAAATGCTTCAGCCTTTCCCGTCAACTCTGCCTTGCGCCCACGCCGGGGGTGCAGGTGCGATTTACATCGCGCACGCAATCTTGGTATCATGCGCACATGAAAACACTTCCGTCTGGCTGGAATGGTTTGCAGCACAAATTTCTGATGCTGCTCGTGCTGCTGTTGCTGACCGCCCCGGTCCCGGCCAGCGCCCAGGCGCCAACGTATCCGATTGACGCGGAGGTTCTCACGACGCTCGAGCGGACCATTGAAGTCACGCCGCTGCCCTCGCCCGCGACGCCGCTGCTGCCGCGGCAGGTGTCGGAATATGCGACCTATGGGTATGGGCTTTGGCAGTGGAATGCTGGCGGGCAGGCGTTTGTCAGGCCTGACCCCACCATGCAGTCCGCTGACGTTGAACCCTCGGTTCCCGATCCGGCGGCGGCGACGCTGCTGACCTTCTTCACCATGAGCGATATTCACATCGCAGACAAGGAATCCCCGGCGCAGGCCATCTATGGCGGGTATTGCTACCCGGAGCCCACCACGCCGCCTCCGGAGGCGAGGCCAACCGGCAATTCATCGGCATATTCGGCGGTGATTCTCTCGACGACCCACGTTCTGGATGCCGCGGTGCAGACGATTAACGCCTTGCACAAGGCCGCGCCGTTCGACTTCGGCATTTCCCTCGGCGATGCCGCCAACAACACGCAGTACAACGAACTGCGGTGGTATATCGATGTCCTCGATGGCAGGATGATCACGCCCAGTTCCGGCGCCCATGCCGGCGCCCGGGACATCGACTACCAGAAGCGCTACCAGGCTGCCGGGCTTGACCGATCGATCCCCTGGTATCAGACCATCGGCAACCACGATCAGTTCTGGATGGGCTCATCCCCGGTAAGCGATTATCTCCGGCAAACCTACACCGGATCTGCCGTCCTGAACTTCGGTCCGATCACCAGCCTGCCGCCTGATTTTGCAACGATCCTGAATACCCGCGGCAATTATATGGGCGTGGTGGATGGCAGGACCGAGTTCGGGGAGATCATCAAGGCCGGGCCGACCACCAATTTTCC
>JBAWXQ010000209.1:0-5109 GCA_037144015.1 bacterium
AACGGCCGTCGAATTCTGCATCGAATTCACCCGTCAGGATGGGCGCCTGCTCTGGGCCAGCGACGTGTGGCGCCCGATTGCTCCGGCCGTCGGCACCGGCGCCCCCGCTGTGCGTCGCGATCCGATGCTTGGCAGCCTGGCCCCGGACGGCCGGAAGGGCGTGCTCGTCAAGAACGGCGCGCGCTTTGGATTCCGCCTGCTGGATGCCGACCACATGGAGGTTGAGTTTGTCAGCTTCGAAGTCGTGGGCGACTTCAAGCCCACGGCGTTTTATGCTGTTCTCACCCGGGAAGGCGCGGCCGCCCGGGCGCCGGCCATCACGCGTCCGCCGTCCCTGCTCGGCTCGTGGCGCAGCCCCTACCGCTACGCACAGGCGGCCGGCCCCCTGTCGGCCAGCCTGCACCTCGAGGTCACCCGCCAGGATGGCGCCCTGCTCTGGATCAACGACATCTGGCCGCCGGTGGACCCGGCCACCGGCAAGCCAAGCACCACCGAAATGCGAAAGGACCTGCTCATCGGCAGCCTGGATGCAACCGGACGCGCCGGCGTCGTCACCAAGGAAGGAGCGCGCTTCGGGTTGGAACTCCTGGATGCGGACCGCATGCTCGTCGAGTTTGTCCGCATGGGCGGCCATGGCCAGGCGCCAACCGCCTTTTACAGCATCCTGCGCCGCAACGGGGTCGAACCGGCCGTGACAGGCACCCACGCCCCGGATCTGCGCGGAAACTGGGAATCCTCCAGCGTCTACGCGCAGCCTGCCGGGCCGGTCACAGCGCCGTTCCGGCTGCAGGTGATGCGGCAGGACGGACTGCTGCTCTGGGTCGATGACATCTGGCACCCCCTGGACCCGGCCACAGGCAAGCCGCTGCCGGAAGAAAAGCGCGATCCCCTGCTCGGCAGCCTGCGCCCCGACGGAAGCGGCGGCGTGCTCGCCAAGGCGGACGCGCGCTTCGCCTTCACCGTGCTCGCGCCGGACCGGATCCTCGTGGAGTTTGACTGCGTTCGCGCGGAAGGAAACGACAGTCCCACGGCCTTCTATACCGTGCTCAACCGGCGGAAGCTCTGATGCCCGCGACGGCCCGGCGCGTTCGGAGACTTCTCCTTCCTGGCGTCGCATCTCGTTGGGCTGAGTTCTGTTTGGGATTGCGCAGGCTGGCCGGGGGTTCTGCACTGGCTACAACTTTTAATGGAGGCACCCAATGGAAACAAGTTCCTCACCCGCTGCGCCCCTCGTCCAGAGCCCATCCTGGATCCGCCGCACCTGGAATCTGATCACGTCCGGCGGCTGGCTCCTGCTTTTTTTCTCCGTGATCCTGCCGTTGATCACGCTGGCGGTCGAGAGCGCCACGCACATGTGCGCGGACACGTTTCTCGACCCCCTCCCCACACCCTGGCACGCGGCCGCCGTGGCTGCCGTACCGCTCGCCAACCTGCTCGCCTGGCTGACCGCGCGCTTTGCCTGGCAGTCCTGCCGCATCACAGCCGGCGTGCTCAACGGCCTGGCCCTGGGGCTGGGGTTGTTTTTTGCGCTGCTGTTCCTGCCCCTGTCGCTTCTAGGCGCCTTCGTGTTTCTGGCCGCCTTCTGGTACTTCGGCGTCGGCGTGCTGGGACTGCTGCCGATGACCCCGGCGCTGGCATTTGTCGGCGGGCTCTTCCTGCGGCGCCGGCTGCTGCAGGCATTCACCGGCCAGCCGCGCGGCCGGCTGCCTGGATTCCGCAGTGGCCTGGCGCTGGCTTTCGCGGGCGTTCTGCTGCTGGTGAGTTCCGAGGCCCTGACCCTTGTCGGGATCCACCTGGCCGCCAGCGATGACGCCGGCACGCAAACGCGCGGCATCCGGCTGCTGCGCCAGTATGGCCGCCAGGACATCCTGCTCAAGGCGTGCGAAGACCGCCAGAGCCCCTTCCAGGAGCTGACCGTGTGGCTCTTGCCCGACCGTGACCGCCTGTCTGCGGAACATGGCCGGGCGATCTTCTACCGCGTCACGGGGCAGGACGCCAACCTCTTCCGCGAGGATGCCTGGCGGCCGTTCAACAGCCGCAGCCGCGGCCGGCCCAACACGCTGACCTGGGATGCGGACCAGGGCGGCGCGCGCATCGGCGGCGTGCTCAAGGGGCTCTCGCTGTACGGCTCGCGCTACGAGGACACGCCCGACGAGCCGGCCGGCCTGGACTACGCGGAGTGGACCCTCACCTTCCGCAACGAGTTCACCGGGGAGCGCGAGGCGCGCGCGCGCATCGCACTGCCGCCCGGCGCCGTGGTCTCGCGCCTCACGCTCTGGATCGCCGGCGAGGAGCGCGAAGCGGCCTTCGGCGGCCGCGCCCAGACCCGCCAGGCCTACGAAAAGGTCGTCCAGCGCCGCCGCGATCCGGTGCTGGTCACCTCCGACGGACCGGACTGCATCCGGGTGCAATGTTTCCCGGTGCCGGCCAACGGCGAAATGAAGCTGCGGCTGGGCCTGACGGCGCCGCTCACAATTGCAGCCGACGGTCAGACCGTCACGCTCCCGGCGCCCGCCATTCTCGATCGCAACTTCCGCTTGCCGGCCGTTGTCGCCCTCCCCGCGACCCGTACCTTCCGGCTCGCCGCGCCCGTGCCGCCCGCGGCCTGGGCGGCTGACACACGCGACGAGCCGGCGCGCCTGATCCAGCAAACCGTGACTTCCGGGCGCGCCTGGGCACCCCAACGCGTGGCCATCGTCATCGACGGCTCTATCGGCATGGCGGCCCGTCTGGATGAAATTGCCATGGCACTGACCCATCTTCCGCCGGGCGTGGAAGCCGCGGTCGGGCTGGTGGACGACGGCGCCAACGCCTGGGACCCCATTCGCCTCCAGGCGCCAATCAGCACCGCGGCCGCACGCGAAGTGGCCGCCAAACTTCAGGCCCGCGGCTGTGCCGGCGGTCGCTGCAATCTGCAGATGCTCTCGCAGGCGTGGGATGATCTCGCCGCCGCCACGACGCCTGCCGCGCTGGTCTGGCTGCACGGACCGCAACCGCAGCCGGCAACCTCCGCCGACGATTTCAGGCGCCGGCTCGAGCGTGCGCCGGAAAACATGCGCTTTTATGCCGCGCAGGTCCTGCCCGGCCCCTGCAAAATCACAGAATCTCTCGACGGCGTCTTCTGCGCCCGCTCGCTGCCGCCCGGCGACGCGCTGGCCGGCGGCGACCGTGTCCTGGCGCCGCTGCTGGCGAGTTGGGGGCCCGACCGCCCCGCGTGGCGCTTCGAGCGATCGCGCGTCGAGAGCATAGCCGGGCAAGGGATCAAGGCCGGAGATCACCTGGTGCGCGCCTGGGCCGCGGACGAAGTCCGCCGGCTGCTGGCATCCGGCAAGCCGGTGCCTCGCGAAGCCGCGCAGAAGCTGGCCGTGCGCTGGAACCTGGTGACGCCGGTCAGCGGCGCGGTCGTGCTGGAGAACCAGCAGCAATATAAAGAGGCCGGCCTAGAGCCCGTCGCCGCGGACAGCGTGCCCACCGTGCCCGAGCCGGCGTTCTGGATCATCCTCTTGCTCGCGGCAGGCGCGGTGTTCTGCGTCCATCGAATGCGCCAACATGCGTAACGCGCGCGGCAGGTGGTTGCCGGCTCTGGCCTGGCTGCTGGCCTGCTGGCCTTTGCTGCAGTGGTTCGCCGGCCGGTCCGGATCATCCGAAGACCTGGCCGCCGGAGTCATGGCTGTTGGCGCAGCCGTCTTTCTGGCGGCGCACGCCGCGCGTTCCCGCACCCGCAACTTGCCGCGCCGTAACGGCTGGTGGCCGGCTGCCGTGGTCATGTGTGTCTATGCCGCATCCCAGCCGTTCCTGCCCATGACGCTGCGCGGACTTCCGGCTCTGGCAGCACTTCTGCTCGCGCCGGGACCGTGGCAACGCGGGCGCTGGCCTGACCCGGCTGTAACCGGCCTGCTGGTTCTGGCGCTGCCCTCGACCATGATGCTGGAGCTTTTTCTAGGCTACCCGTTGCGCGTCGCCGCCTCCTTTTTTGCCCACGCGCTCCTGCATGGCGCAGGTTTGCCGGTTGTGCGAGCGGGCGTGGAGATCCTCTGGGCAGGCACGCCGGTCTGGGTGGATGCGCCGTGCAGCGGCATCCGCATGCTCTGGGGAGGCTTGTGGCTGGCGCTGACCGCGGCCGGTCTCCTTGGCTTGAGCTGGCGGCGCACCGGCATCTTACTCGTGCTGACCGTGGTCGTGGTGACGCTGGCCAACATGCTCCGGGTGGCGGCGCTCTGCCTGACGAGCATGGCCGTTCTCCCTCCTGGCGAGCCGCTGCACACGGGTATGGGCGTGGCGGTCTTTGCCACAGGCGCCCTGCTGATCGTCTGGCTGGTCCGCATGCTCGCGGCCCGGCCGGCTGCACCATCTTCTCCAGAACACGTGATCGAACGATCCATTGGCGCAGGATCTGCTGCCGCGACCGCGGGTCGCGGACCGCGGCCAGCGGCTGCTGTCTGGCTGCGGGCTGTCGCCTGTCCTGTAAAAGGATCACGATCCTTTCTGCTGGCTTGCCTGGCCACGGCTGCCATCCAACTCCTGCCGGACCCGACACCTGCCAGGCAACCGGCAAGCGCACACTTTCCCGGCTGGCCAACGGCCTTCGAGGGGCGTGCGTTGCGCGCGACGCCGCTGACACCGCAGGAAGAAGCCTTCAACACAGCCTTTCCCGGCCGCATCGCGCGGTTCGAGGACGGCACGCGCGTGCTCATCTGGCGCTGGGTAACGCAACCCACGCATCGTGTGCATTCCGCCATGGATTGCCTGCGCGCCTCCGGGTGGCAGGTGTCGCCCCGGCCCATGCACCAGGACGCCGTCAGCGGCACGTGGAGCTGCTTCCTGGCGGAACGCCACGGCGTGCGCCTGCGCGTGCGCGAGCAGTGCGCCGATGAATCCGGCCGGATCTGGCCGGATGTGCCGGCGTGGTTCTGGGCTGCCTGGCTGGGCCGCAGCACCGGGCCGTGGCAGGTGGTCACGGTCGCGGAGCGCGTGCAGAATTGAACAGCGAATCCGGTGCGCCCGCCCGGGCGCACCCAACGCAAACAGGCCCGCGCGCATGCGCGGACCTGTTTGCGAGAGCGGCCGAAGGCCGCGCTATTCGCCCAGCATTTCCTGGGCCTTCTTGAG
>JBAWXQ010000210.1:0-5093 GCA_037144015.1 bacterium
CGCGGCAAGCCGCGGCTGCAAAAAGCGGCGGCAAGCCGCCGCACTCCAAACTTTTCTGCCGCGGATTTCGCGGCTTGAGACTCTGTCTGCTGAATGTATTCTCATCTGGAAAGCAGGAAAGCCGGAAGGGATTGTCTCCGATCCGCAGCCAACCTGATTTCCTGAGTTCCCGATTCAAAGCATTTTTCGCGTGTTTCGCGTGTTTCGTGGGCAATGATGTTCGCTGTTCTCAATCTGCGTTAATCTTCTCAATCTGCGGACAGTATTCTCAACTTCGAGTTCTCCGCAGATTGCCGACCCTCTCCAGACACCCAAAATCCGCGGGAATCCGCGATCATCCGTAGCTATGAAACTCTCCCTCTCTGTGCCCTCATCTCGCTCTGTGCTGCTCTGTGTCCGTATTCATTCATTCATTCATTCATTCATTCATTCATTCGCAGCCAGCCTTCTTTCCTGAGTTCCCAAGCCGCACGCTAAACTTTTATGCGCATTCTCTGGCTTCATCAGTACTTTGCCACTCCTGCCGGATGGGGGAGCGTGCGCACGTTTGAGTTCGGCCGGCGGTTTGTCGCGGCCGGGCACGGCGTGGATGTGCTCTGCTGCGCGGCATATGACCCGTCTCTCGCCGGGCGCGGCATGGTCGAGGCCGGGGGGATGCGGGTGCATGTCAGCCGCACGCGCTATCGTCCGCAAATGGGGTTTCTTGCGCGGGTGGCCTCGTTTCTTTCGTTTGCCTGCTTTGCCCTGTGGCACGTGCTGCGCCATGGCAGGAAATACGATCGGATCATTGCCTCCAGCAGTCCGCTGACCATGGCCATCCCGGCCCTGCTGGCGCGCTGGGTGCACCGGACGCCGTTTGTATTTGAGGTCATTGATGTCTGGCCGGATGCGGCGATTGCCGCCGGCGTGCTGCGCAATCCGCTGTTGCAGTGGCTGGCGTTCCGCCTGGAAGCGCGCGCGTACCGGCATGCCAGTTGTATTGTCACCTGTTCGCCCGGCATGACGGAGCGGGTTTTGCGCAAGGGGGAAGATCGCGCCACGGGGTGGCGCTCCTACAATTCAAGAGCGGGTGCCGCTTTGTGGGAGCGCCACCCCGTGGCGCGAAAGGGATCTTTGGTGGTATCTGGTGCGGCATGTGCGAGCAGGTACGGCGCCAAGGTCGTCACCATTCCCAACAGCTGCGACCTGGACGTGTTCCGTCCCGACCCTGCCTGTCGCGCCGCGACCCGCGCCGCGCTGGGTGTGCGCGACGACCAGTTGGTGGTGCTGTACACCGGCGCCATGGGGCGGAGCAACGCCGTGGACGACATGGTGCAGGCGGCGGAGCTGCTGGCCGGAGATCCGCGGATTGTCTGGTGGTTTGCCGGCGATGGCGCGGAGGCGGATAAGTTGCGACAGGTAGCGGCTGAATTTTCAGGCGGCAACGGTGGCCCGGGCGCTCCGCGCACGGGCAGTCACGCAGAGGTGCGCGTCAGCGACTCTTGCCCGCCCGCGGAGCGGCCGGGCCACCGTTGTGGCTTGTTGGCAACGCGATTTTTCGGCTCGCTGCCGCGGGAAAAGGTGGTTGAGCTCTGTCAGGCGGCGGATGTGGCGCTGGTGACCTTCATGCATGCGCCGCTGTTTGAAGAGAATTCGCCCAATAAGTTCTTTGACGCCATTTCTGCCGGCCTGCCGGTGATCTTCAACCGCTCCACCTGGCTTGAGCCGGACATTGCGGAATATGGTTGTGGCGTTGTCTGCAAGGGGGCAGAGCCGGCCGGCGAGATGGCCGCGCGGCTGCGGGAGCTGGCGGACAATCCGTCGCTGCGCCTGCGCATGGCCGCCGGCGCGCGGCGACTGGCCAAGGAGCGCTACTCCAGGGACAAGCTGGCGGAAACATATCTCGAAGTCCTGAATCGGTAACAAAAAAGTTTGGATTGCGCGACCTTGGTCGCGCTTTGTCGGGCGGGGCTTGCCACGCCCGCAGGGAAAGAAGAAGAAAAGCTGCAGAACCAGCCCGTACGCCGCGGCAAGCCGCGGCTGCAAAAAGCGGCGGCAAGCCGCCGCACTCCAAACTTGAATGCAGCCCATGAAACGCACCCTTGATCTTGTGCTGGTTCTCCTCGCGGCGCCGCTCTGGTTGCCTTTGCTGGCAATCGTGGCGCTGGCGGTCGCTCTGGCGCTGGGGCAGCCGCTGTTTTTCCGCCAGGCCCGCGCCGGGCGGAACGGCCGGCCGTTCACGCTCATCAAGTTCCGGACCATGCGCGCCGGACCGGGGACAGACGCGGCGCGCCTGTCGCGCTTTGGCCGCGCGCTGCGCGCCACCAGCCTGGACGAGCTTCCGGAACTGTGGCAGGTGATCTGCGGCGAACTGGCGCTGGTCGGGCCACGGCCGCTGCCCGTGCGCTACCTGCCGCGCTACTCCCCGGAACAGGCGCGGCGGCATGAGGTGTGCCCCGGCATCACCGGCTGGGCGCAGGTCAACGGCCGCAACGCGCTGACCTGGGAGAAGAAGTTCCAGCTCGACGTCTGGTACGTGGATCACGCCAGCCTGTGGCTCGACCTGCGCGTCCTGGCCATGACCCTGTGGCAGGTGGTGCGAGGCCGCGGCGTCTCGGCGGCAGGGCAGGCGACGATGGAAGAGTTTGAGGGGTAGAATGGCAGAGGTCAGAACGCAGAAGTCAGCGGGCAGGCCGGGAATTGGTTGACGATAGCGGGCGACGAGAACGGGTAACGAGGAGAGGGAACAGGACAATCGTCCACCGATTGAATGTCAGCTGGGGCAAATGGGGGGCGTTGGAAGGTGGCCCGGGCGCTCCGCGCACGGGCAAGTGCAGGCGATGTGCCAGACATGAACCTGCCCGTGCGCGGAGCGCCCGGGCCACCCTTCTGGCGCAAGATCAGACTCTTCCAGCCAGGCCCCATCCTCGGCAGAGAAGAGAAACCACGGAACACACGGAAAATCCAGTTTTGCGTTCCCTTTGATGCGAATGGATTGTTCAACTTCGCACCCCTTCACGCCTGTCATGGCAGAAACCAAAATCCGCGGAAATCCGCGGCCATCCGTAGCTGAAATTCTCTCTGTGCTCTCACTTTATTCTCTGTGACCTCTGTGTCCTTCCTCTCGGATTCTCCAGTCTACACGCGAAAACGTGTGCCATGACCGGAAAGGTGTTAACGTACCGCTGATTCCTATGTGTGCGCGTGAAGGAGATGTTTGGCGATGAATACGGCAGGTCCCGCTCTTGATGTTCGCTGGAAACAGCGCTTCGAAAACTATCAGAAGGCGCTGGGACAACTGCGAAACGCCGTCGTGCTCAGCCGTCAGCGCGCATTGTCGGAACTGGAGCTGCAGGGTTTGATCCAGGCATTCGAGTTCACCCATGAGCTGGCATGGAACGTGATCAAAGATTATTTTGAGTACCAGGGCAACACGACGATTACCGGCTCACGGGATGCCACCCGGGAGGCGTTTCAGCAGGGATTGATCACAGACGGCGAGGCCTGGATGGGGATGATCCGGAGCCGGAACCGGGCTTCGCATACGTACCATGCGGAAACGGCCCGTGAGATCGTGCGGGCCGTGACAGACGTATATTGCGTACTGTTTGATGCGCTCGAAGTGAAGATGAAGCTTCTGGCGGAGTCTGGTGGATGAAATACGGCCTACAGGACGAAACCGTGGCTGCGATTCAGGCGGTCTTCGCGCAATATCCCGCCGTCGAAGAGGTCGTGCTGTACGGGTCGCGCGCGAAAGGGACGTTCAAGCCCGGTTCCGACATTGATCTGACGATCCGGGAACACGGAATGTCGCTGGATGACGTGCTGCGTCTGGAGACGCAACTTGATGACCTGTTGCTGCCGTACAAGGTTGACCTCTCGTTGTTCCGGCAGATTCAGCATGCGCCTCTGCTTGAGCACATCCAGCGTGCGGGGGTATCGTTTTATGTCCGGCGATCGGCGTAAAAGTTTGGAGTGCGCGACCTGGGTCGCGCTTTGTCGGGCGGGGCTTGCCACGCCCGCAGGGATAGAAAAAGAGACGCTGCAGGATCAGCCTGTACGCCGCGGCAAGCCGCGGCTGCAAAAAGCGGCGGCAAGCCGCCGCACTCCAAACTTTTCAGCTACGGATTGCCGCGGATTTTGCGGATTGAGACTTTTCTTTCCAGGCCTTCCACGGCAGAGAAGAGAAACCAAAATCCGCGGGAATCGGCGTCCATCCGCGGCTAAGGAACTCTCCCTCTCTGTGCTCTCATCTCACTCTGTGTTTCTCTGTGTCCGTACTCATTCATCCATCGCAATAACTTCGGGATTCAGGCGTCAGAATCCAGAATGAATTCCCCATGGCGTTCTTTCACGCCTAACGCCTAACTCCCTGCGAGACCCCCACATGAAACCACTCATTCTCATTGGCGCCAGCGGATTTGGGCGCGAAGTGCTCTGGGTCTGCAGTAGGGCCGGCCTGGATGTGGCCGGGTTTTGCGACGATGCTCCCGATAGGCAGGCTGGCGAAATGGCCGGCCTGCCGTTGCTCGGGTCGATCGAGCAGGCGGCGGCGCGCTTTGGTGCCGGGACCCGCTTTCACGTGGCCATTGGCGACAACCGTGCGCGGCAGCGTCTGGCGGAGCGGGCGCTGGCGGCCGGGTGGCAGCCGGTGGCGATTGTTGACCCGTCGGTCGTGGTTGCGCCTGACGCCGTCATTGAGCCGGGCGTCTACGCGGGCGTGGGCAGCGTGGTCTCCAGCCGGGCGCGCGTGGCGCGCTTTGCGATCATCAACCATCACGTCACGGTCGGGCACGACGTCACAGTCGGCGCGTTTGCGCAGCTCTGCCCTGGCGTGCGCGTATCCGGCGGCTGCGAACTGGGCGAGGGGGCGCTGCTGGGGTCGAACGCCGTGATCCTGCCGGGCAAGCGCATGGGTGGGTGGTCCGTGCTCGGCGCCGGCGCCGTGGCCATGGCCGACATTGCGGCGGACGCGCGCGTGGTGCGAGCGCGGTAGATTTTCCGTTCCGGAAAATCTTTGCAGCTGCGGGCAGGGGACTGCCCGCAGCTACTGAGAGCAAGCCAACGGAATGTGCGCAGCCCGGTAGCCGCCGGCAGTCCCTGCCGGCGGCAGG
>JBAWXQ010000211.1:0-5053 GCA_037144015.1 bacterium
AGCTCGTCGTCCTTGACGTTCAGCGGCGGGACAAACCGCACCACATGCTCGCCTGCGGCGCAGCAGAGCAGCCCCATCTCGCGGCAGGCGTTGACCACGTCCTTGGCCGCGCCCTCAATGACCAGGCCGACCATCAGCCCCTCGCCGCGCACTTCGATGATCGGGTCGTACTTGTCGACGAAGGCCTGCAGCCCCTCGCGGAAGAGCTTGCCGGCCTCCTCGGCGCGCCGCACGAGGCCTTCCTCCTCGATCACGTCCAGCGTCGCCAGCGCGGCGGCGCAGGCCAGCGGGTTGCCGCCGAAGGTGCTGCCGTGGCTGCCCGGCTGGAACACGTCGGCGAGCTTCGGCGAGGTCACAAGCACGCCCATGGGGACGCCGCTGGCAATGGCCTTGGCCAGCGTAAAGGCGTCCGGCTTCACGCCGGTCTTCTGCCAGCCGAACCAGGCGCCGGTGCGGCCCATGCCGCACTGAACCTCGTCGCACAGCAGCAGCAGGTCGTGGGCGTCGCACAGGGCGCGCAGGCCGGCCATGAATTCCTTGGTGGCCGGCACCACGCCGCCCTCGCCCTGCACGGCCTCGACCATCACGGCCACGGTGCGGCTGTTGACCATGCCCTTCACCGAATCGAGATTGTTGAACTCGGCGTAGGCAAAGCCGAGCGGCAGAGGGTCGTACCCCTTCTGCACCTTGGTCTGGCCCGTGGCGGCGACCATGGCCAGCGTCCGGCCATGGAAGGAGTTGAGCATGGTGATGACTTCGAAGCGCCCCTTGTCGTGCCCCCACAGCCGGGCCAGCTTCACCATGGCCTCGTTGGCCGTGGCGCCGCAGTTGCTGAAGAAGCACTTGCCGCCGAGCGACAGCTTGGCCAGCTTCTGGGCCAGCAGCGCCTGGTTCGGGGAGTAGAACAGGTTGGATCCGTGCGTCATGGCGGCGGCCTGGTCCTGGATCGCCTTCACAACCTTCGGGTGGCAGTGCCCCACGTTCTGCACGGCAAGGCCCGCGGTGAAGTCGAGGTAGACCTTCTTGTCCGCGTCCCAAACCTTGCAGCCATGGCCGCGCACGAGCGTGACGGACGGCGCATAGGTGTGCATCACATACTGGTCGAACAATGCGGCGATATCGGTACTCTTACTCATCGGCAATCATCTCCGTTCCAACACCTTGTTTCGTGAAGATCTCCAGCAGCAGCGAGTGCGACATCCGGCCGTCGATCAGGTGGACCTTGCCCACCCCGGCCCGGAGCGCCTCGATGCAGCTGTCCAGCTTGGGCAGCATCCCGCCCCCAACAATTCCATCGGCCTTCAGCCGGGCCACCTCGCTGACCCGCAGCGAGGCGATCAGGGAGGCCGGGTCGTTCACGTCGCGCAGCAGCCCCGGCACGTCCGAGATGAACGCCAGCTTGCGCACGCGCATGGCCGTGGCCAGCGCGGCCGCGGCCGCGTCGGCATTGATGTTATGGATCTGGCCGTCGGCATCCAGGCCCAGCGGCGTGATCACCGGCACCAGCCCGGCGTCCAGCATCTCCTGCACCGGACGCGTGTCCACGGACACCGGCTCGCCCACAAAGCCCCAGTCCAGCGCGGCACCCGTCTGCGCGTCCCGGCCGTGCTTGCGGCGCACGCGGATGATCCAGTCGCCGTGCAGCGGCCGCGCATTGACCTTGCGCGACTGCAGGATGCGCACCACCGCGGCGTTGACCTCGTGCTTAAGAACCTGCTCCACCACCTGCAGGGTCTGACCGCAGGTCACCCGCAGCCCCTGCACGAACTGCGGCGCGATGCCGCTCTTCTCCATGCCGCGCGAGATCGCCTTGCCGCCGCCATGCACCAGCACGGTCTTCATGCCGACGGTGGACATGAACGCCACGTCGGTCAGCAGGCGCTCAAGCCCCTCCTTCGACTCCATCACGCTGCCGCCGAGCTTGACCACCACCGTGCACCCCTTGAAATCCTGGATGTACGGCAGGGCCTCGATCAGCGTGGCGGCTTTTTCGATGATCTTGTGCATGGGGCTTCTTCGTATTCAGGAGTCAGAATTCAGAATAACTTCGACTCTGGCCGCATTCTGACGCCTGACGCCTGACTCCTGAAATCAAGTGGTGTAATCTGCATTGATCTTGACGTAATCCAAAGAAAAGTCGCAGGTGTAGATGGTGTCCTCGCCCCTGCCCAGGTTCAGGTTCACGGTCACATCAAAGGCGCGCGCCTTCATCACGGCCTTCAGCTTCCGCAGCGTGGCGGCATCGGCCACGCGCCCGCGGTCGTAGGCGCACACCGCGCCGTACCAGATCTGGGCCTTCTGGTCGCTGACCGCCGCGCCGGAGTAGCCGGCCGCGCAGATCACGCGCCCCCAATTGGGGTCGATGCCGAACCACGAGGTCTTGACCAGCGCGGACTTGGCGATGGCGCGCGCCGCCAGCTGCGCGTCGCGGGCCGACCGCGCGCCGGTGACGCGCACGGTGACAAACTTGGTTGCGCCCTCGCCATCGAGCACCATCTGGCGCGCCAGCTCAACGGCCACGGCGCGCAGCGCCTCGACGAAGCGCGCCCACTGCGGATGCGCGGGCGACAGCGCGCGGTTGCCGGCGACGCCGTTGGCGAGCAGGATCAGCGTGTCGTTGGTGCTGCAGTCGCCGTCCACCACCACGCGGTTGAAGCTCGCATCGGCCACAACCTGCAGTGCCTGCTGGAGCGCACGGCCGTCCACGGCCGCGTCCGTCGTGAGAAACCCGAGCATCGTGGCCATGTTGGGCTCGATCATGCCGGAGCCCTTGCACATGCCGCCGATGGTCACGGTTTTGCCGTCGATCTTCACGCGCACCGCCGCCTGCTTGTCCACGGTGTCGGTGGTCATGATGGCGCGCGCGGCATCGGGTCCGCCCGTGCGGCGGAGAGACCTGGCAGCCAGCCCGGCTCCGGCCACGATCCGGTCGATCGGCAGGTTCGCGCCAATCACGCCGGTGGAGCAGACAAGCACCAGCTTCGTGTCGATCCCCAGCGCCGCGGCCGTCGCCCGCGCCATGGCATGCGCATGCTGCAGGCCGAGCTTGCCGGTGCAGGCGTTGGCGCAGCCGCTGTTGATGGCCACGGCCTGGGCCCGGCCGCTGCGCATGTGCGCACGGTCGAGCTGCACCGGGGCGGCGGCCACCTCGTTGGTCGTGAACACGGCCGCGGCTGCGGCTGGGCAATCCGAGACCAGCAGGGCAAAATCCTTGCGGTTGGCGTATTTGATTCCCGCCTCGACGCCGGCAGCCCGGTAGCCTTTGGGCGCGGTCACGCCACCCGTAATGAACCGCTTTTCCTGTTTCGAATTCATGCCTGCAAAATCCAGCGCAACCTGCTCCTGCGCAACGTGTTCTAGGCCGTGTAAACAACAGGCAAAGTCCAATCGCGCACCGGAAGCAACAAATCAGATAATATCAGCCATCTTACGCCGAAAGTCCACGAAAATCCGTGTTGGCGGCGCAGCAACATTGACGGGCCCGATTGGAACTGGTAAACTGATGGATGTGGTTTTGTTTTTGCGGCTACCTGTCTTCCCTGCAGCACTGGAGCATCTGTCATGAATTCCGCGATTATTGTGGCGGCCGGAAAAAGCGAGCGCATGGGCGTCGGCACCGACAAGGCGTTTCTCTCCCTCGGCTCGCGTCCGGTGCTGGCCTGGTCGCTGCTGGCGTTCGAGCAATGCCATGACATCGACCAGATCGTGCTGGTGGTCCGCAAGGAGCAAATCATGGCCACCCGCGGCGCCGTGCAGATGTTTGGCATCTCGAAGCTGCGCACCATTGTGGCCGGCGGCCAGCGCCGCCAGGATTCCGTCGCCAACGGGCTTGTCGCGCTCGACCCGGACACGCGCATTGTGGCCGTACATGACGGCGCCCGCCCCTGCATCACGGCCGACCTGATCTCGGAGACGATCCGCTCGGCCAAGCGCACGGGCTCGGGCGTGGCCGCCTCGCGCGTGATCGACACCATTAAATTTGTGGAGCGCGGCGCCATCGTGGATCACACCCTCGACCGCGACAAGCTCTGGGCCGTGCAGACGCCGCAGACATTCAAGGTCGAACTGCTGCGCAAGGCCTACGCCAAGGTGGCTGAAAAAGGCGTGACCGTGACCGACGAGGCGGCGGCCATGGAATTGCTGGGAGAGCCGGTGCGCCTGGTGGAGTGGCCCCGGTCAAACCCGAAAATCACCACCGCCGAGGATCTCACCGTGGCGGCGGCACTGCTCAAAATCCAAGGTAGCTGATGGTGTCTCGGCCAGGCACGCGCGACCGTACCCGACGGGGCGCAGGGCCAGCCGCACGCCGCGTGCGACATGAACCGACGTTACGCGATACTGGGCGACATTCACGCCAACCTCGAGGCGTTGCTCGCGGTGATTCAGGATGCCAGGGACCAGTCGGCGACCGACTTTGTCTGCGTGGGTGATGTGGTGGGGTACAATTCCGATCCGGTGGCCTGCATCCGGATCATCCGCGACGAGCTCAAGTGCCCCACGGTCCGCGGCAACCATGACCACTACTGCTCGCACAACGAGGAGGAGCTTGGCGACTTCCAGCCGCTGGCCGCCAGCGCCATTGCCTGGACGCGCCGGCAGCTATCCGAAGAGGACGGCCACTGGCTGAACGCCCTCCCCCTGACCCGGGCCGTCGGCGGCTTCATGCTGGTGCACGGCACGCTCGATGTGCCCGAGCGCTGGGGGTACGTCTTCGACCAGCTCGACGCCGAATCGCACTTCACCTACCAGCGCACAACCGTCTGCTTCCACGGCCACACGCACATTCCCCTGGTTTTCGAAAAGCGGCGCGAAGTGGTCCGCTGGCAGCCGGATGAGATTCACATCGTGTCCGGAACCAAGTATTTCATCAACACCGGCAGCGTCGGGCAGCCGCGCGACGGCGATCCGCGCAGCTCCTACATCATCTACTGCACGGAAACCAAGACCATCACCTTCCGCCGCGTCGAGTACGACGTCGCCACGGCCATGGAGAAAAATCGCCGTGCCGGCCTGCCCGAGCGGCTGGCGGTGCGGCTGGCGGCGGGGCGGTAGC
>JBAWXQ010000212.1:0-5036 GCA_037144015.1 bacterium
GCGCTTCAGCTTGATGGTCTTGGGGGCGCCGCCCGACGGATCGGAAGTTGAAGCCCCTCCTGCCTGCGGCATCGACATGGCCGACTCAAGCGGGATTCGAGAGGTCTTGGATTTGCCCGCCGCAATCTGTGCCGCAGTTTGGCCAACCACCGCCGGCGGTTCCACCAGCGGAACCGGCTGCGTGCCACCCACGGGCTGCGTGCCGGACAGGGGCTTGATCTTGATTGTCTTGGGCGTGTCCGACAGTTCCGGAATGGCGACCGTTGCCGACATTTGAATGCGCGACGTCACCTTCTTGACCGTCGTCTCGCTATCCATGACGCTGATGGGGGCGATGGCTGCCGTGGCTTTCTTGGCGCCGGAATCGCCGCTTACGAGATGTCCGGTGCGCTTTTTACCGGCATCGGCCTCGCCGGACAGCACGGCGATGCGGGCGGTCATGCGCTTGACCGCATCCACAGCCGCCCCGGCGACAGCGGCGTCAGACTGCGCGGCAGGAGACAGGCCGGGGCCGGACGATGCCGCAGGAATGCCGCCGGCAGGAGCCGCGCCGATCGGCTTCAGTCGCACCGTGCGGGGAACAGGCGCGGGCACGCCAGCGGAAGAGACTGCCTGCGCGCGCACCGTGGGCGATTCCGCGCTGCCGGCTGCTGCGCCAAGAATGCGGATCTGCGGCGGCACGACCTTCGGCGGAATCGCTTGTTCTGAATTTTCGTCGGCCATGTCAGTTCTCCCCTTGTCAAAAATGTATCCTACAGAAGGTCCGGCGGTTACACAACCATCAGTTCCGCTTCCTTGCTCTTCACTTCGGCGTCGATTTTCGCGATGTGCGCGTCGGTGCTCTTCTGCACGTCGGTCAGCGCCTGGTCGCGCTCATCCTCGGAGACCTTTCCGTTCTTCTGCAGCGCCTTGACAGCGTCGTTGGCATCGCGCCGGACGTTGCGGATGGCGACCCGCGCCTCCTCGGCCTGGCGCCGCGCCACCTTGACAATCTCCTTGCGCCGCTCTTCGCTCAACTCGGGGATCGGGATGCGGATCACGCGGCCGTCGTTCAGCGGCGTCACGCCGATGTTCGCGCCCAGAATCGCCTTCTCAATGTCGGCGTGCGCATTCGGGTCATACGGGTTGATCACCAGCAGGCGCGGCTCGGGCGCCGAGATGCCAGCGATGTCGCGCAGGCGCGTCGGCGTGCCGTAGTACTGCACCTGCACGTTTTCGACCAGCGCCGGCGAGGCCTTGCCCGTGCGCAGGCCGGCAAACTGATCCTTCAGAACCTTGGCCGAATTGTCCATCTTCTCTTCGGCATCCAGCAGCACATCATCCACGCTGTTCATGCATTTACTCCTGCCTGCTCTGCGCCCTGGAGATGTCGGTTACCAGCGTGCCGACCCGCTCGCCGCGCACCGCCCGCACCAGGGCATTCTTGTCAAAGAAATCACAAACGATGATCGGCACGCGATTGTCCATGCACAGCGCAAACGCAGCCGAGTCCATGACCTTCAGGCGCCGCTCCAGCGCCTCCTGGTAGCCCAGCACCGTGTAGCGGCGGGCCTTGGGATTGGTCTGGGGGTTGTCCGAATATACGCCGTCCACCTTGGTGGCCTTGACCAGCACCTCGGCGCCGATCTCGCTGGCGCGCAGCGCAGCGGCCGTGTCCGTGCTGAAGTAGGGGTTGCCCGTGCCGCCCGCAAAAATGACGATCCGCCCCTTCTCCAAATGGCGCAGCGCGCGCCGCTGGACGTACCCTTCCGCCACCTTGGGCATCTCGATGGCGGTCTGCAGCCGCGTCTGCACGCCCATCTGCTCCAGGGCATTCTGCAGGGCCAGGCCGTTGATGATGGTCGCCAGCATGCCCATGTAGTCGCCGGAGGTGCGCGCGATCCCCCTGGACTCGCCCTTGATGCCGCGGAAGATGTTGCCGCCCCCCAGCACAATCGCGATCTGCACGCCGAGGTCTGCAACCCCTTTCACGCGCCGGGCAATTCCCGCCACAATATCAAGATCGATGCATTCGCCGCTGTCGCGGCTTCCCAGCACTTCCCCGCTCAGTTTCAACAGAACTCGCTTGTACTTGACCGTTTTTTGTGTTCGAACTGCCAGAAAAGGCCTCCTCTCATTGCATGATCTCGTTAGGCTTAAATCGTACCCAAACCGGTGGCCGCCGGCAACAGAAAACAGGGCGCGCATCGTAATGGGTCAGTTACACGTTGGCAGGCAGAAACGAAAATGGCAGCGGCGTCTCGCCGCTGGCTGTTTGAATGCAGAGGCGAGACGCCTCTGCCACCTTGCTGCCAACGTGTGACTGTGATTTGCGCGATTTCAGTGGCAGGTGTGGCAGAAGAATGATCCAAATAACCATTGCCAGCCTGCTAACGTTTGTGCATAATGCTGATCGTTTGTTTGACTATACGAGCACGAATGAGCACAGACGCAAATACAGGCCTTGCCGCAGAGCGACACCAACGCATTCGAGAACTCGTTCGAGATCAACGGGTTGCGAGAGTTGACGAGTTGTCTGAAACCTTCCGGGTTTCAGCTGCCACCATTCGTCGCGACCTCGAGGAACTGGAGCGACACGGCGTGTTGCAGCGTGTGCACGGCGGCGCTGTAGCCATTGAAGGCACGCTGGAAGAGCCGCTCTTTGATGACAAGACCTCCATCGCAGCCGCCGAAAAGGAAGCCATTGCCGAGGCGGCTCTCCAGTTCGTGCGCCCCAAGGACACGGTCTATCTTGATGGCGGCAGCACGGTGCTGGCGCTGGCGCGCCGGCTGCAGACGTTCACGCAGCTGACCGTGGTCACGAACTCCCTGCGTGTGGCGCATGCCTTCAGCGGCACCGGGCCGCGCGTGATCCTGGCAGGCGGCGAGTTCCGCCGCCTGAGCCAGACCTTCGTCGGTCCCCTCTCCCGCCACGTGCTGGCAGCCACCCATTCCGACGTGGCCTTTATCGGCACCGTCGGACTTTCGTTCACGGACGGCCTCACGACCACGGATCCGGCCGAGGCCTTCACCAAGGAGCTTGCCATTGCCCGCGCCAACCGCGTCGTGCTGCTGTGCGATGCCGCCAAGTTCGGCAAGCCCAGCCTGGTGTGCTTTGCCGCCGCCGCCGACCTCGACGTGCTGATCACCGACCGCCAGGCGCCGGCCGCGGACCTGGAACGTTTTCAAACTGCGAATGTACAAGTCATCACGGCATGACCCATGCATGCTTCTACGAAAGGAAATAACATGCCCAACTACCTCAGCACACTGATCCCGGACTTCAAGCCGCACATCATCGACTGCGGCAAGATACCCGCCTACCAGTACCGCGGCACGCTCAAGGACGCGATCAAGGGCGGCCTGCTGACCGCGCCTCAGGCCATCAGCCTGCTCGAGGACATGCTGATCATCCGCGAATTCGAGGAGATGATCGTCAAGCTCCGCACCGGGGCCTACCCGTCCTGCGCCGGCTACGACTACCGCGGCCCGACGCACGTCTCCATCGGCCAGGAAGCCACGGCGGTCGGCTGCTGCTCCGGGATGAACTACGACGACTACGTCACCTCCACCCACCGCGGCCACGGCGATTCGCTGGCCAAGGGGTGCGTGGCCATCCGCGGCATGTCCGACGCCGAGCGCCAGGCGCGCGTGCCCGGCTGCGCCGCCGCCGGCGGGCCGGAGCTGCTCAATGCCGCCATGGAGGACCACGTGTACCGCGCCATTGCCGAGCTCTTCGGCAAGGAAGACGGGTACTGCAAGGGGCGCGGCGGCGGCATGCACATCGCCGATTTCCGCGTCGGGCACCTGGGCGCCAATGCCATCGTCGGCGGCGGCGTGCCGATCGCCACGGGCGCGGCCATGAGCGCGCGCTATTTCCGCAATGGCCGCATGACCTGCTGCTTTGCCGGCGATGGCGCCTATGCCAACGGCGTGGTGCTGGAATCGCTCAACTGGGCCAACATGGGGCAGCTGACCGACCCGCGCTATGCCAAGGACAAGGCCTTCGGCCTCCCCATTGTCTACGCGCTGATCAACAACCACTACGGCATGACCGGCCGCGCCGATGCCGAGGTCACGGGGATCTCGGACATGGCGCGCCGCGCCGCCGGCTTCAGCGACAGCAACATGCACGCCGAGGTGGTCAACGGCATGGACGTGCTCGCCTGCCTCGACGCCATGCACCGCGCCGCCGCGCTCTGCCGCGCCGGCAAGGGGCCCGTGCTGCTGGAGTTCGACACCTACCGCTACTACGGCCACTCGCTCAGCGACCCGCGCAACGAGTACCGCACCAAGGACGAGGAGACCGCCTGGCGCGCAGTCGATCCGCTCGTGACCTTCGAAAAGCAGCTGCTCGAAGCCGGCGTGCTCAACGCCGGGACGCTGGCCGCGCTCAGGGAGAAGGTCGCGGACCGCAACGCCCGCGCCGCCGGCCGGGCCGCGGTCTCGGCCGACCCGGACCCGCGCGACGTGATCAAGTACATGTACACCGACACCCGCGTGGATCAGGTGCCGGCTGTTTTTGCCACGCCGACGCTCATCAACCCGCTGGCGCCGATCAAGCGGGTCGATGGCCAGCTCACCTACAAGGATGCCCTCAAGGAAGCGCTGACCGAGGAGATGCTGCGCGACAGCCGCGTGGTGGTCTACGGCGAAGACGTGGCCGAGTACGGAGGCGCCTTCAAGCTGACCAAGGGGCTGATCGATTCCTTTGGCCGGCAGCGCGTGTTCAACACGCCGATCTCCGAGGCGGCGATCTGCGGCACCGCCGTGGGCGCGGCCATGACGGGCCAGCGCCCCGTGGCCGAGCTGATGTACATGGATTTCGCGCTCATGGCCTCGGACCAGATCAGCAACCAGGCGGCCAAGTGGCACTACATGTCCGGCGCCAACGTCGAGGTGCCGCTGGTCTACCGCGCCAGCGTCGGTGGCGGCAAGGGATACGGCGGCCAGCACTCCCAGACGCTGGAGTCTGTCTTCACGCACATCCCGGGGCTGTACGTCCTCTACCCGGCCACGCCGGCCGACGCCAAGGGGATGCTCAAGAGCGCCATCCG
>JBAWXQ010000213.1:0-4992 GCA_037144015.1 bacterium
GCGCCGGTGCCCTGGATGTATTTTCCTGGAAAGACAGCCTTTCGGAACATCGGGTCCTCCTTACTCGATCGCCGCGCCGCCCGTCGCGATGCTGGCCTTGTCGAACACGCGCGAGCCGAGCACGATCTCCCGGGGCACGGGTTCGCCGCGCAGGATTTTCAGCGCCGCCTGGATGGCCTCTGCGCCGCCGGTGGGGTATTGGAAGGTGGCGTCGAGAATCCCCTGCTGCACATAGGCGACGCCCTCCTGCGGCAGCGCGTCGATCCCCACGAACGCCATCTCCTTCTCCCGCCCGGCGGCTCTGGCTGCGAGGTAGGCGCCGTGCGCGCCGGGGTCGTTGTGTGCGTAGACCAGGTCGATCCGGGGGAAGCGCGACAGCGCGGACTCCATCTCCTTGCGCGCATCCGGCTCCAGCCACTTCATGTCCGCCTCGAAGACAACCTCGACCTGGCTTCCGGCAATCCCTTCACGGAAGCCGGCATTGCGGTCCTGCCCCGGGGTCGAGGTCATCAGCCCCTTGAGCTCCACGACCTTCCCCTTGCCGCCGAGCTTCCGCACGGTCCAGGCGCCGGCGGCCCGGCCGATGGCCCTGTTGTTTGCGCCGATGAAGCAGGTGTACCTGTCGCCGGTCAGGCGGCGGTCGAGCACGATCACGGGGATCTTCGCGTCCATGGCCCGGGCCACGGGCTCGGTCAGAGGCTGCGCCTCCTTGGGGCTGATGATGAGCAGGTTGACGCCGGCGCTGACGAACTCCTCCGCGTGCGCGCGCTGCTTGAGCGTGTCGTTCTGGGCGTCCTTGAAAATGACCTTCAGCCCGGGGTGCCCGGTGGCCGCGGCCTTGAGGTCCGCGTTCATCTGCACCCGCCACGGCTCGCCGAGGTTGCACTGGCTCATGCCGATGACGAAAGCCGACTTCGCGGCTTTCGTCTGTGGGGCGGGCTTGCCGCAGCCGGCGGGGAGCAGGAGGGACAGGGCGAGCGATGTGGCGGCAAAGAGACTGGTTTTCATGGAGGAACCATAGCGCGGCGGGAGAGGGGATGTCAATTGCTGCGACTTGACTCGTGCACTCGTCGCGTCGCAAAATATGACGCGACGACCATCGGGAGTCGAGTCGGACGGGAGTGATGACGTGAACAGGCGACAACAGCAGGCCGAATCAGAACAGTCTAGGCGACGGGCCGTGGCGTTGGGCGAGTCGGGCCAGGCAGTCGCAATGAGCGAACTTCTCGAACTAGGCCACCATGCCCAGCCTACGGTGCGCCGCGCCGCCGCCTCGGCACTTGGAAAGCTATCGCCATGCGAGGGCATTCGCACAGCCCTGCCAAGGCTTTGTGAACTGACCCGAGACGCTCACCCACAGGTTCGCCAATACGCCATCGTGGCGCTCGGCAGAATTGGCGATGAGGCCGCGTTGCCGGCGCTGCGCGACGTGGCAAGCCGGCCTGCAGGCCCCGATTACGTGCTGGCGGCGGCGCTGCGGGCCATCGAGCAGATCGAGTTGGCTGCACGGGCGCGCGCCGAGTTCGGGCCGGTCGCGTGCTCGCGGTGCGGCTGCGAGACGACCGCGGCAGACCGGAAGATCTCCGAGACTCAGTTTCAGCGCGTCTACTGCCACGCATGTTTCGATGCGGTTTTTATCGAACGCCGAAATTTCGACATGAAAGTTCAGAACCAAAAGATCATTCTCGCGACGGACCGGACCGTGGTGCAGTCGCAGGGCGAGCGGCGGATTGCGGACTGGCTCGCGGCGCGCAAGATTGCGTATCGATACGACGACAAGTTCCAGATCATTCAGGGATTTGCCGTGCGCCCGGATTTCTACCTGCCGCGCTACGACGTCTACATCGAATACTGGGGGCTGGACACCACGGACTACAAGATCGGCATGCTGCTGAAACAAAAGCTGTATCAACAGGAAGGCAAGAAACTGGTTTCGCTGTATCCAGCCGACATGGCGCGGCTCGATGACAAACTGTCGGAGTTTGCGAAGGAAGTCCTGCCGCCTGAACGCGCCACGCCGCGACCTTAACTATGACGCGACGACCATCGGGAGTCGAGTCATGCGCCTCCTGCAGCGGCGCACCCTACTCCCGCCGCCTTCGCTGCGCCAGCACCGCCAGCACGATGATGACGCCGGTGAGCATGAGGCGGCTGGCCTCGGGCACTGCGTTGATGCTGAGGATCTTGTCGAGGTATCCGATCGTGAGGACGCCCAGCAGCGTCAGCCCGATGCCGCCCCGCCCGCCCATCAGCGCCGTGCCGCCGATGACGACCATGGCGATGGCGTTCAGCTCATACCCCATGCCCGCCTCCGGATCGCCCTGCTGCTCCTGCGCGGCCTGGCAGATACCGGCCACCGCTGCCAGCAGTCCGCAGGCCATGTAGGCCAGCAACTTGGTTGCGTGCACCGGCACGCCGGAAAGGCGCGCCGCCTCCTCGTTGCCGCCGACGGCATACAGGTTTCGCCCCCAGCGGTGGCGCGCCAGCAGGATCCAGGTGATGGCCGCGCAGGCGAGGAAGACGAGGGTCACCACGGAAAGGCTGCCGCCGAGAACCCGGCTGTCGATCAGCCGGAAGACGCCCGGCACATCCACGTGGTGATAGGTGCCGTCGGCATTCTGCACGGCCGTGGAGACCTTCATGCCGCCGCAGAGCGTCTTGGCCAGGCCGCGCGCAAAGACCATCATAGCCAGCGTGGCGATGAACGGCTGGATCCGCCCCCAGGCGACGATGGCGCCGGAGGTCAGGCCGCAGGCTGCGCCGAACAGCAGGCAGAGCGGCGCGGCCAGCAGCGGCGGCCAGCCGCCGGGGATGACCAGCAGCGAAAAGCTCACGGAAACCAGCGCCAGCAGGCTCCCCACGGCCAGGTCAATGCCGCCGCCGATGATCACCAGCGTCATGCCGCAGGCGAGCATGCCGCAGACCGACGCCTGCCGCAGCGCGTCGCGGTGCGTGCCGGCCTTGAAGAACGCGCCATCGGCGTTGCAGAGGCATCCGAGGAGCAGTACCAGCGCCAGCGCCGCCAGCGCGCGGCTGGCGGGGTGGCTCCAGAACGAGGTCAGGCGGGAGAAAGGGGTGGGGGCGTTTGCAGTCATTGGTAATCGGTGGCCGGTGGCCGGTGATCGGTGAGCAGTATTCAGTTAACAGCGGGGCAACTGCAAGCATAAGAGGATGCCACCCAAATCTACGGCTAAGGACGACCGGCCTCTTCGCGAACCTGCCAGGATCACAACGCCCGCTTGGCGTCGCGGAGCTCCGCCCTCCAGGATGCATCTGCACGTCTTTCTCGATCAGGCATTTTGGAGACAAGCTCCGCGACGCCAAGCGGGCAAGGGGCGAAAGGGTCGTTTGCAGATGACGAGTCGTCCTTAGCCGTACATTTGGGTGTCATTGCTACCAGCGTGCAGTTCACAGGCCTGCCCCATGGCCGCGGCCAGCACCTTTTCCGGCGTGGCCTCGGCGCGCGTGAATTCCGCGGTCAGGCGCCCGCGGTGCAGCACCACGATCCGGTCGCTCATGGCCAGCAGCTCGGGCAGCTCCGACGTGATCAGCAGGATCGCCAGGCCGCGCCCGGTCAGCTCGTTCATCAGCGCATAGACCTCGCGCTTGGCGCCGACGTCGATGCCGCGCGTGGGCTCGTCGAGCAGGAGCAGCTGCGGGTCTGTCTGCAGCCCCTTGGCCAGCGCCACCTTTTGCTGGTTGCCGCCGGAGAGCGCCGCGGCCGGCATCTCCAGCGAAGCGGCGCGCAGCGCCAGCGCTGCGCCGAGGCGCTGCGCCGCCTGCCGCTCGCGCCGCGGGCGCCGCCAGCCGCCGGGGGCGAGGCGCGGCAGGTCGGCGAGTGTGATGTTGGCCGTGACCGAGAGCGACAGCACCAGCCCGGTGGCCTTGCGGTCGTTGGTCAGCAGCGCGATCCCCTGGTCCAGGGCGCGGCGCGGGGAGGCGATAACCAGCGGCGCGCCGTTTAGCAGCGCGGTGCCGCGGACCCGGCTGCCGGCCGCGCCGAAAAGCGCGGCAAACAGCGCGCTGTTTCCGGACCCTTGCAGGCCGGCCACGCCGAGGATCTCACCGGCCCGGACCGCGAGGGATACGTCACGCACGGGTGGCGCACGGCCGCGCGTCCCGGCGGCGACGGTGAACCCTGTGAGGCGCAGCCGCTCCGCGCCGGGCGCAGCCGCATGCCGCGGAAACAGTGCGGTCAGTTCGCGGCCGGCCATCCAGCGCAGAAGTTTCTCCGGCGGCAGCTCCGCGGCCGGGGCTGTGCCCGCGTGCCGGCCGTCGCGCAGCACCGTGATGCGGTCGGCCAGGCGCCCGATCTCCTCCATTTTGTGCGTGATATAAACGATGCCGCAGCCGCGCGCCTTGAGGTCGCGGATCAGCCCGAAGAGCGCTTCCACCTCCGGCGCATTCAGCGCGCTGGTGGGCTCGTCCATCACGATCACCCGCGCCCGGCGCGCCAGCGCCTTGGCGATCTCCGTCAGCTGCTGCAGCGCGATCGGCAGCTCCTCGACCCGCTGCGCGACATCGAGCCCGATCCCCAGCCGGTCCAGCAGCTGCTGCGCCCGGATGCGCTGCGCGCCGTCGTCCACAAATCCGCCGCGCGTGAGGTTGCGCCCGAGAAAGATGTTGTCCGCCACGGTCATGGACGGCACGAGCGACAGCTCCTGGAAGATCACCGACACGCCCAGCGCATTGGCCTCCAGCGGCGAGCGCGGGCGCACGGCGCGCCCGGAGATTTCCACCGTCCCCGCGTAATCCGCATGTACGCTGCCGAGGATCTTGATCAGCGTGCTTTTTCCGGCGCCATTCTCGCCGGCCAGGGCCAGCACTTCGCCGGCGCGGACCTCCAGGTCCACATCCTGCAGCACCACATGGGCGCCGAAGCGCTTGGTGATGCCGCACATGCGGACGAGGGGAGGGGGCGTCATGGGCGATCCTCTGGCTAGCAGCTTGTCGGATTTAGCGCTGTGCCTTCACAAACCTTGTGCCGACCAA
>JBAWXQ010000214.1:0-4979 GCA_037144015.1 bacterium
CAGTCGGGGGGAAGTAACATGGACGCCGACCTGATCGCACTGCGCGACGAAATCGACGCGCGCCTGGTCGAGGTGGAACAGTCCCGCGGCACATGCAGTGGGCACCCTGCCCTTGCGCGTGCGTTGGGCACCCTGCTCCGTTGTCAGCGCGCGCAGTTGACCCAGCGGGCAGCCAGTACGGTTGCTGCGGCCAAGGCCGGCGGCGTGGTTGGCGCGCTGTTGATCGGGGCGATTGAGGTCGGGAAGTTCCTGTTCGGGAGGTAGTGCCGAACATGAAAATTTACCCTGGAGGGTGTAAACGAGGGTGTAAAACCGCGAGGCAGCGATTTTGGGGCTGGCAGAAGGGGTGTTGATGGCCGCGGGCAGAGGGTGTTAAAAGGGTGTTAACTCACGACCAAAAACGGGTAAAAAAAGGGTTGAAGACAAAAGAAGGCATTGAAAACAAACCATCTGCTTTGGTAAGCGAAAACAGTTGAAAATATTGGTGTTTTCGCGAAATTTAAGGATGGTGGTGGGGGAAGGACTCGAACCTTCGGAGGCGTTAGCCAGCAGATTTACAGTCTGCCCTCGTTGACCACTTGAGTACCCCACCAGCGGGCTGTGAAAACGAACGGGGCACACTATGACAAAGGGGCACCCTGTCTGTCAATCCTGTCAATGTAGTCGGTTAGCGGGACAGGGGGCGGCGATTTCGTGCGAGGGTGCGCGGAAGGATGTCCATTCAGCAGGTTACAATTCTATACAGGATGCTCAAGGAACTGCTGCCGCGGCGGTGATTGACGCCGCGTGCTTGAGTTGACGCCGCGGGCCACGTATGCTTGCGCGTACATGTTGACCGAGCCTTCCATCACCGCGCTCATGCACCGCCTGGGGGCGGAGAACTTCCGCCGGAGGCTGCGCGCCGAGCAGGCTCTGCTGCGCCCGCTGCACCGGTTTGCCGGGAGCCCGCGCGCCCATGCGGCCAAGGTCGCGCTGGGCAGTCCGTTCATCCGCCTCTGCATCCGCCTGCTGGGGCTCCGCCGCCGCGGCTACGAGCAGTTCCTGAACCCGCGCGTGGTGGAGCATATCGTGCGGCTGCCGGACCTCCCTCCGGCGCTGGACGGCGTGGCGATCCTCCACCTCAGCGACCTGCATCTGGACCTCGACCCCGCCTTTGTGCCGGCCCTGGCGAAGCAGCTGGACGGGCTCCCGTATGATTTTACCGTCATCACCGGCGATTTCCGCAACCTGACCGCAGGCCCGGCCGAGCCCGCGGTCGCCGGGACCGCCACCCTGCTGCGGCATTTGCATGCGCCGGTCTACGCCGTGCCCGGCAACCACGACACGCTGGACATGGTGCCGCCGCTCGAGGCCGCCGGGATTCGCTTTCTGCTCAACGAGCACATCCTCTGGACGCGCCCGGGCGCCTGCCTGGTCGTGGCTGGCGTGGACGACGCGACCTACTACGAAACCCATGACCTCGCGCGTGCCTTTGCCGGCGCGCCGCCCGACGCGGTCCGCGTGCTGCTCACCCACTCCCCCGCGATTTACCGCGAGGCGCCGGCGCACCGCGTGAATCTGCTCCTGGCCGGACACTCGCACGGCGGCCAGATCTGCCTCCCCGGCGGCCGCATGATCCTCACCGGAGCGTCCTGCCCGCGCCGCTATCTCCGCGGCGCGTGGGCGTACGAAGGCGTGCAGGGGTACACGTCCCCCGGCACCGGTGCCTGCGGCGTGCCGCTGCGCTTCCACAGCCCGGCGGAGATCACGCGGCATGTGCTGAGAAAGCAGAAGGCCTAGCAGCCTGTCGGATTTAGGTTTTGCGTCTGCACACAGTTCGTGCCGACCAGGCTGCTAGTTTGGGGGACGCAAACGCCAAGCGCCGGAAAACAGTGTACTGCGCAACCAAATGAGCTGCCGGAACAATTATATTGGCTGTATTTGAATCTTCGCAACCCGCTGTCAGCGGGTGTCGATCCCCAGCCTCCGCTTGACCGCCTCGGTCAGCACCACGGGTTCGTGCGGGATTGTCTCCAGGCGGAAGCGCGGCAGCAGGTCCGCAGGCATGAGTTCCTCGTCCGGCGCGGCCCAGCCGCACCACCCGGCGAGGAGCCCCACCACCTGCGACGGTCGCAGCCCCATCTGCCGCAGCGTGGCCATGCGCGTGTCGCCGTGGCGCTTGGCCAGGCGGCGCCCGTCAGGAGCCACCACCAGCGGCACATGGACGAATCGCGGCGGCGTGAGCCCGAGGGCGCGGTACAGAAGCAGCTGGCGGTGCGTGGCCGGCAGCAGGTCGTCGCCGCGCAGCACCTCGGTCACGCCCATGGCCGCATCGTCCGCCACCACGGCCAGCATGTAACCGGCGCCCTGCGGATGGCGGGCGATCACGAAGTCGCCGGTCGTTTCGGCAACCTGTTCGCGCTGCAAGCCGGCAAACCCGTCAGAATAAACGCTTTCGCCGGGCTCCACGCGAAAGCGCCACGCGGGCAAACGACCCGGCGGCAGCGTGGCCGCGGCCGCCGCGTACGAGGCAAAGCGTCCGCGGCAGGCGCCGTCATAGGCGGGCCCGTCCTCGCCGGCATGCGGCGCGGACTGCCCGGCCTCCACGTCCCTGCGCGAGCAGACGCAGGGGTAGACCAACGCCGCGGCCTGCAGCTGCGCCAGCGCGGCCGCATAGCGCGCCGTGCGCGCAGACTGGACATACGGCGCAAAGGGGCCGCCGTTGTCGGGCCCCTCGTCCCAGTCCAGCCCCAGCCAGCGCAGGTCGTCGAGCGCCTGGGCCGCAGCCTGCGGCTTGACCTTGGGATGGTCGAGGTCTTCCATGCGCAGCAGGACGGATCCCCCGCGGCTGCGAATGCTGAGCCAGGCAATCAAAAAACTGCGGGCATTCCCCACGTGCAATGCGCCGGTCGGGCTGGGCGCCAGGCGGCCACGCAACGGATTGACAAGAACTCCATGCATGGCTGCATTCGATTATGCGGTCAATGCCTCGCGCACCTTGCGGGCGAGATCGTCGCGGGAGAACGGCTTAGCCAGGAAATGCACCCCCGCGTCCAGAACGCCCCCCTGTTGCGCCAGAGCGTCGGCGGCAAATCCGGAAACGAAGAGGCTCTTGATGGCCGGGCGAAGCTCCACCACGCGCCGGGCCAGATCTCTTCCGTTCATGACCGGCATGATCACGTCGGTCACCAGAAGCTGGATCTCGCCGGAAGGTCCGGCCGCCAGACGCAGGGCGGTCTCCGGCCCGTCCGCCGTGAGCACGGTGTAGCCCAGGCTTGCAAGGAACTCGTAGGTAAGGGCACGGACGACTTCCTCATCCTCAACCAGCAGGATGGTTTCGCTGCCGCCGACCACCGCCTGCGGCGTTTCGCCGGCTACTTGATGGGTGCCTGCGCCCCGAACGCGCGGCCAATAGATGTTGAAACTCGTTCCCTGCCCCGGGGCGCTGGCCACATCAATGAATCCGTTGTTCTGACTGACAATACCGTACACCATGGCCAAACCGAGTCCCGTTCCCTTGCCAGCCGCCTTGGTTGTGAAAAACGGCTCGAATATATGCGCCCGGATCTCCTGATCCATGCCACAACCGGTATCGGCAAACGTCAGCACCACATAGTCGCCGGGCGTGGCGCCCGGATGCTGCCGGCAATCGGCGTGATGGAGCGTGACATGGGAGGTCTTGATTGTGATTGTGCCCGTGCCCCTGATGGCATCGCGGGCGTTGATCGCCAGGTTAGTCAGGATCTGGTCGATCGGGGAAGAATCCGCCTTCACAAACCCCGGCTCAGGGTCCGGACGCCAGACGATGGCGATATTCTCACCGATCAGACGCGGCAGGAGCTTCATCATCTCCACGACAATGCGGTTCAGATCCACCCGCGCGGGCTCAATGATCTCGCGGCGGGAAAACGCAAGGAGCTGCCGGGTGAGCGATTTGGCGTGCAGCGCACTCTTGTTGATCGCCCGCAACCACTTGTGGAGCGGACTCTCCGGAGAAACCTTCATCATGCACAAATCGGCATTGCCGAGGATGACCTGCAGCATGTTGTTGAAGTCGTGCGCCACGCCGCCGGCGAGGCGGCCGATGGATTCCATCTTCTGGGCCTGGGCAAGTTGCGCCTGGAGCGCATTGCGCTCCGCCTCACCTTGCTTTCGCGCCGTGATGTCGCGCACGACCGCGAAAATCATGCGTTCACCACGCAGCGAAAACAGCACCGCAACAATTTCAACGGGAATTTGCCGGCCGTCCTTCGTCTGATGCCAGCTTTCCCATGTTGCCTGCTTCTCCGCCATCAGCTTCTTTATCGCCGCTGTGGCCACCTTCCGTCCTTCCGGCGCATCGAGTTCCAACGGCGTCATGCGCAGCAGTTCCGCCCGCGCGTAACCATAGCGCTCGCAGGCCACGTCGTTGACCATGATGAATGTATGCGGCTGGCCATCCTCGGACAGGGCACAGGAAACCATGGCGTCGCCGGAGGCGTTGAAGATCAGCCGGTAGCGCTCCTCGCTCTGCTGCAAAGCATCCGCCTCCAGTTTGCGCTCGGTGATGTCGTGGATGGTTCCCTTCATTTTCACCGGGCAACCCTGGGGGTCAAACTCCAGTTTGCCCCGGCCATAAACCCAGCGCACCGCCCCGTCATTCTGGCGAATGATGCGGTATTCCTTGACAAAAAGCTGCTTGCGGCCAAGCACATGCTCCCGGAAGTATGCGGCCATCGTGGCCCGTTCGTCGGGATGAATCAGCCGGACCCACCCCTCCACCGAGCGCACATAAGACGGGCCGAGCCCCAGCACGCGGTCGAGCACCTCGGACGATTTCCACCTCCCGTCGGCGATATCCAGCACATAGCTGCCCATGCTGGCGATCTCCTGCACTTCCCGCAAAAAATGTTCGTTTTCACGCAATTTCTCGACCGCCTGCCTGTGCTCGGTGATGTCGCTGACCGTGTGAACTGCGCCATGATAGTGGCCGTCGGCGAGCATGATGGGGTCGACCTTGA
>JBAWXQ010000215.1:0-4974 GCA_037144015.1 bacterium
CTAAGTCCGACAAGCTGCTAGCATCTTCCGTTCCAACTGCCCGTTTCCATCTTGCGGCCTCCGGCGTCGCAGGTGTATCTTTCCTTTGTTGACGGAATGGTAATCCCTATGGCCGGTCCCTCCCTTGCGCTTCTTCAGCAGCAGCGGCAGATGATGATCCTGGCGCCCCAGCTGCGCCAGTCGTTGGAAATGCTCCAACTGCCGATGCTGGAGCTGCGTGCCGTGATTCAGGAGGAGATGGAGACCAATCCGACCATCGAGGATGTGACCGACCCGCACGAGGTCTCGGTGGACGCCGAGCAGCCGGCCACGGTCACGGCGGACGACGACCCCCTCGATTTTGACAAGAACAAGGACATCGACGCCCTGGCTAAGCTGGACGAGGAGTGGCGCGACTACTTCCTGCAGGGGATCGAGAACGCCCCGCATTCCGAAGATGCGGAGGAGCGCCACCAGTTCCTGCTCGACTCGGTGAAGCAGCCGGTGTCGCTGCAGGACCACCTGCTGGAGCAGATCACGCTGACGGCGCTGTCCGACCCGGACAAGCAGTTTGCCGAGACGCTCATCGGCAACATCAATGACGACGGCTACTTCACCGGCAACCTGGAGGAGCTGGCCATGCAGATGGGGTGCAACCCCCATCACCTCCACGACATCCTCTCCGTGGTCCAGGAGTTTCACCCCACCGGCGTGGGTGCGCGTGACGTGCGCGAATGCCTGCTGCTGCAGCTGGAGTCGCTGGGCGACTCCCCGCAGGTGCGCCTGGCCCGCCGCATCGTGGAGCAGCACCTCGACGACCTGGCCGGCCGCCGGCACCGGATCATTGCCAAGGAGCTGGAGGCCTCGCCGGAGGAGGTGCAGGAGGCGGAGAAGTTCATCCGCGCCCTGGACCCGCGCCCCGGCCGCATCTTCTCGCCCGAGCTCTCCGAGTATGTGACCCCCGAGGTCATGGTCAAGCGGATCAGCGGCCGCTACACCGTGATCCTGGACGACGACCAGCTCCCGCACATCCGCATCAGCGCGCACTACCGCCAGCTCCTGCAGGACCCCGGCACCACGGCCGAGGTGAAGTCCTACATCCGCGAGCGCATCCGCGCCGGCGCCTTCCTGATCAAGAGCATCCACCAGCGCCAGCGCACGATCCACCGCATCGCCACGGAGATCGTCAACGCGCAGCAGGATTTCCTCGACCAGGGGATCGCGCACCTGCGCCCCATGACCATGGCCGAGGTGGCGGCCAAGGTCGGCGTGCACGAGACCACGGTCAGCCGCACCGTGGCCAACAAGTACATGACCACGCCGCGCGGCGTCTTCGAGCTGAAGTTCTTCTTCACGCCCGGCCTGCGCACCTCCACCGGGGCGTCGGTCTCCAACAAGACCGTGCAGGACCGCATCGCGCACCTGGTGGCGGAGGAGCCGCCCGCGGACCCGCTCTCCGACCAGGCCATCCAGGAGAAGCTCGAGCTGGCCGGGATCCACGTGGCCCGCCGCACCGTGGCCAAGTACCGCATCATCCTCAAGATCCCGCCGTCGCACCAGCGCCGGCACAGTTGACAACCGGGCGCCCCGCCCGGATTCAGGAACACCGCATGACCGCCAAGACCTACATGAAATCCGTCCTGCTGGCTTCGCTGGTCCTGATCTCTCTGGGCGGCTTCCTGCTGCACCTGCGGATCCACCCGCCGCTGGAGCACAGCTATAATTTCATCCCCTATGTCGCCGGGCTCCTGGGTATGCTGCTGGTGCCCTGCCTGCTGTCATCGCGGAAGACGCTCGATGCCGGCTACATCCTGAACGGGCTGCTCGTGATCGTCGGCACGATCACCATGGCGCACTTCTCGTTCACGCACTGGCCCAAGACAACCACCTTTCAAACCGTGCTGTGCCAGACCACCCTGGCGGACATCCTGATCCTGGGAGCCAAGCTCTTCATCGGCAAGGCTGTGTATGACCTGGAAACGCACGGCGTTGACCCGAATCTCCCGCAGCCGGGAACGTGGTGGCGCTACCCCTGCCTGGGGTGGTGGCTGATCCACCTGGCGGTGATCTCGGCGGTGTACGCCCTCGGCCATTGCCTGTGGAGGTGCTTATGAAACGCTTCCGATTGTACAAGCCCGGCTGGTGGATCGTGCACCTTCTGGCCGTCGCGTTCTTCTTCTGGCTGGGGCACGCCGTGCGGTTTGTGTAGCGCGGCGCACCCTTCGGCCGGCATCGCCACGCCCGTGCGCCCTATTTCCGGGACAGCCGGACGTCGCTCCAGACGGCCAGGGCCAGGACGGCGCCGCGCGCGATGAACTTGACCTCGGGCGAGACGGCCAGCAGCGTCATGCCATTCAGCAGGCTGGCCATGATCAGCGCGCCGAACAGCACGCCGGTTACCGTGCCGCGCCCGCCCTTCAGGCTGGTGCCGCCGATGACGCAGGCCGCAATGGCGTCCAGCTCCATCAGGCTGCCCACCGTGGTGGTGGATGCGCCGGCGTACGCCGTCTGGAGAAACCCGGTCAGGGCCACGAAGCCACCCATGATGGCAAACGCACCGATCACCACCTTCCGCACGGGAACCCCGGAGACAAACGCAGCCTCCTCGTTGCCGCCGATGGCATACAGGTAGCGGCCGAACCGCGTATGGCGGCAGAGGGTGTGCACGGCAAATGCCGTCACGCCGAGGATGATGGTCGAGAGCGGCAGGCCCCGGTACAGATTCGCGACCATGACGAGAAGAAAGATGCCCTGCGCGGTGATGAACAGGCGCAGGAACTGCTGTTCGGCATCCGCCACCGCGAACCCGAACGACCGCCGCCGGGCGCGGTCCCGCAGGGATGACACCACGCAGGCCGCCACGATCACCCCGGCCAGCAGGTAGCCGTAGCGCGGGGGGAGATACCAGGTCGTCAGCAGCGAATAGAGATTCGCGTGGCCGCCCTGCACGACCGGGATCGTGGCGTTGCGGATGACCAGCCAGTGCGCGCCCTTGAAGATCAGCAGCCCGCCCAGCGTGATGATGAACGCCGGGATGCGCTCGCGGACGATCAGCGAGCCCATGGCGGTCCACAGCGCGAGCCCCAGCACGAGGGCGCAGGCCAGCGCCAGCGGGGCGGGCACATGCCGCTCGAAGACCAGCACGCTGGCAATGCCGCCCAGCAGCCCCACGCCGCTGCCGGCCGACAGGTCGATCTGCCCCGGCACGATGATCAGCAGCATCCCGATCGCCAGCACGGCGGTGATGGACAGGTCGATCATCAGCATCGACAGGTTGCGCGCGCCCAGGAAGTTCGGATTCAGGACGGCAAAAAACGCCCAGATGGCCGCCAGGGCGACGACCATCGAGAGGTCACGCAGCCGCAAGGGTCCGCCGGATTCCGCCTGCATCGCTCAACTCCTTCCCATTCCCATGGCGGCCGACAGCAGGCGTTCCTGCGTGGCCTGGCTGCGGGAGAACTCCCCGCCCAGGCGGCCTTCCCACAGCATGATGATCCGGTCGCTCATGCCCATGAGCTCCGGGAGTTCACTCGAGACCAAAACCACGGCATGCCCTTCAGACGTCAGGCGGTTGATCAGCTCGTAAACCTCGACTTTGGCGCCCACGTCGATGCCCCGGGTGGGCTCGTCGAGAAGGATCACGCGCGGCTTCGTCATCAGCGCCTTGCCCAGCACGACTTTCTGCTGGTTGCCGCCGGAGAGCTGCAGCACCGGTGTTTCCAGGCCCGGCGCCTTCACCTGCAGGAAGTCGGCCAGGCGCCGGTTGCCGTGGAACTCCCGGCTGGCATCGATCCACCCGCGCGTGCTCAGGGCGGGCAGCGACGACAACGACAGGTTGAACCCGATGTCCTGCTCCGGGATCAGGCCGTAGCGCTTGCGGTCCTCGGTCACCAGCACCAGCCCGTCGCGGATGGCCGCGGCCGGCGAAGGGGCGTGGCAGGGAACGCCGCCCAGCGTGACGACGCCGCACAGGCGGTGGCCCCAGGCGCCAAACAGGTGCATCAGCAATTCCGTGCGGCCGGCGCCCATCAGCCCGCCGATCCCCAGCACTTCCCCGGCCCTGACCTCCAGCCGGAGGTCGTGCAGGACGGCCTCGCCGCCGGCTGTCGCGGCAACCGACAGGCCGTCGATGGTCAGCAGGGCCGCGCCCACGGGAGAGGCGCGTCGCGGAAAGAAGTCGGAGATCTCCCGACCCACCATGTGGCGGATCACCTCCTGCGGGCTGGCTTGCGCCGTCTCCAGCGTAATCACGCTCTGGCCGTCGCGCAGCACGGTGATCCGGTCGGCGATCCCGAAGACCTCGCTCAGCTTGTGTGAAATGTAAATGCACGAGATCCCCTGGCGCCGCAGGTCGCGCAGGATGTCGAGCAGGATTTCGACCTCCTGCCCGGTGAGGGCGGCGGTGGGCTCGTCCAGGATCAGGATCCGGGGGCGCTTGCCCAGCGCCTTGGCGATCTCCACCAGCTGCTTCTGACCGATGCCCAGGTCGCGGATCCGCGCGGTCGGGTCGATCCGAATGTGAAACCGTTTCAGGAGCTCCTGCGCTTCATGGTAGATCCGGCTCCAGTCGATCAGGCCGGCCCGCCGCGGCTCGGCGCCAAGAAATATGTTTTCCGCCACGGTCATGTCATCGACCAGCGCCAGCTCCTGGTAGATGACGGCCATGCCTGCGGCGCCGGCCTCCGCGATGGACCGGAAGGCCACGGGCTTTCCGTCCATGACGATCCGCCCCTCGTAGGATCCGGCGGGATGCAAACCGGAAAGCGTCTTGATCAGCGTGGACTTGCCCGCGCCGTTCTCCCCGCACAAGGCATGCACCTCGCCGCGCCGCAGGTCGAAGGACACGCGGTTCAAGGCAACCACGCCGGGGAAGCGCAGGGTCAGCGCCACCGTTTGCAGCACCGGCTGAGGGGGGTCGGATAATTTCATCATGATCAAGAAATGGATTATGCGCAAGATCAGCAGCGGGATCAAGCGCGGGCTCTGCGACGCCAG
>JBAWXQ010000216.1:0-4917 GCA_037144015.1 bacterium
GTCGCAGACTCATAATGGAGACGTTGTGAAAGCGGAAGAAAAGATCATGGAGGCCGCAGAGGAAGAAAGAGAGCACAGAGAGAATTTCATGCTGCGGCGGCCGGCTCGCCGGCCGAGGACAGGCAAATTTTCTGTCTGGAATAGAGTCTTCGCCACCCGCTGACAGCGGGTGGCCCAACTAGCAGCTTGGTCGGCACAAAGTTTGTGAAGGTACAGCGCTAAGTCCGACAAGCTGCTAGAGCAGCGGCGTCAGGGCGTCGCGCAGCGGCTGGTGAATCCGGCCGTTGGTGGCGAGGGTCGCCTGCTTGTAGCCCGGGCCGCGGCGCAGGACTTCGCAGCGCCCTCCGGCGCACTCGAGGATCAGGCCGGCGGCGGCCATATCCCAGATGTAGATGCCGGGCTCGAAGTAGCCGTCGGCGCGGCCGGCCGCGACCCAGCAGATGTCGAGCGCGGCTGACCCCATCACGCGCGGGCGCTGCACCATCCCGGCGATGCAGCTGAAGAAGCGGAACGCGCCCGTTCCCGGCTCGTTTTTGTCGGCGCCGGTGTGGACCAGGGCCTGGTCCACGCGGGTGGTTCCGGAGACGCACAGCCGCTGCCCGTTGCAGGTAGCGTCGCCGCCGGCATGCGCCTCGAAGAGCAGGCCCAGCTCCGGCGCGAAGACCACGCCGGCCACGGTGACCTCGTTGATCTGCGCCGCGACCGAGCAGCACCAGAGCGGCAGCCCGTGCGTGAAGTTGACCGTCCCGTCGATCGGGTCGATGACCCAGCGCACGTCGGTGGCCGGGAGCGGCGCGTCGGCCGTCTCCTCGCCGAGGATGGCATGGTCCGGGAAGGCGCTCCGGATCGTGGCTGTGGCAACTTCCTGCGCCTCCAGGTCGAGCGTGTGCTTGATGTCGCAGGGGAGCATCTGTGCGATGTCGCCCCGGCGCCCGAGGTGTGCCAGCACATGCGCGCCGGCGCGTTGCGCTGCCTGCCGCGCAACGGCATGCAACCGTGTGGCAGGTGTGCTCATGGCGCGGGCGGAGGCGGCGAATCCCCGGCCTGGTCCTCAGGCGGGTCGTCGGGCTGATCGTCGGGCTGGTCGGCCGGATCGGGCTGATCAAACGGATCCGGCTGATCCGCGGCTGCGCCGGCGGCCGCCGGCGCGCCGGCGCGCCGGCGGGATCGCCTGGGGGGCGGCGCATCGGTTGCCGCCGCGGCCTGTGCCTGTGCTTCGGGCGTGGTGTCGATGTCGAGCTCGCGCACGCCGATCTCCTTCAGGCGCATGGAGACGACCTTGGAGATCCCCTTTTCGGGCATGGTGACGCCATAGACGATGTCGGCGCTGGCGATGGTCTGGTGGTTGTGCGTGATGATCAGAAACTGCGAATGCACCAGGAACTCCTTGAGCTGCTGCACAAACCGGCCGATGTTCGAGTCGTCCAGCGCGGCGTCCAGCTCGTCCAGCATGCAGAACGGGGCCGGCTTGATCATGAAGATCGCAAACAGCAGGGCCACGGCGGTCATGGTGCGCTCGCCGCCGGAAAGCAGGGAGATGGTCTGCAGGCGCTTGCCGGGCGGGCGGGCGATGATGTCGATGCCGCACTCCAGCGGATCCTCGGGGTTCTCCAGCAGCACGAGTCTGGCGGTGCCGCCGCTGAACAGCTTGCCGAACATGCGCTCGAAGTTGGTGTTGGCCTGCTCGAATGTGGCCTGGAACATCTCCGAGGTCTTCTTGTTGATCATCCGGATCAGGTCCATGACCTGTCCCTTGGCCTTGATCAGGTCTGCTTCCTGCGCGTGCAGGAAGGCGTGGCGCTCCTCGAGCTCCTTGTACTCCTCGATGGCCACGAGGTTCACCGGCCCCATGTCGTGGATGTCGCTGTTGAGCTTCGCGATGCGCGCCTCGGCCTCCTCGATGGCAGGCGGCTGGCCACCGGGCCAGGCCGGGTCGGCCTCGGCAACCAGCTGCGCGGGCGACAGGCTGTACTCGTTGTGAATACGGTCGAACTGGTTCTGCCGGAGCATGCGGCTCTCGGCGAGTTCGACGTCGGCCGCCGCCTTGCGCGTGCGGCTGGCATCCAGCAGCTGCCGGTGTTCGGCCAGGCCGGCCTCGGCGCGATCCAGTTCGCGGGCCGTGGCGGTGCGCGCCTTGCGGGCCACTTCGACCTGGGCGTGAAAGGCGTTCGCTTCGCCGCGCATTTCATCCAGGCGGGAGGCGAGCTCAGCGTTCTCGGCGGCGAGGCGTTGGATCCCCTCGTCGTACGACTGCACGCCCTGGTTGCGCCCTTCCAGGGTGCGGTCGAGCTCCGCGAGGCGCACGGTGACGGCCTCGGCCTGCGAGGCCGTGTGCTCGCACTGCTGCACCACGGCGGAGGTCTGGATGCGCGCCTCGGTCAGGACGGTGGTGCGTGCGCCAAAGGCGCTCTCCAGCGCGTGAAGCTCCCCGGAGCGGGCGGCGATGCCCTCGACGAGCGAGCCGCGCGTGGCGGTCAGCTGCTCGAGCTCGGCGGCCCAGGTGCTCTTGCGGCCGTCATCCTCGCGCGTGGAGAGGTTGAGCGTCTCGAGCTCGTGCGCGACCACGTCCAGGCGCTGCCGGGCGCGGTCGGCGTCGCGCGCGACGGTCTGGAGCTCCCCCTCCTTGTGGGCGGCCTGGCGGCGCACCTCGTCGCAGGCGCGCCGCGCGTCGACCAAAGCGATGGCCAGCGCCGACGAGCGGCTGTTGCGCTCCTCCATGCGGTGGCGCACGGCGGCCAGATCCTTTTCCATCTGCGCGAGCAGCGTCGTCCCCTCGGCAATGAGCATGCGGCGGGCGAGGGGGCTGGAGACGGCCCGGTCGGGCATCCAGACTTCGATGCAGCCGTTGGCGTGGAACACCGCGCCGTTGCGCGTCACCACGGTGCAGCCGGCCGGCAGCGGCTGCGGCACGCCGGCGGGCGTGTCGGCCAGGAACACGTGCCCCAGGAGGCGCGAGGCGGCCGGTGCGAACTCGGGCGCGATCTGCAGGGCATCCAGAAGCGGCTGCAGCCCGTCCGGGCACGGGGGTCGGCGGGCGTCCTTGCCGTCGGCAATCACCAGGCGCGCGGCCATCTGGCGCCCCTGTGCGAGGAGTTTGTCCACCAGCGTGCGGGCGTCGGCGTCGTGGCGCACGACCACGGCATCGATCCAGGCGCGCAGGGAGGCCTCGACCGCCAGCCGGAGATTCTGGGGCACGGTGAGCTGCTCGGCCAGCGGCCCGAGCACGGCGTGGCTGTCGATCTGCAGGGGGTTGGCGGGGTCGAGCAGCTGGCGCGCGCCCTCGAGGTACTCCTCGGCGGTCTCGTCGCGGTCGGACAGCAGGTCGACCTGCGCGCGCCGGGCGGCGATCTGCGACTGCAGGCGGCTGAGCTCCTCCTGCGCCGTGCGCAGCTCGGCGGTGATCTCGGCCCGCTCGCCCTCGATGTCCTGGAGGCGGGTTTCGTGCGTGGAGACGTCCTGCGCCCGCAGGTCGAGCTGCAGCTGCACCTCGCTGCGCGTGCTGGCCACCAGCTCCAGGGCGCGGGCGAGCTGGGCATGCTCGGCCGAGAGGCGCTCGCGCTGGATCAGCGTTTCGCGCTGGCGGGATTCCATGGCGGAGAGCTGGTTCTGGATGGCCGCGGCGCGCCGTTCGCGGTCGACGGCCTCCTCGCGCATGCGCTGGACGTCGGCGCGCGCCTGGTCCACGGCCTGGCGGTGCTCTTCGTACTGCGCCTGGGCGGTTTGCAGCGCCGTGCGGGCGGCCTCGTCCTGCGCGCGCAGCCCGGCCTGGCGGGCCTTCAGGTCGGTGAGCTGCGTGCGCAGGACGCCGATCTGCTCGCGCGTGGCGGAGATTTCGCGCGTGTCGCGCTCGGCCCATACGCGGTACTCGGCGATGCGCTGCTCGTTGACGCGCGTCACTTCCTGCGCGCGGACCAGCTGGCTGTCGGCCTGCGCGGCGGACTGCGTCAGGCTGCCGATCCGGTGCTCGGCCTGCAGGATCTGCTCATGGATGGCGGCGGTGGCCTTTTCGCCGCTGGCCACGTCCACCTGCCGTGCGGCCAGCGAGGCGGCGAGCTGGATGGTCTCGGAGTCGAGCTCGCGGATGCGGACATCGAACGAGGCCAGCTTGCGGCGCGTGACAAAGAGATCGAGCCCGCGCAGCTCGTCGCGGAGCTCGCGGTAGCGCCGCGCCTTGCCGGCCTGGCGCTGGAGCGAGCCGATCTGGCGCTTGACTTCGCGGATGACGTCGGCGAGGCGCAGCAGGTTGGCGTCGGTTTGCTCGAGCTTGCGCAGCGCCTCCTTGCGGTCGGCCTTGAACTTCGTGATGCCCGCGGCCTCCTCGAAGATGGCGCGGCGGTCCTCGGGCTTGGAGGAGAGAATGGCGTCGATCTGCCCCTGGGCCATGACCGAGTAGCTGGTGGTGCCGATGCCCGTGCCCATGAAGAGGCGGTGGATGTCGCGCAGGCGGCAGAGGTTCTTGTTGAGGAAATACTGCCCCTCGCCGGAGCGGAACACGCGGCGCGTGATGGTGACCTCGTCGAACTCGGTCGTGAGCACGCCCTCGCAGTCGGCGAAGGTGATGCTGACCTCGGCCATGCCCAGCGGCTTGCGGGTGTCGGTGCCGTTGAAGACGATGTCCTGCATCTTGGAGCAGCGCAGGGCCGTGGGGCGCTGCTCACCGAGAACCCAGCGAATGGCGTCGGAGACGTTGCTCTTGCCGCAGCCGTTCGGGCCGACAATCGCCACCATGCCCGGTTCAAACAGCAGCCGGGTCCGGTCGGCGAAACTCTTGAACCCGTTGATTTCGAGTGACTTAAGATGCACAAAAACCTCTCGGTGTCCGCGGCCGGACCCTGGCGTGGCGCATTCTGACTTCTCCGGCAACACGCGCCGCTTTAGATAGCATGTAACCCTGTCGCGGGCAATCCGATAGTTGGA
>JBAWXQ010000217.1:0-4906 GCA_037144015.1 bacterium
TTCTGGAGGGACGGGCTCCGTCCCGTCCGTTACCCGTCTGGAGGCCATAATGCGAATTGCTGATTGTACGCCCTACGCGTGTATATTAGGGTCTTCCCGGACGCGGAAAAATGTGTGGCACGGCTGACTGCATGAGTATTTCTGCTGCATGGGTGTTCACGAGGAACCGCGGTAGCGCGAGGGCCGCTGCCCGAAATGACGGGCGAAGACGTTGCTGAAATAGAACTCGTCGCAGAAGCCGCAGGCCGTCGCGATCGTCTCCATCTTGGCGTCCGTGGTCAGCAGCATCAGCTCGGCGCGCTCGAGCCGGATGCTCTGCAGGTAGTGCATGGGGCCGGCGCCGACCACATGCTTGAACAGGTGCGCGAGCCGGCTCGGCGAAAGGTTGGCGGCTTGGGCGATGTCGCGCAGGTTCAACGGATCGGCGTACCGGTCGCGCATGAAGGTAACGGCGAGCGCCACGCGAGGGTCCTGCGCCGGAAGGTGCGTTTTGGGATTCGCCTCGTCCAGCCACAGCAGACTCTTCTCCAGCAGGTTGTAGCACAGATCGATGCGACGGCGCGGCGCATAGCGGTTAAACACCCGGTCCAGTTCGTCCAGCGTCGATTTGACTCGCGCCCAGATGCGGGGTTCATGCACATGCAGACGCCGGACGCCGCCAGAGACCGCCGGCCAGTCCAGCAGCATGAGCAGGTCGGGACGTTCGTCGAACCAGACCCAGCGGTACACCCACGAGTCCGCGGCGGTGAAATGCTCGACCACGCCCGGCGCATAGGCCAGCACGTCCAAAGGGGCCACCGAAAACGGATCATGCCCCGGATTGACGGTGGCCGATCCGCGCAACGAGAACTTCACGATCCAATGCCTGGCGCTCACCCGGCGCAGCTCGCCGGGGTGGTGCAGAGCACAACGGGCCACGTCTGTCACAAACGCAGAGGGAATAATTTTTTTTTGCACAGACATTATGTTCTCGGCGCTGTCTAATAATTTAACAGAAACCCTCAGCATAGGCCGTGTCCAGCATGGCGACAATGTTTTCGGCAGGGACGTTGCCCATGATGTTGTGAACCTGGTTGAAGACAAAGCCGCTATCCTTCTTAAACGTTCGCACCAGTTTTCGGACGTTGTCTTTCACGTCCTCCGGTGTGCACACGCCTAGCACACTCTGGGTGTCGCAACCGCCACCCCAGAAACAAATCTTGTTGCCAAACTCGTCCTTTAATTCCTGCGGATCCATGTTGCCGGCTGAGATCTGCACCGGGTTAAGGACATCGATTCCGGCCTCGATCAGCATGGGAATCAGGGGTTTGATCGAGCCGCAGTTGTGCAGGAAGACCTTGATGTCACTGTTGGCATGGAGGAATTCGCAGAAGCGTTTGTAGTAGGGCATCGAGAACTCTTCGACATAGGCCGGGCTGCACAGGGGCCCGTTCTGCGAGCCCATATCGTCGGACATCGTCACGAGCTGGATGTACGGGCCGAAACGGTCAATGATTTTGCCCATGCGCCGGATATTGTTCGTCAACGACGTCTCCCGGTCGGCATGCACGGCTTCTGGATTATCGAATGCACGTATGGCTTCATCGATGCCGCCTCCGGCATACGACCCGAGGCCGAGGCCGTGGCTGTATCCGACCAGGTTCGTGGCGTAGTCCGTTTCCTTGAAGATACGTTCGGCTTCCCTGGCGTACAGCGCAATGCGGTCGTCCTCATTCCCGTCGCCCCAATCGTTGAGCCAGGCGCCGTCAAAGAAATAACCGCTGGCGGGCATGCGCATGGACGCGCCGTTTTGCCTTATGACCCAATCGCCGTTTTCGCAGGGTTGGGGATTGGCTTTTTCCGGGATGGTGAAGGTATATTGGCCGCGCGGGGTCCAACGCGATGTTCTGGCGTAGGGCGGTTCCAGAAGGATGCAGTCGCAATGAAACCGCTCCAGGATATCGACATCCACATAGGCGAGGCACTGCACCATGTCCGGGATCCGGATGTGGTTGGTTGACAGCCCGAGGTGTTCGCGCAGGCGCCAGTAGGCGAACATTGAAATGCCCGTCGACATGTGGCTCCCCAGGTCAATCGGAACCCGGTCGACCGGTTCATGGTTCAGGGCGCGAATGACGCGCTCTCTCGATGTCATGGTTTCTTGTCGCATGGTCGTTCCTCGGGGGGGGCGCGTTTGCGCCGGCGCGCCCTGGTTTCCATCTTGCAGAACGAGGTTCTATTCCGTAAACTGCCCGGCGCAAACCAGCAGCTGGGTCGGCACAAAGGTTGTGAAGCGCAGAGGCTACGTCCGACAAGTTGCTAGCACGATTCCACATGCGGCCAGCAGCCTGCCTCATTCCCGGCGCGGACTCCAGCGTCGATAATATCGCGAATGAACGACGCTGTCTACACCACCGCCGGACACCAAAGGGCGGGCGGTCGGGGAACATCATGAGCGGCCCTACCTTAGCGCAACGGATGGAACGTGCGGCCCGAGGGGGGCCTGCAATTCCGGGATTCAACATTCCCTACCTGCCGATGCTCGAACCGGTCGTCCGCGCCCTGCGCGACTGCGACGCCTTCGGCCTCGTCATGGTGGCCCGGCTGGAATGGGAGAAGTTCGAGTCGCGCAGCTTGGAGGCGGTCGCGGCCGAGTACGAGAGGCATCGGTCGGAGCGACACACCCGGCTGCACCTGGACCATGTTCCGGTCGTGGACGAGGATGACCGGCGCGTGGACTACCTCGCGATCATCGGCCGGGCGATCACGGCTGGTTACGAATCGGTGATGGTGGATGGCTCGCGGCTGCCGTTCGCGGAGAACGCCGCCTGCACGAAGGAGGTCGTCGACCTGGCCCACGCGGCCGGCGTTCCGGTCGAGGCGGAGCTGGGCGCCGTGCTGGGGCACGAGGCCGGCCCATTGCCGCCGTACGACGAGTTGTTCGCCTCCGGGAAAGGCTTCACCGACTCTGACGAGGCCGCGGCGTTCGTGCAGGCCACAGGGGTGGACTGGCTTTCGGTAGCGATCGGCAACATCCATGGCGCGATCGCGGCGGCAACCCGGGGCAAGGCCAAGGTCGCGGCGCGCTTGAGCCTCGAACGGCTCGCGCTCCTGCGGGACGCGGCGGGCATCCCGCTGGTGCTGCACGGCGGCACGGGCATCCGCAAGGCGGACGTGCTGGCTGCCGTGCGTCTCGGCATCGCGAAGATCAACGTCGCGACCGCCATCCGCCAGCCCTACGAGGCGAACCTGAACCGGGGCGTGGACGCCGCCCGCGAGGCCGTGTACCGGACGATGCTGACCCTCTTGCGCGACGAACTGGAACTCGAACATTCGGCGGAGAAACTTGGAGTGGAAGCATGAACGCCACGACGACGACATTCGCCCTGTATTTCGGCAATGGCTATCTGGGGTACGGGGTCGTCTGACATGAGTCTGCTCGGCATCGATATCGGCACGTCCGGCTGCAAAGCGGTTGTTCTCTCGGAGGACGGCCGTTGTCTGGGGCATGCTGCCTGCGAGCATCGGCCGCACCACCCCGCGGCAGGGCTGTGCGAGTTTGATGCCGCCGCGGTGTGGCGCGGCGCGTGCGAGGTCATCCGGAGCGCCATGCACGCCACGGGTGCCGACCCCGTCACGGCCCTGTGCGTCAGCGCCCTGGGCGAGGCGGTCGTGCCGGTCACGCGCGACCGGCGCATCGTGGGGCCGAGCATTCTCAGCTCGGACCCGCGCGGCGGCGAGTACGCCGAGGCGCTGATACGGGACTTCGGCGAGGAGGCGTTTTACCGCATCAACCGCAATCTGGCCGGCCCGCAGTACACGCTGCCGAAACTCCTCTGGCTGCGCGAGCACGAGCCCGCGCTGTACGCCAGGGCCGAGCTGTTTCTGACGTGGAGCGACTTCGCCGGGTTCATGCTCGGAGCCGAACCGACCTGCAACAACTCGCATGCCAGCCGGACCCACCTGTTCGATTTCGAGGCCGACGATTGGTCGGAACGCCTGCTGGCGTGGGCGGAACTCGACCGCGCGCGGCTTGGCCGGATCGTTCCCGGAGGAATCGTCGTGGGAACCGTATCCGCCGCCATGGCGGCGGAGCTGGGCATGCCGCCAGGGGTCGCCATCGTCGCCGGAGGGCATGACCAGTGCCTGAACGCGCTGGGGTGCGGCTGCGTCGCGCCGGGACGCGCGGTGTGCGGCATCGGGACGTACGAGTGTATCACCCCGGTCTACCGCACGCCGGACGATCCGCTGGCGCTGTTCCCGCAACGGCTCAACGTGGAGCGCCACGTCCTGCCGGGCCTCTGCGTCTCGTTCCTCTTCAACCAGTCGGGCAGTCTGGTGCGTTGGTTCCGCGACACGTTCGCCGCAGCCGAGGTCGCGGCGCCCGATCTCTATGCCCGGCTGGCCGCGGAGATCCCGGACGCGCCCACGCGGCTGCTCGTCCTGCCGCACTTCGATCCGCCGCCCTGGCCGGAACGGTTGCCCGAGGCGTCGGGGGTCATCGCGGGACTGAAGTCCACCACGACGCGCGGCGAGATTTTGAAGGCGATCATGGAAGGCGCGACCTTCCACTTCGTCGAAGGCGTCGCCGCCCTGCGCCGCCTCGGCATCGATACCACGGAGTTCGTCGCCTCGGGCGGCGGTGCGCGCTCCGACGCCTGGTTGCAGATCAAGGCCGACATCCTGGGGGTGCCCTTCGTGCGCCTGGCGACGTCCGAGTGCGGCGCGACCGGCGCCGCCATGCTGGCGGGGATTGCGACAGGCTGCTACGGCTCGCCGGACGACGCCGTCGCCGCGCACGTCAGGAGGGTGCGCAGCTTCGAACCCGACGCGCAGCGCCAGGCGTACTACGCCGAGCTATTCGGCTGTTTTCGCCAACTTCACCCCGCGCTGCGGACGACGCTGCGCGACCTCTCCGCCCTCCCGG
>JBAWXQ010000218.1:0-4900 GCA_037144015.1 bacterium
CCCGCCGCGCCGGCCCCCGTGGTCAGTGAAGCGGCGGCCATTCTGGGCGAGAGCGAAGAAGCCAAGGCCAAGGCCGCGGCGGACGCAAAGGTCCGCAAGGGCAAAGCCAAGTCGATCCCGTCCGGCATCGCCTTTGTCCGCTCGTCCTTTAACAACACACTTGTTTCCATCACCGATGCGCGCGGCGGCGTGATCGCGTGGAGCTCGGCCGGCAAGGCCGGGTTCCGCGGGTCGCGCAAGTGCACGGCGTTCGCGGCCACCATGGTCGCCCAGGACGCCGCCCGCCAGGCGGTGGCCAAGGGCATGCACGAGGTTGAAGTTCGCGTGCAGGGCGCTGGCGCCGGCCGCGAGTCCGCCGTGCGCGCGATTCAGTCCGCCGGAATTCACATCAGCGTGGTTCGCGATTGCACGCCGATTGCGCACAATGGCTGCCGTGCGCGCAAGAGAAGGAGAGTCTAATGGGTAGGTATACAGGACCCGCCTGCCGGTTGTGTCGCCGCGAGGGGATGAAGCTGTTCCTGAAGGGCGCACGCTGCTACATGGCCAAGTGTGCAATCGACCAGGGGCATGGCGCCCCCGGCATGCATGTGGCGCGCCGTGCGCGCAAGATGTCGGAGTACGGCGCCCAGCTGCGCGAAAAGCAGCGCCTGCGCCGCCAGTTCGGCATGCAGGAGGTGCAGTTCAAGCGCTTCTTCCGCGAGGCGTTGCGCCGTCAGGGCGTCACCGGCGAACTGCTCCTGCAGATGCTCGAGCTCCGGCTTGACAACCTGGTGTACCGGCTCGGCTTTGCCGCCTCGCGCCGCGCTGCCCGCCAGTTCGTGCTGCACCGCCACATCGCGGTCAACGGCCGGCTGGCCAACGTGCCGTCGATCATTCTCAAGGCGGGCGACGTGGTGGAGGTGCGCAACCAGGCGCGCAGCCGCGATCTCGCCACCCGTGCGATCGAGGCCGCCTCGACGCAGCAGACGCCCGGCTGGCTGGCGCTGGACAAGAAGGCTTTTCGTGGCGAGGTGCTGTCCGTGCCGACGCGCGAGCAGATCGCACCGATCGTGAATGAACAGGCCGTGGTGGAACTCTACTCGCGCTAGGTCGCGTGATGGGCGCGCCGCGCTGCCGCGGGGATGCGCCTGAAAGGACGAAACATGCCGATTCGACTCAGCCGATTTGAGATGCCCAAGCGCGTGGTCAAGGACGAGACCACCGCCACGCCCACGTTCTCGCGTTTTGTGGCCGAACCCTTTGAGGTTGGTTACGCACGCACCGTCGGCAACTCCCTGCGCCGGGTCCTGCTTTCCTCGATCGAGGGCGTGGCGATCACGTCCGTGCGCATCAAGGGCGCGGGGCACGAGTTTTGCGCGCTGAATGGCGTCAGCGAGGATGTCACCGACATCATCCTGAACCTCAAGCGCGTGCTGCTGCGAAGCTACAACCGCTCGCCGCGCTGGATTGCGCTCAAGCGCAAGGGCCCCTGCACGGTCACGGCCGGAGACTTCCAGCTCGACAACAGCGTGGAAGTGCTGAATGCCGCACAGCATATTGCCACGCTGGACGTGGACGGCGAACTGGACATGGAGGTCGAGATCCGCACCGGCCGTGGCTTCTTCCCGGCCGAGTGGAACAAGACCACCGAGCAGGAGATCGGCCGCATTCCGGTCGACAGCATCTTCTCGCCTGTGGCGCGTGTCAACTTTGCCGTGGAAAACACCCGCGTCGGCCAGCGCACCGACTACGAGAAGCTGATCCTCGACATCTGGACGGATGGGCGCGTCACGCCGGACGACTCCCTCAAGACCGCCGCGGCCGTGCTGCGCCACCACCTCGACGTCTTCGTGGACTACAGCGAGGAAGTGGTCGAGTTTGAGGAAGCCGAGCGCAAGGTCGACGAGGAGCGCGAGCGGATCCGCAAGGTGCTCAACATGAGCGTCAACGAGATCGAGCTCAGCGTGCGCGCCGCCAACTGCCTGAATAACGCCAACATCACCACCGTCGGCGAGCTGGCGCTGAAGAGCGAGGCGGACATGCTCAAGTATCGCAACTTCGGCAAGAAGTCGCTTAACGAGATCAAGGACAAGCTGCTGGAGCTCGGCCTCTCCCTGGGATACAAATTCGACGCCGAGATGCTCGAAGTCATGGCGGCCGCGAAGAAGAAGAATCCGCCCGAGGAGTAGCCCCTTCCGGTCCTGCGTTGCGAACCCCGGACGCCGCCTGTCGCGGCGTTGCCCACATGGAGCATTGAGTCATGCGCCACAGAAGAGTCGCCAAGAAATTCGGCCGGTCCACGTCCCACCGCGAACAGATGCTGGGGTCGCTGGTCGCCAATCTGATCCTGCGGGATCGCATTGAAACCACGCTGTCCAAGGCCAAAGTGGCCCGTCAGGATGCGGAAAAGATCGTGACGCTGGCCCGTAAGGGGCTGGCCAGCAAGGAAGCGAACGTGAATTACCGCCGCCTCGCGGCCGCGCGCCTGCGCAGCCCGGCGGCTGTTGCCCGCCTGTTCGAGACGGTTGTCCCCACGCTGGCCGGCCGCCCGGGCGGCTATACCCGCATTGCCAAGCTGGGCCGGCGCACGAGCGATGGCTCGACCATGGCCATCCTGGAGTGGGTCACCGTGGTCACGCCGGCTGCCGCACCCTCCGCCGGCGCGGATGCGGCTGCCGCGGCGGCTGACCCGGCTGCGGCCGTGAATGTGAAGAAGGCCGCCGGCAAGGCCAAGGCCGAGAAATCGGCATAGCAGGCAACCGTGAATGCGGTGGTTGATTCCAGCGGCGGCGGCGTCCAGACGGACGTGGCCGCCGTTTCGCTTTGCGGGGCTCCGGCGCTTGCTTTCCGGCCTGCGGCCCTAATGCAGTCTGTTCAGGTGTGGGCAGCGTTGCGTCCAGGGCGTGGTTCCGGAATCGATGAGTAACGACGTCAAAACAGATGCCGGCGCAGCGGAATCCGAAGGCCGGACGCGGACGCTGGCCCTGATGCTGGCGGCGCTGGGCGTTGTGTTCGGTGACATCGGCACCAGCCCGCTCTATGCGCTGCGTGAATGCTTTGTCGGCACGCACCGGCTCGACCTGACGGCCGCGAATGTGCTGGGCACCGTGTCGCTCCTGTTCTGGCTGCTGGTGCTGGTGGTCTGCGTCAAGTACGTCCTGATCGTGCTGCGCGCCGATAACCGCGGCGAGGGCGGCATCATGGCGCTGCAGGCGCTGGTCGTGCGGCTGGGGCCGCAGCGGGTGCGCAACAGCTTCGCGCTGGGCGCCATCGTGATTGTCGGCGCGGCGCTTCTGTTCAGCGACAGCGTGATCACCCCGGCCATCTCCGTGCTCAGCGCCGTGGAGGGGCTCAACGCGATCACCCCGGCGTTGAAGCCGCTCGTGCTGCCCGTGACCATCGGCCTGCTGACCGTGCTGTTCCTGCTGCAGTCGCGCGGCTCCACCCGGATCGGCCTGCTGTTCGGCCCGGTCATGCTGGCCTGGTTCGGCGTCAGCGCGGTGCTGGGCCTTGGCGCCATCATCCGGTCGCCCGACATCCTGGCGGCGCTGAACCCCGTCCATGCCGTGCGCCTGCTGGCCGGAAATGGCTGGGTGGGCTTTGCGCTGATCGGCACGGTTTTCCTCGCGCTGACCGGCGCCGAGATGCTGTACGCCGACATCGGACACTTCGGCAAGCGCCCCATCCGGCAGACGTGGTTCGCCTTCGTGTTCCCGGCGCTGTTTCTCAACTACATGGGGCAGGGCGCCTACCTGCTGCACGCCGACACGATTCCGAGCAACCTCTACTACCGGCTCGCGCCCGGCTGGTTTCTCGCCCCGCTGGTGGCGCTGGCCACCATGGCCACGGCGATCGCCTCGCAGGCCGTCATCTCCGGGACCTTTTCCATGGCGCGCCAGGCCGTGCGCCTGGGCTTCTGGCCGCGGCTGCGCATCGTGCACACCTCCGCCAGCACCATCAACCAGGTCTACGCGCCCTTCATCAACTTTGCGCTCTTTGCCTGCACGGTCGCCGTGATCCTGGCGTTCAAGACCTCCAGCGGCCTGTCGGCCGCCTACGGCATCGCGGTCTCGGCGGACATGATCATCACAACCTTGCTGATGCTGCTGATCGCGCCGGCTTTCTGGCCGACGGTGCCGCGCCCGGTCCTGTATGGCGTCGGGCTGCTGTTTCTGGCGCTCGACACGGCCCTGTTCGGCGCCAACCTGTCCAAGCTGACGTCCGGGGGGTGGGTCGTGGTGGTCCTGGCCGCGTCCATCGTGCTGCTCATGGGCACCTGGGTCCGGGGGCGCAGCCTGCTGCGCAAGACCATCGCGTCGCAGTCGTTCCCGCTGAAGGATTTTGTGCAGGACGTCGGCAATGTGCAGCCGGTGCGCGTTCCGGGCACGGCCGTGTTTCTGACCGGCAGCGCCGAGGCTGTGCCGCGCGCGCTCCTGCACAACTACCGGCACAACAAGATCCTCCACTCCCGCACGCTCATCGTGGCCGTGCTGACCGAGGAAACCCCGACCGTCCTCGACTCGGAGCGCGATGAGGTTGAGCCGCTCGGGTTTGGCATCACCCGCGTGACCCTGCGGTTCGGCTTCATGGAGTCGCCGACCGTCCCCGAGACGCTGGCGCGCCTCGATCTGCCGGATGGGCCGTTCGACCCGGACCGCGCCAGCTACTTCCTCGGCAAGGAGTCGCTGGTGATCTCCCGCGGCCGGCGCACCACCTACTGGTGGCGGCGCCTGTTTTTCCTCCTCGCGCGCAATGCCCAGAGCGCCGCGGCATTCTTCGGCCTGCCACCCAACCGCGTCGTTGAACTCGGCGTGCAGGTGGAGCTCTAGCAGCCTGTCGGACGTAGCCTTGTGAAAGCACAAATTATCTGCCGACCAGGCTGCTAGTTGAGCAACCCGCTGCCCGCGGGTTGCGAAAACTC
>JBAWXQ010000219.1:0-4887 GCA_037144015.1 bacterium
CCAATCTTTGTCGCGAGCTTTGTCGCGAGCTTTGTCGACAAAGCTCGCGACAAAGCTCGCGACAAAGATGTGACGCAAATGCATCGCATGTTACACCGGAACGATCTAATCCGAACGACAGAAATGAGTTCATGTACAGGCGAACGCGGCCGTGCTCCGTCGGCCGAAACCGTCCCTGACGAAGCCCGGCACGGGGTACTGATCGACGACCTGCGAACCGCAGATTGACGAATGTCCAGTGCCGATTTTTGAAGTCAACACCGTATTCGCGGAACGATTCCTTCATGATTCAGACATCTTCAATCGTCAATCTGCGGTTCGATCCATCCGCACTGCGCGGAATTCTGACTCCTGAATCCCTGAGTCGTTACGGTGGGGGTCAGAACCTAGTGGCCACCCGCAGCTAGCGGGTGGCGAAGTCTCAATTACAGACAGAAATCACATGCGCACGCCCACCCAGCTCCTCGTTGGCATGGCCGCGGCCGGAATCGTCGCCGGTCCGGCGCGGCCGGGCGCGCTCATCGCCGGCGCCGTGGCAAGTGTGCTGCCGGATGTGGTCGACTGGTGGGTGCGGCAGCTGGCCCCGCAGCCGGACATCACGGTCACGCCGGATCCGCTCGCGCCGGAGCCGGCGATGATGGCCCGCGGCGTGCGGCTGGCGCTGCAGCGGGCGCGCGACAACGGGCGCCCCTGCGTGGTGCGCCTCAATCCCCTGCCCCTGGCGGGGGGCGGCTTTACGGTCTATCAGCTCGACTGTGACCGTCACCGTTGCCTCAGGATCTCGCTGGCGCCGTGCGGCCGATCCGCGCCCGTGAATCCGCCGGCAACCGAAGCTGCCGCAACCGGAACCTTTGCGCCGCGCCATCCGCTGCCGCTGCGCGTCACGGACGCGCCCGTGGACCTGCAATTTGCCGCGAACGGGCGGCGCATCGAGAGCCGGGAGCTGGGCCAGGTCTCCGGCACCGGGCACAGCCTGCCTGTGGCCGGCTTGGCGGCCGCGGCGGCGCTCCTCATCGGCGGCCGCTGGATCGGCATGGCAGCCGTGGCTGCGCTGGCTGCACACCTGATGCTGGAAGCGGGCGGGCGGCGCGAGGTGGCGCCGTTTCTGCCGTTTTACCGCTGGTCCTGGCACGGACGCCGCTTGTGGAACGAGCGTGGCTGGCGCGCCAATCTCATGGCCGGCGCGCTGGCCGCCGCCGCGCTGGCCGCCGGCCAGGCGGCTAGTTAGGGGGACAGCCCGCAACCCAATCTTTGTCGCGAGCTTTGTCGCGAACTTTGTCGACAAAGCTCGCGACAAAGCTCGCGACAAAGAACAAATCCCCCCATAAATCCAGAAGCGCCCGGGTGGTAGTCGGTTAGCGACAGGGGGCGGCAGTTCCGCGCGAGGTGCAGAGGAAGGATGGGGGTGCCTGTCTCACAATGAGCGGGCACCGGCGGCAGGGCAGACGCAGCTAAACAAGAAGACGCGACCATCGGGTCAATTGCCGCCGCGGCAGCAGTTCCTTGAGCATCTTGCAGCATCAAGTGAAAGGACACCGAGACCCCAGCGCACAGACGAATTTCATGCTGTTGCGGCGGCCGGCTCGCCGGCCGAGGACAGGCATTTCTCTGTGGTCTCTGTTGTTCTCTGTGCTCTCGGTGTCCTGAATGTGTCATTCGTTGGGGTGCGCCCCCGCTGTTGCACAAAGGGCCGCTGTCGCGTATGCTATAGATATTGGTTTACAGGTGAACGCATGAAGATCCTACTGATCGACAGTGCGTCGCAGCTTGGCGGCGCGCAACGCAGCCTGCTGGAGCTGGCGGTGGCGTTGCAGGCACGCGGCATTCAGGTGCATGCGGCTGTGCCGGCCGGGCCGCTGGCGGAGGGCTTGCTGGCTGCCGGTGTGCCGGTACGGCGCATTCCGGCGGTGCGCCTGCATCGCAGCCTGCATCCGCGAATGCTGCTGGAAGCCGCGCGTTTTGTCTCCGCCCTGTTTGCCCTGGTTCGCGCCGTCCGCGCCGTGCGCCCGGAGATCATCCATGCCAACGGGCTGACGCCTGCCCTGCTGGCCGTCATGTTCCGGAACCGGCGCCCGGTGGTCTGGCATGTGCGCGACCTCAACATGCGGTTCTCCGCTGTGCGCTACCTGGCGCGCCGCGTCGCCTGCATTGTCGGCATCTCGGAGCCGGTTGCGGAGCACCTCACCGAGATCGATCCCACGTTTCAGCTCCGGAAAGTGCGCCTGATCCGCAACGGAATCGACACCGGGCACTTCTGTCCCGGCGACCGCGCGGCCGCGCGCCGGATGTTCCAGCTGCCTGTGGATGCGCCGCTGGTCGGCATGGCTGCCCACCTGGTCCCCTGGAAGCGGCACCGCTTCTTCCTCACGCTCGCCGCCGCCATCCACCAGGCCCGCGGCGACGTGCAGTTTGTCATCGCGGGGCGCGACCTGTTCCGCGATCACCCGAAACTGCGCGCTGGCCTCGAAGAGAAGATCGCCGCATCCGGGCTGTCTGGAAGCCTTACCTGGGTGCGCGACCTGGATGACCTTGCGCCGCTGCTTCCCGCGCTCGACGTGCTGGTTCATCCTGCCGCGAACGAGCCGTTCGGCCGCGTCTTGTGCGAAGCCATGGCATCCGGAATCCCGGTGGTCGCAGCCACGAGCGCAGGGCCGGGGTGCGTTGTGCCGAACGGCGTCGCCGGCCATCTTGTGCATCCCGGCGACGCGGATGCCTTTGCCCGGCAGGCGCTGCAGCTGATCAACCAGCCGGATGCCGCCCGACGCATGGGTGCAGCCGGTCGGCAGCATGTGCTGGACAAGTTCGACGTCAAGCGCACAGCCGCGGAACTGCACACGCTGTTCGACAAGCTCCTGGCCCAGCAGGCTCGCGACGAGCGGCGGCGCACGGAGGATTCCTCACGCCGGCTGCGCCGCGATGCCGACGACGACTAGGGAGACCGCATGCTCACACCCGACCTGGCCCGCAGCTATTTTGACACTCATCGCGAAACCATCCTGTCCGACTGGTTTGAACTGCTTCGCATTCCCACCATCGGAACCGACCGCCAGCGGCTGCGCGAATGCTCCCAGTGCACGGCCTGGCTCAAGCGCTGGCTCCGCCCGCTGGGCTTTGTGGCTGATGTCCGCCTGACCGGCGGACAGCCTGTGCTGCTGGCCGAGCGGCCGGGAAAAACCGGCGCGCCGGTCGTGTTGTTCTACGGCCACTACGACGTGCAGCCGGCCGATCCGCTGGAGCTGTGGAAATCCAACCCCTTTGAGCCCGAGCTTCGCGATGGGCGTGTCTATGCGCGCGGCGCCTCGGATAACAAGGGGCAGTTTTTTGCCTCGCTGCAGGGCGTAGCCGCACTGATCGACGCCGGCGTCGAGATCCCCACGATCCGTCTGGTTCTCGATGGCGAGGAGGAGTCGGGCAGCGGCGGCCTGCTTTCGAGCCTGTCCGCTTTGCGAGCGCGACTGCAGGCGGATGTCCTGATGGTCTGCGACTCGGAGGTCCATGAGTCCGGCCGGCCGGCCATCATCGCCGGCCTGCGCGGCATCAGCCACATGACCGTCACCCTGAAGGGCCCGCCCCGCGACCTGCATTCCGGCACGCACGGCGGCCTGGCCCCGAACCCCGCTGCCGGCATGGCGCGCCTCCTGGCCAGCCTGCACGATGAGCGCGGCCGGATCGCGGTGCCCGGATTCCTGGACCGCGTCGTGCCGGCCACGGCGAAGGAGCTGGAGCTTGCCCTGGCAGAGCCCTTCGATGCGGAAAAGTATGAGCGGGAGATCGGCGTGGCGCCGGTCGGCGGCGAGGCCGGCGTGTCGGCGGTCGAGCGCAGCGGCTTCCAGCCAACCATCGAGGTCAACGGCGTGCATTCCGGCTACGGCGGGCCGGGCGCCAAGACCGTGCTGCCGTCCCATGCCGTAGCCAAGCTCAGCATGCGCCTCTGCCCGGGCCAGTCGCCGCGCGACAGCAGCCAGCAGGTCATCGATCACCTGCGTGCGCACTGCCCGCCGGGGCTGAGCCTGGAGTTCTCAGACGTTTCGGCCGGCGCCCCTGCCCTGCGCCTGCCGGTGGACACGCCCGCGATGCGCCTGGCCCAGGATGTGTTGCAGCAGCTTGACCCCCGCGGCCCGGTCTTCAAGTGGATCGGCGCCTCCATCCCGGTGGTCGGCGCCTTGCGAGATGTCTCCGGCGCGTCGCCGCTTCTGGTCGGGTTCGGCCGCGAGGAGGATTCCATCCACGCGCCCAACGAATCGTTCGGCCTCGATCAGTTCCAGTCCGACATGGCCTACACCTGCCTCATGCTCGATGCGCTGGCCGGCTGCTAGCAGCTTGTCGGATTTAGCGCTGTACCTTCACAAACTTTGCGCCGAAAAAGCTGCTAGTTTTTCTGCATGATCTTCATCTGCTCTTTCAGGCAGTCCGGGCAGGCGCCGTGGCTAAAGAGAGCCTCGGAGTGATCGCTGATATAGATCTCCAGCTGATGCCAGCTTTGCTTGTCGTCCCGGATCTTCTTACAGTACGCGCAGATCGGAATAATCCCCTCCAGCTGTTTGACCCGTGCAAGCGCCGCCTCGAGCGCCGCCTTTTGGCTTGCCAGCAGATCCCGCTGCTCCTTCAACAGCAGATGGTTACGCACCCGCAGCTTGAGCAGAGGGAAGTTGAACGGCTTGGCGACATAATCAATCCCGCCAAGCTCGAGTCCCTGCATCTCTCCAGCCTGCGTATCCAGCGCCGTCAGAAAAATGACCGGCATGCCGGCATATGCCGCATCTGCCTTGATCATCCGGCAGACTTCAAAACCGTCCAAGTCCGGCATCAGCACATCCAGTAGAATCAGGTCGGGCTTGTACTGCTTGAGCAGTTCGATAGCCTCGCGGCCACTCGTTGCCGTGAGGA